>CAZJZQ010000001.1:0-67181 GCA_964550535.1 uncultured Rhizobium sp.
TGCCGACATTCGGCAGGCCTACGATTCCACACTTGAAGCCCATCAGGTGTTTTCCTTCGGTGGGGGAGGGTTGCGCGGATCGCTCTTCGGCGCCGGCGCAAGGCGCATGACTTCGGTTTGATAGCGTTCGTCGCTGTCGCCAGCGACAAGGAAGGGCAGGGCGTCGACGCAGGCCTTGATAAGTGCATCGACGGCGGGGCGTTCGGCCGGATGGAAATCGGCGAGGACGGAGGCTTTCACCGCACCCTTGTCACCCGGATGACCAACGCCCATGCGGCCGCGGCGGATTTCCGTGGAGGCCAGCGCGTAGATGGACCGGATGCCGTTGTGGCCGGCCGCGCTGCGGCCGGTCGCCATGCGGAAGCGCCCCAGAGCCATATCGATTTCGTCGTGAAAAACGACGATGTCGGCGGGGGTCAGATAGTGTTTGCGCATGATTGCGCTGACCGATTTGCCGGAATTGTTCATGTAGGTCTGCGGTTTGGCCAGCAGCACCTTCATGCTGCGGCCGTCCAGCGTTTTGAGCTGGCCTTCGCAGACTTCCGCTTCGAACTTCGATTGCATCTGCCACGGTGAAAAGCGGTGCGTGTTTGCGATCGCTTCCACCAGCTTGAAACCGATATTGTGACGGTTGCCCTCGTATTGAGAGCCGGGATTTCCGAGGCCTGCGATGAGTAGCATGGGACGGCGTCCCGGATTGGGCGGGAGCGCGCGAGGGCGCTCCCGCCGGTCCAGACCTTACTTCTTGGCCGGAGCAGCTTTTGCGGCGCCAGCCTTGGCCGGAGCAGCAGCGCCCTTGGCGTCGCCAGCCTTGGCGTCGGCAGCAGGAGTCGCCGTTTCTTCCGCGTCGTCCTTGCCGCCGCGACCCGTGATCGTGGCGATGGTGAAGTCGCGGTCGGCGATGGTGGGACGAACGTTCTCCGGAAGCGCGATCGCGGAGATTTTCACCGTGCCGCCGATTTCGAGAGCCGACACGTCAACTTCGAGATGGTCGGGGATAGAGCCGGCGGGGGCCCACAGCTCAACCTCGTGACGGACAACGTTCAGTGCGCCGCCGCGCTTGATGCCCGGGGAAACGCCTTCGCCCGAGAAGCGTACCGGCACGTTCACGCGGATCAGCTGATCGGCCTCGACGCGGAACAGGTCGAGGTGCACAGGCTCGTCGGTAATGGGATCGAACTGAATGTCCTGGGCGAACACGAGTTGCTTTTCGCCCTTGTGCTCCAGGGTCACGGTGTGGGCGAGGAATTTACCGGAATTCAGCGCCTTGCGGATCTGCAGACGATCAACGTTGATCGCCACCGGGGCCAGCGTGCCGCCGTAGAGAACCCCAGGGACCTTGCCTTGGCGGCGGGCTTCGCGAGCGCCGCCCTTGCCCTTGCGGTCGCGCACGTCGACGTTGAGAACGATGTTGGAAGCCATTGTTTTTACTCCGTTTCGTCCTGAAATCCGCCCGGGACGCGCCCTAGGGTGACAACCTGACTACACAGGTGACGCCTATCGCCACCTTTCGGGAAAGCGGGGCTTATAGGGGAAAGGGTGAGGCGCGGCAAGCCGGCCCCGACAGGACTGGCTCCCGCGCCTGCAAGAGCGGCGGCGGGCGCGTTCGCCATGGGTTGGTCAGTCGAACATCTTCGAGATGGACTCGTCGTTCGCGATCCGCCGGATGGCTTCGCCGATCAGCGGTGCGAGCGTCATCGTGCGGATTTTCTTGGAGGCCTTCACGGGATCCGACGCCTGGATCGTATCGGTGATCACCAGTTCCTTGAGTTGCGACTTGTCGATGTTCGCGGCGGCGCCGTTCGACAGCACGCCATGGGTGACATAGGCCGCGACTTCCTTGGCGCCCTTCTTGAGCAGGGCGTCAGCGGCGTTGATGAGCGTGCCGCCCGAGTCGGTCATGTCGTCGATCAGGATGCATTTCCGGCCTTCGACTTCACCGATGATGTTCATCACTTCTGACTCGCCGGCCCGTTCACGGCGCTTGTCGACGATGGCGAGATCGACATTCAGGCGCTTGGCCAGCGCGCGCGCGCGCACCACGCCGCCAACGTCGGGCGAGATGACAATCAGGTCTTTGTGGCCGTATTTTTTCAGGATGTCGTCCGCCATTTCCGGCATGGCGAACAGGTTGTCGGTCGGCTTGTCGAAGAAGCCCTGGATCTGCGCGGCGTGCAGATCGACCGTCACGACACGGTCGCAACCGGCCGTCGTGATGAGGTTGGCGACAAGTTTTGCCGAGATGGGGGTACGGCCGTCCGTCTTCCGGTCCTGCCGGGCGTAGCCGAAATAGGGGATGATCGCCGTGATCCGCCGGGCGCTGGCGCGCAGCAGGGCGTCGATGGTGATCAGCAATTCCATCAGGTGGTCGTTGGCCGGGGCCGATGTGGACTGGATCACGTACACGTCCTGACCGCGGACGTTTTCGTTTACCTTCACAAAGACCTCGCGGTCCTTGAAGGTCTTCACCTCGGCTTCGGTGAGCCGCATGTCCAGGTAGGCTGCGATATCGGCTGCCAGCGGCCTGTTCGAGTTACACGAGATGAGTTTCATCGGTCTCGCTCTCCCGTTGACCCGCCGGAAAAGGTGCGTGGTGCGGCAAGCTTCTGTCGTAAAACCTTTGCAGGAGCAATCGTGAATTCCGGTGAATCCTGCGGATGAATCATGATCCATGCTGGTCATGGCGGAAATGCCGCATATCCCGGAGGCGTCAGGCGACCAGGGCGATCGCCGAGAGGTTGCGTCCGGTGTCTTTTTCGCCTGATGATTTTGAAAGCCGGTAGCTGAAATAGCGATTGGGCTCGGTCAGGGTGTCGCCGGCCAGCGCTTCAAGATGGGCGACACCGGCCCGCGCAGCGCGACCGAGGATATAGCGTTTCAGATCAAAGTGCTGGCGGTCATCCTTGCCGGGAGCCAGGAGTGTCTCCGCCCATGGCGACGCCTCCAGCGCCGCGTCCACCATGTCAGGGCCGACCTCGAATGATTCCTGGCTGAGGCAGGGGCCGACCGCCAACGACATGTGCGACGGGTCCGCGCCGAGGGCGATCATCGCCTCGATGCAGTTGTCCACAACTCCGGCAACGGCGCCGCGCCAGCCCGCATGCGCGGCGCCAATGACGCTGGCATGGGGATCGCACAGCAGAACAGGCGCGCAGTCGGCGGCCAGCACGCCGAGCACGAGGTTAGGCTCGCGCGTGGCGAGGGCGTCGGCTTCGGGCGTTTCGCCGAGTGCGAACGGAGACGATACGGTCACGCATTTTGCGGAATGTACTTGCCGAAGTGTAATCAGGCGGCCCGGCGCACAGCCGAGGGCCTGCGTGGCCAGCTTCCGGTTTTCGAGGATGTGTTCGGTGAGATCGGCTGAGCCGAGCCCGCAATTCAGGCTACGATAGGGGGGGGCCGAAACACCGCCTGCACGACCAAAAAACCCATGCCGGATATGCATGCTGAAGCGCTTGAGATTGGGCGCTTCTGTGAAAGGCGGGCGAGGTTCGGGCACGCGTGTCCTTTCTCAGGTGAGGCCTGCGCCAAATCCCGGCGGCGTAGGCGCATTCAATGGCGCCAGGCACATCGCCTTGAACCTCGCTCCCATCTCATAAGGTGAAATCAGGCGATTGACGCCTGCAAGCACTTCCTGTGTCCGGTCGGGATTGGATGCTGACAGCGATTTCGCTCGCTCGTTTACGCCGAGGCGGGTCAGAAATCGCGCTTGAGTTTCCGGGCCGAAGACGGCGAGGCCTTCTGTCTCCGCAAGGCGGCGCAGGCGGCGGAAGTCCACGTCGGCGGTAAGATCGCATTGGCCGGGCGCCGCAAGCGGATCAACCTGCTGGCCCGCGCTATAGGCGCGCAGCGTGTCGCCGGGCGTCCTGTCTTCCGGGCCGTAGTCGATGAACAGTGCGCGGCCCGGGTGGCGGCGAAAGCGCTGGGCGATGATGTCTGCAAGTGAATCCAGACCGGGGGCGACCTCCACCTCTTCGCCGACGGGGGTGACGTTCGGCGGAAGTTCAGCGGGCGGCCCGAGTCCGAAGCGCAGACCCTGGGGCCCGTCCAGGCCAACCTGGCGTTCGCGCCAGCCGTTCCCGTCGCGTACAAACTGGCGGACCGACAGGCAGTCCAGAAATTCATTGGCGACAATGATCGCCGGGCCTTCTGGTACGTCGCCCAGCTCGTCGAAATGATTGATGGGTCTGTTGGCGAAACGCTCGCTCTGAGCCTGCCGGAGCGCCGGGCTGGCTTCGACGAGAGCGATACGAGCGGCGTCCAGAAAGCCAGGGGCGGATCGGCCGGCGCGCAGCATGTCCGCCATCATGGCGCCGCGACCGGGGCCAAGTTCGACCAGCCAGAACGGCGAGGGCGATCCCAGCGCCAGCCATTCGTGAACAACCCAGAGGCCGACGAGTTCACCGAACACCTGGCTGGTTTCCGGAGCGGTGGTGAAGTCTGCGCCGAGGCCGGGGCGCGTGGCGTAGTAGCCGTCGCGCGGATCGTGCAGGCACATCAGCATATATAGCGAGACGGGCATGGGACCGTTCGCGCGAATAGCGTCAGTGATGCGCTGGTGCAGCGTGCTCACGCCGGCAGGAGCGTCTGGCGGCGTGCGCGCAGGATCAGCCATATGCCGCCTGCGATCATCGGAGCCGAAAGCAGCATGCCCATGGTCAGCCAGCCGGGCAGGCCGTCCACAAACGCGTCCGGTTCCCGGAACTGCTCCACAATCGTGCGGGCAACGGCGTAACCGACGAGGAAGATGCCGGAGACGAGGCCGGGCCGCCGCAGCGCGCGGAATTTCCAGATTGCAATAGCGATGACGGCAAACAGCAGCGCCCCTTCGAGAGCGGCTTCATATAGCTGGCTGGGGTGCACCAGTTCTTCGTTGCCGGTGTAGATCCACTCGCGGATATTCCAGTCGTAGGTAGGGAAGCGCATCCCCCATGGCGAGTCCGTTGGGCGGCCATAAAGCTCGCCGTTGATGAAGTTCGCCATGCGGCCAAGGAAGATGCCGATGGGCGCCGCGGCGCAGGCGACGTCTGCGAGGTTCAGGATTTTGATCTTGCGCGACCAGCAGGTGTAGATGACTGCGAGCGACGCGCCGATCAGTCCGCCGTGGAACGACATGCCGCCTTCCCACATCCGGAAGATGCTCATGGGATCGTTGGCGAGTTTTTGCGGCTCGTAGGGCAGGGTGTAGAAAAGCACGTAGCCCAAACGCCCGCCCAGCAGAATGCCGATCATCACCCAGAAGGCGAAATCGTCGATGTTGGTCCGGGAGACGGGGGCGGCGTCACCCTCGCCCCACAGTTTGGGACGGGAAACCAGGCGGGTAGCGTACCACCAGCCAATGGCGACCCCAAGAATATAGGCGAGAGCATACCAACGGATCGGAAAAGGTCCGAATTCCAAGGCGCCAAGGGTGAATTCCGGGATCGGAATCGTAAAGGCGGCCGGATCGATCTTGGGAAAGGGGATTTCGACCTGCATGGGGGACTCATATCCCGATTTGAACCTTGGCCGCCAGCGGGCCATATAGGGGGCAGGTTAGACACGGCTCCGGCGACGGGGTCCACCTCCGAGGCGCTTATGCAGACCCGAAACCCGATCATGGACGACCTTGCCCGCGTGGTGTCGGGAGCCGCCAGCATGGCCCAGGCGGCCGGCGACGAGGTGAAGGCCGCAGCCCGGGCCCAGGGCGAACGCTTCGTGGCCGAGATGGACCTGGCCCGCCGGGATGAGGTAGAGGCCCTCAAGGCGCTGGCGCGGTCGGCGCTGGAAAAAGTCGAAGCGCTCGAAACGCGCGTGGCGGAGCTGGAAGGCAAGCTTTCGGCAAAAAAAACCGGCGGCGCGCCCTGAAACGCTGATTCGTGTCTCTGCCCCCTTAACCATGGTCCCATTGTGGGACGCCCCTGCCGCCGCTAGCGTCTGGGCTACCGGGCTGACCGCCCATGATTCTAGGAGGACCGGATGTCGAGTCTCGATCATCTTTCCCCTGAGCCGTCTGACAAGGCGCTGGACGTTGTGGAGCAGACGCTGCTCGCCGCGGACTGGGCATGTGAGCGGTCTGAAGAGGGCGTCATCCACTGCGCGGCCATGACCCGTTGGGGTGAATTCGGGGGTATGTTCGTGTGGCGCCATGAGCCGGCGTCGCTCAACTTTTCGCTGACGCTCGACCTGCGGTCGCCGAAAGGCTGCAACCCGGCGATTTCCGATCTGCTGCGGAAAATCAATGAGCGGCTCTGGCTGGGGCATTTCGACTACTGGAATGACGATGGCGTGGCGGTGTTCCGCCACACCATTCCGATGCTCGACCGCGTGTCGCCGGACCAGGGCGAAGTCGCCGCCATTCTCGCTGCGGCGCTGGATGCGGCGGACCAGTTCCTGCCCGCGTTCAACTTCGTGGTCTGGGCCGGCAAGTCGGCCGACGAGGCCGTCGCCGCGGTGGTGTTCGAGACAGCCGGCGAAGCCTGACGCATGCCTGCACGCCCCAAGCGAGAGAGGCGGATCGTCCTGGTTGGCGCCGGCCGGATGGGTTCGGCCATGCTGCGGGGCTGGCTGCGCAGTAGGCGCGGCGGCGGGCTGGGCGAGTTCAGCGTACTGGAGCCCAACCCGGCAGATGATTTACGCGAACTGGCGGCCAGCGGCGCGATCACGCTGAACGCTGAACCGCGCGCTGCGGACATCCTTGTGCTGGCGGTGAAGCCGCAGGGGTTTGCGGCGGCAGCCAAAATGCTGGAGCCGTGGCGAACCGAAGCAACGCTGGTCCTGTCCGTCATGGCGGGCGTGACGATCCGGGGGATTTCTGACGCGCTCAACGTCAGTCGTGTTGTGCGATCCATGCCGAACACGCCGGGGGCCATAGGCAGGGGTGTGACTGCCTACGCAATGTCGGATGCCTGCCGCGCAACAGACAAAGCGACCGCAGACAAGCTTCTGGCCCCTCTGGGCGGTGTCGTCGGGCCGCTCGACGAAGGACAGATCGATGCTGTGACGGCGGTATCGGGCTCCGGCCCTGCTTACGTGTTTCTGCTGGCGGAGACGCTTGAGGCGGCGGCGCGGCATGTGGGGCTGGATGCAGCAACAGCCGCTTTGCTCGCCCGTCAAACCGTGGCTGGCGCGGGCGCATTGCTTGAGGGAGGTGGCGACCCCACGGAATTGCGCAAGGCCGTAACTTCACCGGGCGGGACGACAGCGGCGGCTCTGGATGTTCTGCTCACGTCCGGCGCCATGCCCGAACTGATGCGCCGTGCGGTAGAAGCCGCCGTACGGCGCAGCGTCGAGCTGTCGAAGGGGTGAACTATTCCCGCGGCCGCCCTTGATCGAAGGGCAGACGGATGACGGCCCTCAATCCGCCAAGGCCGGACTTGCCCAAAGTCAGATCGCCGCCGTGCGCGCGCGCGGCGTCACGAGCGATAGTGAGGCCAAGGCCCACTCCCGAGACATTTTGATTGCGAGATGCGTCGAGGCGGCTGAACGGGCGAAAGGCATCCTCGTACTGGTTGGGCGGAATCCCCGGGCCGTTGTCCTCGATCACGACCACGGCGCTGCCCGCCTCTGCGGTAACCGTGATGCGCACACGTGCGCCATAGTCAGCGGCGTTGTTGGCAAGGTTGGATACGGCGCGGCCTAGAGTCATCGGCCGCAGACGCATTGGCACGGGCGCAGGCGCTTTGAACTCAAGTTCCGCGCGCGCGCCGATGTGACTGCTGGCTTCCTGCACGACCTTCGCCAGGTCTGTCTCGATCGCCGCTTCCGCTTCTTCTCCCCGCGCGAAAGCGAGGTAGGCGTCGAGCATCCGTTCCATCTCCGCGATATCGGATTTCGCGGCGGCCGTGTCATAACCTTTCGGCGCCAGCGCCAGTTCGAGTTTAAGACGAGTCAGCGGCGTACGCAGGTCGTGACTGACGCCCGCAAGCATGGCCGTGCGCTGATCGGTGAAACGGCGGATGCGGGTACGCATACGAATAATGCTGCGTGCGGCCTGGCGCACTTCAAGCGCGCCCGATGGCCGGTAGTCCGGCGCATCTTCTCCGCGGCCGAAAGCATCCGCCGCCTCTGTCAGCTGGAGGATCGACCGCACCTGGTTGCGCAAGAAGGCGTATGACATCGCCAGCATCAGGAGACTGAAGAAGATCGACCACACGATGAAGATGTGCGCGGTGACGATAATCACCCGTTTGCGGTCAAAGCGGGCTTCCATCAGGCCTTCCGGCAGCAGCACCCGCAGGACGAGTTGATCGTCGGGGCGGAGCGCGAAGGTAAAAGGATCGTCGAGCGTCTGGATCAGATCGGAGCGGAAATCCGGGCAGCAGCGACGGCCGGCTGGCGGCTCCAGCGTCGTGACGCCGGGGGCGAATGTCATCTGCATCAGGCCCGCTTGTGACAGGTTGGCGGCCAGGGGCTCCCAGTCCATCGGATCGCGGCGCACCGTCTCCATCACCATCTCGATTTCGCCGGCGACAGCGCGGGACAGCTTCCGGTTTACGGACTGTACGTGGGTCGAGAAAAAGTAGAGCGTCATGGCGACGAGGAAGCTGATCATCGGGACGATGAGGATCAGGATGTGCCGGGCGTTGTAGCCCTGTGGCATCAGATCGCGCAGGCGCATCGGTCAGTCCCCCGCGAGGCGATAGCCTACGCCGCGCACCGTTTGCAGGTGCACCGGCTCTCGCGGATCGCGCTCGATCTTTCGGCGGAGGCGCGTGACCTGAACATCGACGGATCGCTCAACGCCTGCGGAGGTCAGCGTGGCGAGTTCATGGCGCGAGACTGGCGCTCCGGCGCGCGCGGCAAGAATGCGCAGGAGTTGACTTTCGCTGTCGGTCAGGCGCACGAGCCGGCCGTCGCGGCGAAGCTCTCCCTTGCTGACATGGAAGATCATGTCGGAGAGGCGGATCTCCTCCGGCGGCGCTTCCGGCGCTGCGCGGCGCAGGATGGCGGCGATGCGGAGCGCAAGTTCCTCCGGCTCGAAAGGCTTTGCCAGATAGTCATCGGCGCCCCGTCGCAGGCCGTCGATCCGTTCGTCAGGCTGGCCGCGCGCAGTGAGCAGGATGACGGGCGTATCGAGCTCCTTGCGAAGCGAGGAGAGCAGGGAAAGTCCATCCTCGCCCGGCATCATCACATCCAGCACGATGAGATCGAACGTCATGGTTGAGAGGAAGCGGCGCGCGGACGCCGCATCCTTCACGACGGTCACGTCATAACCCTCGCGGGTCAGGTAACGTTTCAACAGGTCGCGCAGGCGGTCGTCGTCATCGACGGCCAGAATGTGCCCGGCAGGGGTGGTCATGAATCGCTCCGAACGCGCAGCAGATCCTTGAGCACCCGGCGGGCGCCGTTCACCGCTTCGGGGCCAGCATGCAGGAAGACCTGGCGCAGAGCCTCCCGGCGCCGCTCAGTCGCCGCCTGGATAAAGGCCGAACCGGCCGTGGTGAGGGTAACCAGACGGCGGCGGCGGTCGCGGGGATCAACCTCGCGGGTGGTCAGCCCCCGGTTTTCAAGCTGGTTGAGCGTCCTCGCCATGGATTGTTTGGGAGCGTTCAGCCGGTCACGAAGCTCCGTTACATCCATCGGGCCGGTGTCGAAAATCTCTTCCATGACGTCGATTTCAGCCTCCAGAGCGCCCGATGGGGCACCTGCCTGATAGACCAGCCGGGACAGCCGGCGCGAGGCGGCGCGGATAAGGGCCGCCCCGTCATTCAGGTCCTGGTCGCGCAGATACAGGCGCGCATCGGCCACAGCCGGCGCGGCGGAAGCAGGCGGAGGTCTGTTGACAGGTATCGCCACGATCCGACAATGAAAGACCAAGGCGCGAAACTCAAGCTTCAACATGCCGGTCCGGAGGGACCGAATGCGCCTTTCGAGGACGTAACATGACTGCCTTCATTCCGTACGATGATCGCGATGGCTGGATCTGGCTGGACGGGAAGTTCACGCCGTGGCGTGACGCGAAGATTCACGTATTGACCCACGGCCTGCACTACGGCGCCACGGTATTCGAGGGCGAGCGGGCCTATGATGGCGAGGTGTTCAAGGGGCCGGAACATTCCCGCCGCCTGCACCGGTCGGCCGAGCTGGTCGGGTACAAGATCCCGGTTCCGGCCGAGGAGCTGGACCGGATCAAGCTCGAGGTCATGCAGAAGAACGGCCTGGCCGACTGCTATGTCCGGGCGTTTGCCTGGCGCGGATCGGAGATGATGGGCGTGTCGGCCCAGCAGGCTACGACTCGTACCTGCGTGGCGGTCTGGCACTGGGGCAATTATTTCGCAGACAAGATGAAGGGCATCCGCGTGACGATGTCCGACTGGAAACGGCCGTCGCCGGAAACGATTCCGTCTGCGGCGAAGGCCGCGGGCCTGTACATGATATGCACCATGTCCAAGCACAAGGCGGAGGCCGCTGGCTATGCCGATGCGCTGATGCTCGATTATCGCGGCTATGTGGCGGAACTGACGGGCGCGAACGTGTTCCTGATCCGCGACGGCGCAATCCATACTCCGACGCCGGACTGCTTTCTGAACGGCATCACGCGTCAGACGGTGATCGAGCTGGCGCGGGCGAGAGGGTATGAAGTTATCGAACGGCATATCACGCCGGACGAGCTATCGACCTTCTCCGAGGTGTTCATCACGGGTACTGCGGCCGAAGTGACGCCGGTGTCGGAGATGGCGGGCATAACCTACAAACCCGGCGCTATCACCGAGCAGCTGATGACGGACTATGAGAAACTGGTCCGCCGCAAGCTCACGATCGAGTCGCTGAAGGCTAAAGTCGCCTGAACGTTGGCCCCGGATCGACGGCGCGTATGGTCAGCAGTTGGAGGTTTGGTCATCCGCCATCGCCTTGATGGTGGATGCTTTCAGGCTTTGACGGTTGACGGGCGCGTCGTCTTTCCACGGGGCAGCACGCCGTTTGTGGCGATGTTGCCCGATCGTCGTGATCGCGAGCGCGGTGTTCTTGTCTATTGAAGGTAATTCCCGCCAAGTCACGGATGTCGCGACGGGTGCGCCTTCGTGCGCGTGGTCATTCGGGCCTCCCTTGCGTGATCCGACTCGGCGTTCAAGGGCGGCGAGGCTTTCGGGAAGGTGTTAGGCTTCCATCGCCTTTGCTATCCGCGCTGCCTGATCTCGCAGAACGTCCATGTCGGCGGGCTTTCCGGCGTGGTGAGGCTGGAGCGGCAAGTTCGCGTAACGCGGGACAATGTGGACGTGGAGGTGGAAGACGGTCTGTCCCGCCGGGGCGCCGTTGAACTGTTGCACAACGACGCCATCCGGGTTCAGCGCGGCGATCACGGCCCGCGTGACTTTTTGCACAGTGGCGAAAAGCGGCCCAAGCTGATCGGCCGGAAAGTCCGTGATGTTACGGGCTTCGGTTTGCTTGGGAATGACGAGGCAGTGGCCTTGGCTTTGCGGAAAGATATCCATGAAGACCAGCGTGCCGGCGTCCTCATAGACCTTCACGCATGGCGCTTCTCCGCGAACGATCTTCGCGAAGATGTTGCCGCTATCATAACTGCCGGTGAGGCTCATCTAGAATCCTTCCTCGTCGTCGTCCGGTATGCCGGTTGGAGCGGCATCCTTCCTGAATGGCGCAAAAGCGGCTAGGTAGTCGATACCCTCCTGCACCTCCGCCCGCTCACGGTCGAGATACAGGGCGACGGCGCGACGCAGGCCGGGATGAGCAATCCAGTGGGCGGAGCGGGTCAGCGCCGGTTCATAGCCGCGCGCCAGCTTGTGCTCCCCCTGCGCGCCAGCTTCGACGCGAGGAATCTTATGTTCGATTGCGAAGTCCATCGCCTGATAATAACAAACCTCAAAATGCAGGAACGGGCGATCCACCACGCGTCCCCAGTAGCGGCCGTACAATGCTTCCCCCCCGATCAGATTCAGCGCCCCCGCGACCGGGCGGCCGTCATCCATGACCAATACGAGCAGCACACGATTGGCCATGCGCTCGTGCAACAGGGAGAAGAAGCGGCGGTTCAGATAGGGGGAGCCCCATTTGCGGCCGCCAGTATCCATATAGAATTTGAAGAACGCATCCCAATGCTGGGGCTTCAGGTCGTCTCCCGTCAGGCGGAGGAATGACAGGCCTTGCTGCGCTTCGCGGCGCTCACGACGGATCATCTTGCGCTTGCGAGAGGATAGAGCGCCGAGAAAGTCTTCAAATGTCGCGTAGTTTGCATTGCGCCAATGAAACTGTTGGTCCTGCCGGGAAAGCAGTCCCTGGCTGTCCAATTCCTGCGCCGTGGACTGATCCAGAAAATTGAAATGCGCTGAGGAGACTTGCGCGTCGGCCGCAATGCCGACAATCGTTTCTGCGAGCACGCCGCGAATAGCTTGCGCGCGTGGACCGGTCGCCAAGAGACGCCGCCCTGTGACGGGTGTGAAGGGAACGGCGCAGAGCAGCTTTGGGTAATAGTGGCCGCCGGCGCGTTCGAGCGCATCGGCCCACGAATGGTCGAACACGAACTCGCCACGTGAGTGCGATTTCAGATAAAGGGGCGCAGCGCCAGCCAAACGCCCTTGGGGATCGTGCGCCAGAACGTGGCGCGGCGACCAGCCCGTGCGTGGGATTGCACAACCGGAGAGTTCGAGCGCCTGGAGAAAATCCCAGTCCAGAAATGGATCGTAAGGAAGCCCGGGCGGGTTGGATAAAGCATTCCACGCCGCGCGATCGACACCATGCATGCCGTCAACGACGGACAACGTCAGCTCCACCTGTTCGCAGGCGTCGTCGGCCAAAACAGGCTCCGGTTCCAGACTTCATATAGACTATATGGGGTTGAGGCTGGCCAGCGCTACATCTGTGCTGAACCTCTCGAAAACCGGACCGGCGCGATGTCGGCGGGCCAGGGCAAGTTCAGTGGCCGAGCGGATCGTCCAGCTTACCAGCGGCATCCTGGTCCTGGCTTCGGCCACGGTTTCCAGACTTGAGTGGTGCGGCCCCAGAAAATCACAACCGATCTCCTTCGCCGCGCGCACCTTCTGCGCAACAGCATTCGCGCTCAGCGCTGATATCTCGCCGATCAACAGGCCGACAGGGCGAGCCGGGATCAGTTCGCGCAGGCGGGCCACGGTCGCCTCATCGAAGCTCATCACCGCCAGCCTGCCAGCGCGCGCGCCGGCGGCGTCCGCAACGATGTCCGCGATCGCGGTGTCTCCCGGCGTATCGACCTTCAGTTCGATCAGGACCGGAGCGTCACCCAATGCATCCAGCGCCTCGGCGAGCGAAGGTATCGGGAAGCCGTCGGACAGCAGCGCGTCCCGCGGATCCCGGATATCAATATCAGCCAGTGCGACGTCACGGTGGCACATGCGGGTGAGGGTCGCGTCGTGGAATACCACGGGCGTGCGGTCGCGTGTGAGGCGCACATCAAGTTCCGCGCCGACGCCTTGTGTGCGGGCCGTGTGGAAAGCGGCGAGAGAGTTTTCCGGTGTGGCCTGGCCCCGCCTGATCTGGCCCCACAGGCCACGGTGGGCATAGGCGTGGTGCGAAACGTCAAATTTCAGGTCTGCACCCGCCGCAGTCATGTCAGTCGAACTCGACCACGGCGTCCACTTCAACCGCCGCGCCGAGCGGCAGGACAGGGCAGGCGACGGCGGACCGCGCGTGGCGGCCACGATCGCCGAAGGCCAGGACCATCAGGTCCGAACAGCCGTTCACGACCTGCGGGATGTCCACGAAGTGCGGCGCGGCGTTCACAAAGCCACCCAGCTTCACGATCCGGCATACGCGTTCCAGATCGCCCAGAGCGGCCTGCATCTGAGCTAGCAGGTTGATGCCGCACAGACGCGCCGCCTGCTGGCCCTGTTCGAGCGACATGTCTTCACCCAGGCGGCCCTTCACAAGGCCCTCCGGGGAAACGGAGACTTGTCCCGAGATGAAGAGCAGTTTTCCGGTCGTCACATAGGGCACATAATTTGCGACGGGCGCCCGAGGGGCAGGAAGAACGATGCCTGCCTGGTGCAGGTTCTCAATTGCCGTGGGCATGGGAAGCTCCTGTCGTTTGGTCTATTCTAGGCGCAGCCGTGGGGATTATGAAGTCCTTGGCCCTGGAACTACGCCTTCTTGTCCCGCTCTCGCTTGATCCGGGCGCCGCGGCCGGTTGTGACGGCTTCGGGGCCGAATTTGATGCGGGCTCGGTCAGCGGCGCGTTCGGCCGCCGCCCGTTTCAGCGAGGCAGGATCCGCAAGGTCGAGCGCGTCGGCGCGGGCATCCTCCAACTCGGAAACGCCCACGCCGATCAAGCGGTAGCGCGTACCGGCGGCCTCCTTGCGCAGCATCGGTTTCGCCGTCCGGAAAATGATCTGCGCGAGTTGCGTAGCCTCAGGCAGCGAGATGCGGCGGGTGAGGGTGCGGAAGTCTGCTGTCTTCAGCTTCAGCGTGATGACACGCCCCTCTACGCCGGACGCCTTCGCACGGTCAGCCGTGCGTTGTGACAAACGCCAGAGGATATCCTCCAAGACGGCGGGATCGGAGATATCTTCATTGAATGTCGTTTCAGAGGAAACACTTTTGCGTTCGCCTTCGGGATCGACCTTCCGGTTGTGCCGCCCGAATGCGCAGTTATGGAGCCACAGGCCTGTTTCTCCATATCGCCGGACAAGCTCTTTGGCCTCGGCTTTCTGGAGATCGCCAACGGTGCGATAACCGTCCAGGCTGAGCCTTTTCTCCAGCGCCGTGCCTACGCCGCCGATCACGCGGACGCTGTGCGGTGCAAGATACGCTGGCGCTTCGTCGATCGACAGAGCGAAAAAACCGCGCGGCTTGTCGGCTTCGGAGGCGGTCTTGGCGAGAAACTTGTTGGAGGCGATGCCGACCGATATTGTCAGCCCCATTTCGCGCTCGACCCGTTGTTGCAGGCGGATAAGCATGCCTGCGGGGGACGCGCCGTGAAGCGCCTCCGTGCCGCTCAGGTCGAGGTAGGCTTCGTCAATCGATACCGGCTCCACCAGTGGCGTAAGGGCCTGCATCATCTCGCGAATGCGGCGTCCTTCGTGAATATAGAGGTCCATTCGCGGCTTGATCACCACAGCCTTTGGGCAGGCCTTCAGGGCTGTGAACATTGGCATTGCTGATCGCACCCCATAGGTGCGGGCGAGGTAGCAGCAGGTCGACACCACGCCGCGCTTGCCGCCGCCAACAATGACGGGAAGCGCGGCCAGGGAAGGGTCATCCCGCTTCTCGATAGAGGCGTAGAACGCGTCGCAATCGATGTGCGCAACCGCGAGATCGTGCAGGCGAGGGTGGAAGACCAGACGGACTGAACTGCATTGCGGGCATCGAGTCGCTTCTGCGGATGCGGCAGAGAAGCAGTCCCGGCATAGGCCCGTCATCGATTTAAAGCCTGTAGCAAGCATTCCGGCTGTGAGTAAGATCAAGTCAGAAGACTTTGAAATATCGGGATTATTCGAAATCCCGCAGTTGCTTCTGCTCCCACCCTCTCCCTTCCCGTCAAAACCGGGTTAACACTATCAGGGCTAACAAGGGCATTGCGACGGGAATCATCCCGGCGTCGGTGGAACGTGATGTGCTGATGGCCCAGGCGCCAGCCAAGAAGGTGCTCGTTGTCGAGGACAACGAGCTCAACATGAAGCTGTTCTGCGACCTTCTGGACGCGTTCGGCTTTGAGACTGTCCAGAGCCGTGATGGGCTCAAGGCGGTCGATCTTGCGCGTGAGCACCGGCCTGACCTGATCATCATGGACATTCAGCTGCCGGAGGTGTCGGGTCTCGACCTGACGCGCTGGATCAAGGACGATATGGCGCTGTCGCGCATTCCGATCATGGCCGTGACCGCCTTCGCCATGCGCCAGGATGAACGTCTGGTGCGTGAAGCCGGCTGTGAGGCCTATATGGCCAAGCCGATCCAGATGATGCCGTTCATCGATACGGTGAAAAAGCTGACGACGCCCCGTCCTGCCGCGCCTGCCGGTACAGCGCCGCAAACGCCTGCGGCGCGAAGAAGGGCGGCGACATGAGCGCACGCGTCCTTGTCGTCGACGACATTGAAGCCAACCGGAAGCTGCTGCACGCCAAGCTCAGCAACGAGTACTTTCATGTCATCACGGCGGTGGATGGCCAGGAGGCCGTAGAACGCGCACGTGCGGAAGAGCCTGACGTTATCCTGATGGATGTGATGATGCCCCGCCTCGACGGCGTGGAGGCGTGCCGCCAGCTCAAGTTCGATCCCCGCACGGAACACATCCCGATCGTGTTGGTGACGGCTCTGAACGAGCGGGAAGACAGGCTGCGTGGACTTGGCGCGGGCGCCGACGATTTCCTGACCAAGCCTGTGAACGATCTCCACCTGCTGTCGCGTGTTCGCGCGCTGACGAAATACAAACTGGTGGCGGACGAGTTGCGCAAGCGTGAAGCGTCCGGCCGGCGGTTCGGGGTGATCGCCGCGACGGCCGCCAGCCGGTCTTCTGAACCTGCGCGTATCCTCGTGGTCGACGAGAACGAACGTCAGGCGAAGCGCATCTGCCGTTATCTGGAAGGGCTGCATCGTCCGATGTCGCTCGGTGAGGCCAACCAGATTGGCCTGGCCAGTTCGATGGTGGACGTGCTGATCGTCTCGCTGGCGAATGAGAAGCTCGACGGGCTTCGACTGACGGCTTATCTGCGCTCGCTGGAGTCGACGCGCGACCTTCCCATTCTCGTTGTTGCGGACTCGGATGACGAGAAGAAGGCTGTACGGGCTCTGGACCTCGGCGCGTCGGATATCCTGATCAAACCGCTGGATTCCGAGGAATTGAACGCGCGCGTGAAAACGCAGGTTCGGAAGAAGCGCTATCTGGATGCGCTTCGCTCGCGTCTCGATCAGTCGATGGAATTGGCGGTCACCGATCAACTCACGGGGCTGCACAATCGCCGCTATATGCGGGCGCAACTGGAGCAGTTCGTGAAGCGCGCGAGCATGGGCGGCCCGCCCGTGTCACTGTTGATCGCCGACATCGACCACTTCAAGAAGATCAACGACATTCATGGCCACGCCGCCGGCGACGATGTGTTGCGCGAGTTTGGCCGCCGTTTGCGGGAAAATGTCCGCCCGACGGATCTGGCCTGCCGGTATGGCGGCGAGGAGTTCGTCATCATCATGCCGGATGCCGCCCCGGACCTCGCTCTCGCGGCAGGCGAACGCATCCGTCAGATTGTTGCGCAGGCGCCGTTTGTGATCAGCCATGGCGATCAGTTGCGCGTGACGATGAGCGGCGGCGTCGCGACCACTTTGCCGCCCCATGATACGCCGGACGACCTGTTGAAGCGGGCCGACGAGGCGCTGTACCGCGCCAAGGGCAATGGCCGGAACTGCATCGAACTCGAAACTGAAAGCGCGGCCTGAAGGTGGTTTTCGCCTTAACTTCGCCGCGACGGCAGGACATAAGACGCCATGGATGCTTTTACCCCCGGATCCCAGCCTGGCGAAGCCAAGCTCACCTACCTCGACGCGGATTTCGAGGTGATCAAGCCCGGCCGCTTTGTGGTCTGCGCCGTCACGGGCCGCAAAATCGCGCTGGAAGATCTGCGATACTGGAGTGTGGAGTTGCAGGAAGCGTATTTCGACGCCGAAGCCGCGACGCGCCGATGGAAGCAGGTAAACGGGAGGGGGTGATGGGAATTTGGCGCACGGGGACTGTTTGCGCCTTGATCCTCTCTTCAACCGGCGCCGCCTTCGCTCAGGGCGCTGGAAACGCTCAGCCTTATCTTCATTGTGAGAAGCGCGCGAAGCAGGGCGGCGCCATCACCTGCCGCACCGAGCCATTCGCGCGGCTCGCTCTGGACGGCGTTCCGGTGGCGAGAGCGGACGCAGACGGCTTCGCCATTCTCGGCTTGTCTCGCACGCAGGTGTCGCCGGCGATGGTGACGTTTGCGATTGCGGCTGGAGAGACAGTTTCCGACGACCGCCGCTACATGTTTTCGTCCGTCGAGATTGCTCCGCGATCGGATACGGTCAGCCGGTTCAAGATGACTTGCGCGAGGATTGAACCGCAGTCTCCGCAGGACCAGCGCCATGCCGACATTTCGTGGGTAAAAAAGGAAAAAGCGCTGAAGGTTTTTCACGAACCCTCCGCGCCTCTGTCGCTGGTGAGCCCTGCGACCGGCCCCTATTCCAGCCCCTATGGCGCCGTGCGCACCTATGTACCGGAGACGAAGGATTGCGAGGGGCGGACATCTGTTCATAACGGACAGGATATCGCCATTGCAACCGGAACGCAGATACGGGCTCCGATGTCGGGTGCTGTCCTGCTGGCGGATCCGGACCTGTTCTATGAGGGCGGCGCGGTGTTTCTCGACATGGGGCGCGGCCTGGTTTCGGTGACGATGCATATGAGCCGCGTCGACGTCGCGAACGGCCAGGTCGTGGCGCAGGGAGACCCCTTGGGGTTATCCGGTGCAACCGGCCGCGTAACCGGTCCGCATCTGCATTGGGGCATCAAGTATCGCAACCCGTTGAGCGAGGATCGTGGCGCGGATCTGTGGCTTGATCCCGCTATCTTGATGGAACTGACGTCCATCGAGCAGGTTGCTGCGTCTGAGTAGGCTAGGAATTGGGGGGGGGCGAATGGCCTATGAAGCAAAGACGGTTCCGACAAACGCCAGCGTGAAGGATTTCATCGCAGGTGTAGAGCATGAGGGGCGTCGTGAGGACGCGCTTTTGCTGTTGAAACTTTTCGAGAAGGCGACGGGGTGGAAAGCCCGGATGTGGGGACCGTCGATCATCGGATACGGTCGCGCGGAATTCCATTATGACAGCGGACATTCCGGAATCATGCCGGTGTGCGGATTTTCGCCGCGTAAGGCGAACATGGTTCTCTACATCAACAAGTCCTTCACCGGTGCTGACGCGCTTCTGAAGAAGCTGGGTAAAGCGAAAACAAGCGTGGGCTGCACATATATCGGCCGCCTGTCGTCGGTTGATACCGACGTGCTTGAGGAGCTTATCCGCAAGGGCGTGGCCGACACGAAGAAGGCGCGGCCGGTAAGTGCTAAGTAGGCGCACTACATCACTCCGGCCTTTATCCAGGCTTCCTTGGGCCATCGATTGTGCTGCCAGAACCATTGCTCCGGCGCCTCGCGAACCCACCCCTCGATCATGGTGTTGATCCTGACGAGCGTTGCGCGGATCGCTGCATTTTCGTCTGGTCCTGTTTCCGGCATGAAGGGTTCAAACACTGTCACGCGGTATCGCGCCTTGCCGGTGCGCTTCACATTCATCGGGATTAGCGGAACGTCGAATTTCATCGCGAGCCGCGTCGGCCCCGGCGCCGTCATTGCGTCGTGACCAAAGAACGGAACGGCCATTCCTTCATTGAACTTCTGGTCGTTCATGAGGGCAATCGACTGCTTGTTCGCCAAAGCCCGCATCAGTTCACGCGTGCCAGCGCCTTTGGGTGTCTGGATCGACACGCCGTAGGCGGCCCGGGCTTTGGTGATGCGTCTGTCGATATAGGGGTTGTTCGCTGCGCGGTATGTCATCTGACAATTGACAGGCCAGTTGACGATCGTGGCGGGCAGCACTTCCAGGTTCGCGAAATGGCCGCCGATGAAAACGGCCGCTGCGCCGCTGGCGTTCAACTCGTCAAGAATATGCCCGTTGACGACCTCGACGCGCCCGTCGGGGTGATGTGGATGAATGCGGTGCATGTGCGGCATCTCGGCCGCCAGGCGACCGAGATTCTCCCACGACGCCTTTGCGGTCCGGGCGATCTCTTTCTCGCTCCAGTCGGGGAAGGCGAGGCGCAGATTGCGGATCACCGACCGGTTCGCGGATGTGAATGGTCCAAGGCCTTTAAGCAGCCAACTGCCCACGTCCGACGCAGCGTCCACAGGCAGCGCGCGCAACGGGTTCCAGTAGAGCCAGTCCCACGCAAACGCCTCAAGCGCCCAGGATACACGCCGCATGGGCGTCGCGCGCTGGTCCAGCCAGTAGGGACGAATGTAGCGGCCAGGCTTCTTCTCAGCGGTCATCACGGATACCTTGCAGCACGCGCTGCAAAAGGCCGCCGAGCGCTTCCGGTTCATCAAAGACGGCGGATACAGGCAGCACACGAACCCGATCGCGGATGTTGGCGGGAAGACGCATATAGTCCTTTTCCGTTGTGATCAGGGTGGCGGATCGCTCATTCGCCAGCTTCTCCAGATAATCAAGATCGGTCTGCGTGTAAGGGTGGTGGTCCGGAAAAGGTACAGCGTCGGCAAGGATAACGCCGGGCATGGCCGACAGGCTGTCGAAGAAGCGCGTTGGACGTCCTATGCCTGCGAAGGCGACGTAGATCCCGGGAGCAGCGGACGCTGGCGGTGCAAGACGCGCCCGCAGAACAGACAGGCCGCTTTGGGCGACCGCTGCGGGAATTGGCCCATCCCCCATCAGGATCACGGCGTTGGCGCGTGAGAGGCCGCGCGCAACCGGCTCACGCAAGGGGCCTTTCGGGAAGACGTGGCCGTTCCCGAACGGTTCTGCGGCGTCGATCACCACAACAGACAGCGTCTTCCTCAGTTCGGGATTCTGGTGGCCGTCATCCATGATGATGACGCGGACGCCTGATCCAGCCATCTCGCGGGCGCCGTCCGGACGCTTGCGGGAAATCCACGATTCCCCGGCTTGTGCGAGCAT
This sequence comes from uncultured Rhizobium sp., assembly GCA_964550535.1. Lineage (GTDB taxonomy): Bacteria > Pseudomonadota > Alphaproteobacteria > Caulobacterales > Hyphomonadaceae > UBA7672. The sequence continues at coordinate 20,611 of CAZJZQ010000001.1, forward strand.
CAACGGTTCGTCGCCGACCTGCGCTGCTGTATGCGAGGATGAATCGACGCGAAGCGGGCCGGTTTCGCTGCCGCCATATCCACGAGACAGCGTGGCGGCTCTCACCCCTGAATCATTGAACCAGCGGCGCACTGCGGCGGAAACCGGAGTTTTGCCTGCGCCGCCGAGTGTCAGATTGCCGATGCAGATCACGGGAACGCCCGGGTCGAAGGGCGATGTTGCCTTGGCGATCCGGCGAGCGCCCGCCCAGCTGTAGAGCCAGGAGAAGGGCGTCAGCAGAAGGCGCGTCATCGGCGCGGCCAGACGGCTTCTGGGGTCTATGTCGCGCCAAAAATATGGTTCACGCATCCTGCGACTCTCCGGTTGGGAGAAGCGCTGTCACCGCATCCAGCGTGGCCTCGAATGGAGCCCGCGCGTCGGCGAAGAAGGCATTGAGCGATGCCGTCTGCGCCGTATCTGTATTCAGTTCGGAAAGCCAGAAATCTGACAGCCGGCCGGCCGGCCCAATCACCAGCATCTCCATCTCGCGCAGCTTTTCGAAGGTGTCAGAGAAGTTGAAACCTTCTGGTCCTGTGAAAACGCGTTTGCCCAATGCCGCTGGCTCGATAGCGTTGTGACCGCCAACTCCCACAGCATGAGCCCCACCGAGATAGATCGCGTCGCTCGCTGCGTACCAGAAAAGCATCTCTCCCATCGTATCAGCGACAAGAACGTCGTGCTCGCTGTTGGGCGTTGCGCGGTCTTGCGAACGCAGCAAGGTCGTGAACCCCCGTGCCCGTGATTGATCCGCGATGGCGGAACCGCGATCCGGGTGGCGCGGAGCGATGATGAGCAGCGCGCTTGGCGCGCGCGCGCGAACTTCGGTGAAAGCGTTCAGCGCGATTTCGTCTTCGCCCGGATGGGTTGATGCGGCGAGCAGGACTGGACGCCCTCCTGCCGCTCTGCGCCACGCCTCGACTTCGCTTGCAGACGGGGGCTCGATGTCGGCTGCGCGTTTCAGATTGCCAACCACGTTGATCGAGCGGGACAGAATGCTGGAAAGCTCTCCGGCGGTGGCCGCGTCAGCCGAGCCTATGAAAGTGAAGGCGCCAAATACCTTTCGTGCGGCCCCGCTGCGTTGTCGCCAGCCTTTCAGCGTGCGCGCCGTCATGCGCGCATTCACGAGCGCTGCGTTGATGCCGCGCCGGCGGAGCGCCAACAACATGTGCGGCCAGATTTCGCCCTCGGCGAAGATCGCTGCATCAGGGCGCCAGTGGTCCAGAAACCGTGTGACCGGACCTGGCGTATCGACCGGCGCCATCTGATGTATGAGATGCGGGACGCCCGTCGCGGCGATGAGGTTGGCTGACGTCAACGTTTGCGTGGTGATCACAGCAGAAATATCCGGCCGCCGAGAGCGCAGCGCGGCATACAGATCAATCAGCAGTCTCGACTCGCCGACGCTCGCTGCATGCATCCAGATCAACAATCCATCGGGACGGCGCGCGTGTGTGAAGCCGAGACGTTCGCCAATGCGGGCGCGGTCTTCCTTGCCGCGTTTCACCCGGCCGGCGAGAATCCGGGGGATGAACGGCTCAGCCGCGCGCATGACGACGGAGTAGAGCGCGAGCGACGCCGTCACGAGGCAGGTGATCCTTGGTCGCCGGGAGTTGAAGCGGGGGGGAGCGTCTTGGCGTCCGGCGGAAGTCCGGCAAGTTCGTCGGCGCGTTGCGTTGCTGCCTTCAGGCGCTGCTCCACTTCCTGCCGCAACGTTTCGCTGTCCATGGCTTTGGATGTCAGTATCGGCTCGCCCATGACGACCGCTCCGCGCGCAAACGGGGTCGGAAAGACGAGCCGGTCCCACGTATTCAGCCGCCGGCCCCGCGCCGAAAGGCCATAGACGAAGATAGGCGCGTTCACCTGCTGCGCCAGCTTGATAGCGCCAATGCCGACCGTTTCGGGAGGGCCGGTGGGGCCGTCAATCGTGACAATCAACCCTGCGCCCTTCATCATTATTTCCATGGCCTCGCGGGCAGCCGAGACGCCGCGTTTGCCCTTTTTCTTCCCCTTTTTCGCGGCCGAACCCCGGATAACGTGGACCCCGAGCAGCCTACCGACGCGCTGTGTAAAGTCCCCGTCACGGGAGGCGGATACCATCAGCGCTAGCGGGTGAGGCGGCGGGCGCCATTTCCGGCCGGCGGTGAGTTCCACGAAAGGCATCAACAGAATTCGGGAGTGCCACGTTGCCAGAACGAAAGGTTGCGGACCTTCCCAATAGGCCCGAAGGTGCTCCAGCCCCTCGGTTTTCCAGCGCAGGGTGGAATTGAGCAACTGCATATAGGCCCAGATTAGCGTTCCGCCGAGCCAGGGAATCGCAGGTGTTCGCGCAATCTGCTTTAGCATGAGGCGCTTATACCCTTTGGCAAGCGGTCCGCCAGCGGACGAAGAGGTGGTTTCGGGTAATGGTCGACAAGGCTTTGCAATCTTCGCCTGACAAGGCATCTAGCCTTGTAGCCGCCGGCGCCCGCCAGCGGAAAAGCGGTAGAGTAATGGCCGTTCCTATTGACCTCTCAACGACGTCGGGCCGCCGGCGCGCGCACCACGATCTTGTGTGGCGCGATCATGGATTCCTGCGCACCCGATTCCGGAACCTGCACAGGATTTCGGACGAGATGTGGCGCGCGAATCAGCCCTCGCCCGAGCACATCGCCGGATATGCCCGCGACCTCGGCGTAAAGACGATCATCAACCTGCGAGGACCGAGCCCGAAAGGCTATTACCTGCTGGAGCGGGAAGCCTGCGAAAAGCACGGAATCACGCTGGTCGATTTCCAGGTCTTTTCCCGCGATGCGCCGCTGCCGGAGACTGTGTTGCGGGCGCGCGACCTGTTCGAATCCATCGCCTATCCGGCCCTGATGCACTGCAAGGCGGGTGCGGACCGGGCGGGCCTGATGTCCACGCTCTACATGCATTTCCGTAGGGGATTGCCGATTTCAGAGGCTCAGAAGCAGCTGTCCTTCAAATACTTGCACGTGCGGGAAGGGAAAACCGGCCTGCTGGACCATTTTTTCGATACCTACCGGCAGGAAGGCGAGGCCAAAGGGCTGACCTTCTCGGACTGGGTCGAACAACACTACGACGCCAAGGAAGTGAAGGACGAATTCCTGCGCACCTGGAAGTCAAAACTGAATATCGACAAGTTGTTGCGCCGCGAATAGCCTGCGTTTTCTTCGCCTTGCGGGGTGGAGCGGAATTTCGATCGCACGGGGATGCGGCTCCAGCCCAATGGGCGGGACCCGGCTGAGTGGAGGGGTAGTCCATGAAGTTCTTTATTATCAATAGTTTCCGTATGATCGTGTACATCGCGTATTTTGCGATCATCGCGATCCAGACCATCGGTTTCTACATCAGCCGCGAGCGCTTCAATCTTGAAGTCTTCGAACCGCTGACGGGGGGGCGCCTGAATCCATCGGGCGAGGCCGCGTTCTCGATCATCATCGGTCTGGTCTCGGGATGGTTCCTTGCGACGCTGATCTGCGGGCTGCTGGTCACGTTGCTGGATATCCGTGACGACATCAACGACCGTCTTCCGGACGGCCGGGCGAAGTAACGCCCCACACGTCGCAGGGAATGGTCTAAAGGTTACGGGCGCCGGCGCTTGCCGGCGCCCGTTTCGTTTCCGATAAGGCCCTATGTCCGAGTCCCCCGCGCCCGCCGACCTTTTGCAGTCCCTGATCGCACGGACGGTCCAGCTGGGCGCCGATGCAGCGGACGCGCGCATTTCCGAGAGCGCGTCGTTGTCCGTAGAGGTTCGGGCGGGCAATCTGGAAACCGTGGAACGGGAAGAATCGCGCGGTCTGGCGCTAAGGGCTCTGATAGGAAAGCGGCAGGCCAGCGTTTCGGCGACGGATCTGTCGCCGCGCGCGCTGGATGAGATTTGCGAGCGGGTCGTGGCGATGGCGCGGCTGGCCCCGGAAGATCCGTGGTGCGGCCTGCCGGGTTCGGAAGAGTTGGCGCACAACTGGCCAGATCTGAAACTCGAATGTGACGAGACGCCGACGGCGGAGGTGCTGGAGCAACGCGCGCTGGAAGGCGAGGCGGCTGCGCTGGCGGTGCCCGGCGTGAAGCAGACGTCGCATGCAGGGGCGACGTGGGGTGATAGCCGCACATGGGTCGCCGCGTCGAATGGGTTCGCCGCAGCAAAACGGTCGGGGAGCATCTCCGTCGGGATCGTGGCGATCGCGGAGCGCGATGGCGCGATGGAGCGCGACTACGAATCCTATAGCGAGCGGCGCGGAGCGTTGATGCCGTCGCCGGCGGAGATTGGCCGTATTGCGGGTGAGCGCACAGCCGCCCGGCTCGGCGCGCGGAAGATAGATAGCTGCAAGGCGCCAGTGATTTTCGAGAACCGCTTGGCGAGCCGCATGCTTGGTGCGTTTGTGGGTGCAATTTCCGGCCCCAGCATTGCACGGGGCGTCTCGTTCCTGAAAGACCGGCTGGGTCAGCCTGTGTTTGCGCCGGGCGTGAACGTGGTCGACGACCCGCTGCGCGTAGGCGGGCACGGTTCACGCCCCTTCGATGGCGAGGGCCGTCCGGTTTCGCAGAAATGTCTGATCGAGAATGGTGTGCTGACGCAGTGGCTGCTGAATGGACCGTCCGGCCGCCAGCTCGGGCTGGAGCCTAACGGTTTTGCGAGCATGAGTTTTGGCGATCCGCCGGGCGTGACGACGTCTAATCTGGATATGCTGGCGGGTTCGAGTGATCTGAACGGACTGATGTGCGATGCGGACGGAGGCTTGCTTGTGACCAGCATGTTCGGGCCTTCGCTGAACCCCAACACGGGTGACTATTCGGTCGGCGTGTCGGGTTTCTGGTTTGAGAATGGCGCTATTGCCTATCCCGTAACCGAAGTGACGGTTGCGGGCGATCTGCCGTCCATGTTCCTGCGCATGGTTCCCGGCTCCGATCTGGAAATCCGTGGAGCCGTGAATGCACCGAGCCTGCTGATCGATGGTCTTGCACTTGCCGGCCGTTGATGCGGATCTCACCGATGATCTTGATCTGCTGATCGAGGTGGCGCACGAGGCGGGCGATCTGGCCCTTTACTGGTTGGAGAAGGGTGCGGCCGCCTGGGACAAGTCGCCGGGCAATCCCGTCACCGAAGCGGATATCGCGGTGAACGATCTGATCGCGTTGCGCCTGGGTCAGGCGCGCAGCGATTATGGCTGGCTGTCGGAAGAGACGAAGGATGATCCGGCCAATCGCGATCGGGCGCGGACATTCGTTGTGGATCCGATCGACGGTACGCGCGCATTCGTAAAGGGCGAACCCGGTTTCTGCATTTCCATTGCGCGTCTGGAAGGGGCGAACCCTGCCGTCGGCGTGCTTTACAACCCGCTGACCCGCGAGACTTTCGATGCGGCGGCGGGGATGGGGGCGCGGTTGAACGGCGCGCCTATCGGAGCGCCCGCCACCTCCCGATTGTCGGATAGCGCCGTGATCCTGCAGCCGCATGCGCAAGAGCGGCTGAATATTCGGGCGCACTGGCCGGATGTTCGCTTCATGCCGGCGCCGCCCAACTCCATCGCCTATCGCATCGCCTTGGTCGCCTGCGGTCGCTGGGACGCCGCTATCGGCATCAACAACACGAATGATTGGGACGTGGCGGCCGCTGCCCTTATCCTCACGGAAGCGGGGGGCGCCATTTCGGACGGGAAGGGAGGACGTCTGGCGTTCAACCGGCCAGATCCGCGCCATGCGGGGGTGGTGGCTGCTGGCGCGAACCTCCACTCCCTGCTAGTAAATGCACTCAGAAATCTGGATCCTGCGGCATGAGCACCCATTCGCCCGAAAGTGGCGGTCAGCTTCTTCACCTGGTCATTGGCGGTGAGTTGAAAGACCTCGGCGGTGTCGAATTTCGCGACCTCTCCCAGGTGCACATGATTGGCGCCTATCCTGACTATCGTGCGGCGTATGACGCCTGGAAATCGGCGGCGCAGCGCACCGTGGACAACGCCCAGATGCGTTATTTCATCCTTCATGCCCACCGCCTGCTTGACCCGGAGACCGGGCGTCATCATGACGCCTGAAGTGAAACTTTCGGGCCGCCGGTCTTAAAGCGGCGGTGGACCCAGCGTGGCGCAACACCAGGAAACACGACGATCAGTTCGATTCCTGCGCGAATGGCTCGTTCCGCAGTGGCGATGGTTTTTGCTTGGCGCGCTGTTTTCAGCGATAACCGCGGCGGCCGCGTTCGGCTATCCCACCATCACCTCGCAGGCTGTCGAGTGGCTTGAGGTCGCCGACGAGCGTGTATTTACCGTTGCGCCTATTGTCATCGTCGTTCTGGTGATCGTGCGCGGTCTGTCGCTCTATGGACAGACGCAGGCAAACAATTTCGGCGTGCAGCGCGCCATGGTGAAGTTGCAGGAAGCGCTGTTCGGCCGGCTGATGGACGGCGATTTCAGCCGCTTACAGGCTTCGGCGTCGGGCGCGTTTGTTTCGCAGTTTGCCAACGACATGGTGCTGATCCGCGAAGCCAGCCTGCGTGTGGCCACCAATCTCATGAAGTCCGTACTCACGGTGATCGCGTGCATCGGCTACATGCTGTGGAGCGACTGGCTTCTGACCGTCGTGGTGTTCGTTGTCTATCCGATAGCGTTCTGGCCGGTTCTGCGCATGGGCGCGCGTATCCGCAAGGTGTCGATCCAATCTCAACAGCAGGCAGGAGAGGTGACGGCTTTCCTCGGTGAAGCGTTCCAGGGCGCGCGGACGATCAAGGCGTTCGGCCTTGAGGATTACGAGAAGGCGCGTGCGTCGAAGGGCTTTTTGGAGCGTGCGCGACTGTACATGCGCATCTTGCGGTCGAAGGCGTTGGTTGATCCGTTCCTGGAGTTTGTCGGCGGGCTCGCGATGGCGGGGCTGTTCGCTTTTGCCGGATGGCGGGCGATGAGCGGGCAAACGGCGTTGCCGGACCTGATCGGGTTTATCACGGCTATCGGTGTTGCCTCGCCGGAGCTTCGTGCGCTGGGCACGCTGAATGCGGTGGTGAACGAGGGCCTCGCGGCGGCTGATCGAACCTATGCCGCGATGGACGCTGAATCCAAGATTGTGGACCGCAGCGGCGCCATGGATATGAAGGACGCCAAGGGCCGTATCGAGCTGGACAATGTCGCGTTCGGGTATCCGGGGGCGGGGCCGGCGATCATGGGGTTGTCGCTCACTGCGGAACCGGGGGAGACCATCGCGCTGGTTGGCCCTTCAGGCGCGGGCAAGTCCACGGTCTTCAACCTGTTGCTGCGGCTTTATGATCCTGATGCGGGCGCGGTGCGGCTCGACGGGCATGATGTGCGGGAGCTACAGATCGCTTCGCTGCGGCGGCAGGTGGCGCTGGTGTCGCAGGATGCGTTCCTGTTCGATGCGACGATCAAGGAGAACATTGCGCTGGGGCGCCGGGATGCAACGGACGATGATATCCGCGCCGCGGCTGCGGCTGCGGCTTGCGATTTCATCGAGGGCTTGCCGCGTGGCTGGGACACGCAGGTGGGAGAGGCGGGGCGCAATCTGTCGGGCGGTCAGAGGCAGCGCGTGGCGCTGGCGCGGGCGTTGATCTCCCACGCGCCGGTGCTGTTGCTGGACGAGGCGACGAGCGCCCTGGACAGCGACAGCGAGAGCCGGGTGCAGACGGCGTTGGCTTCTCTGGCGGGACGCAAGACGATCCTGGTGATCGCTCACAGGCTGGCGACGGTGCGGCGGGCGGACCGTATCTTCGTGATCGATCATGGGCGGGTGGTGGAATCGGGAAGCCACGAGGACCTGATCGCCCTGGGCGGGGCTTATGCCCGTCTTTCCGCTCAGCAGTTGATCTGAGGGCGGGAAGTAGCATGACGTTAAGGTTAGGCTGCTATGTCTTCGGGCGTCATGGCGGGTGAATCGCGTAAACTGGAAGACGTGTCCGTCCTGCTTTTCGCGGCGGATGGGGCCGTCGGGGCTATGTTGCGCATGGCGCTGCGTGGCGCGGGATTGCGGACGATCCTGATGGTCTCGTCACCGGAGGAAACGGTCCACGTCATTACTGACAAGGACCCGGACCTGATGCTGGTGCATGTCGGACTCGACGAAGCGGACAGCGGGCTGCGGATTGTTCGTTTCATCCGCCGCTGGGACGGCAGCCCCAAGCCGCGTATCCCGATTGTCGCCGTGTCTCCGCGCCGGGACCTGACCAGCGTCAATGCGGTCCTGCAGGCGGGGGTGCATGAGTTCACCCTGTTTCCGGCGTCCACTGAGGAGTTGCAGCGCAAGATGATGGCGGCCGTCCAGGTGGAACGCGAGTTCATCGTGTCGGAGGCCTATGTTGGCCCCAGCCGGCGCCGGATGACGGATCCCGAATACCGCGGCCCCGCGCGCCGGGCCGACGAGAACTGAGTCCTTCACTGTCGCCGGAATTGTGCGTGAGGTAACGTCTGCCCGTAATCACGCGGGAGGCCGCCATGCGGTTGACGGATTCGGGATTCGGCGCGGCATTGATGTCGCTGGCCTTCTCGCTGGGCGGATGCGTAACACCCGCGCACGAAACAGCCACCAGAGCGCAAGCCCCGCAGGAAGTGAGCGACCCGACAGACCTTTTTATTCTGATGGTCGAGGCCGAGCGCTGGGGCGTTCTGCTGGACCGCGCTCAGGAAGGGGTGTGGCAGTCGCCTCGGCTTGATGATGTTGTCGATGAAAGCGACATGCTGCGTGCTGACAGGGCGCTGAAAGCTGGCGCCGCGCGTCTGATTATCCTGCGCAACGATATCTGCTCTCGCGGCATGCTGGCGGTGGCGGAATGCGATCTTGGTTCATGGCCCGCATGGACCCTGGAACCCCCACGGGCCGACATGTCGCCGTTTGTCATTCAGCAGAGGTCGGACTGGCTGTCGCTGACGATGGATCGCTTCGTTGCCCTGGGATGTGAGGCCGGGCGCAAAGAGACCAACGATTATCAGTTCTGTTCGGTCGAGTAGCTAAGCCATGAACGCCGCGAAGGCGCGTGCGAGATAGACGACCGCCACGATGGTGATCAGCCATTTCGTCCATTCGCGGAAGCTGGCGTCGGTCATCCTGTCCAGGATACGTCCGCCCGCCCATGTGCCGGCGAGAGATAGCGGTATCACTGCCACGAACATCCACATCGGAGGTAATTGCGCCGCGCTGTAGTTCTCGGGCGAACGGATCGTTTCGAGCAGCGGCAGACCCCAGAAACCGATCTTCATCGCGTGGGCGAGAACCTGCGTAGCTGACTTGGTCGCAACCACGGCTTGCCGTGTCATTTGCGTTTTGGCGAAGAACAGATCGAGCAGCGGCCCCGCCACCCCGGCCAGGGTGTTCACCAACTGAACCAGCAATCCGCACAGTTCAGCCTGATAGCGGTGAGCCACGTCGAGTGTGAGGTGACGCCGGGGTATCCACACGAGCAGTCCTGTCAGGCCAAGCAGCAGAAAAACCACTGGCCGCGAAGGACGCCAGGACAGCATCGCGATGATGACCGCCGCGAACAGAACGCCCAACGCGTAGCGTCCCAGAATTTGCCAGGAAATGTGACGCCGCAAAAGCGCGGCGCGTGACCCGTTGGAGATGATCTGGATGAAACCATGCATCACCATGGCTGTGGCCACGGGCGTAAACGTCGCCAGCACGCCCATAAGGATCAGTCCGCCCGCCATCCCGAAAATGCCGGAGATGACGGCGGTGACGAAAGCGGCCCCCAGGATGATTGCAACGACTGTTGGACCCATCGGGAAAAATTCGATTTGAAGGCAACCGGAAGCGCAGGCCGCCAGTTTGAAAGGCGCCAAGTGCAAAGATGGACGTCCGAACTTGCACAACAGCGCGGCCAGTTCCACTCTTCATGAGTCGCATGGAGGCGTCGATGATCCTCATTCGCAATGCCCAGGCCGCCGATGCGCAGGGTATTGCGCGCGTGCACGAGCGGACCTGGAAAGAGTCTTATCGCGGGCTCCTGGAGAAGGCCTATCTGGAGGGGATCAGCGAGCAGCGGCTGACGGCGCGCTGGCGCACCAATCTGTCCCAGCTTCACGAAAACCGGGACGAGGCCGCATTCGTGGCCGCATGCGGTCGCGACATCATTGGTTTCGTTACCGCCGGCGTTTGCCGGGAGGCCTTTGCGCCATGGGATGGTGAGATCACCATGATCTACGTCCTGAAGGAGCACAGGGGAGGCGGTCTGGGCCGCGAACTGATGAAGGCGGCTGCGGATCATTGCATCCGCCGCGGCCTTTTTTCGGTCGGCCTCTGGGTGCTGCGGGACAACGGCGCGGCGCGGGACTTCTATGAAGCCCAGCACGGCGAGCATGCCGGCCGGAAAACGGACAGTGTTGGCGGCCGGATCGTCCCACTGGTCGGTTACTGGTGGCGGGACGCGGCCACGCTGGCTGAACGGACAGCACCGGATATCGTCATAGGCCCGGCCGAGGACTGAACCGCCCGGTCCGCCGTACCGAATATTCGAAAATCGGTTGTGGGCGCCATTTACTTGCTCCTGACCCAAGGATACCGGTGATCTACCACAAGGCGACAGGCTGGCCGGCTTCGCGCTGTTCCGGACACGGGGTCCGGGCTGACGCGCGGGGCGCTGTCACGGCTGGCATTCCAGGGAGGAAGCCATGAACTTCGAGTACAGCGACAAGACCAAGGACTACATCCGGCGCGTGTCGGACTTCATGGACAAACACATCTATCCGAACGTCGATACCTTCACGAAGCAACACGACGAAGGCGACCGCTGGACCACGCCGCAGATTGTCCACGACCTGAAGAAGATCGCGAAGAGCGAAGGTCTGTGGAACATGTTCATGCCGCCGCACAAGGAGCATGACAAAGGCGAGTGGCGCGGCGCTGGCCTGACCAACCTTGAATATGCTCCGCTGGCCGAACTGATGGGCCGCGTGGGTTGGGCTTCGGAAGTCTTCAACTGCTCGGCGCCGGACACCGGCAACATGGAAGTGCTGCACTATTACGGCACCGAAGAGCAGAAGGAAAAATGGCTGCGTCCGCTGATGAACGGCGAGATCCGCTCCGCCTTCCTCATGACCGAGCCGGATGTGGCTTCGTCGGACGCCACGAACATCGCCACCTCGATCCGCCGTGAAGGCGACGAGTACGTCATTAACGGCCGCAAATGGTGGTCGTCGGGCGTGGGCGACAGCCACTGCAAAGTCGCCATTGTGATGGGCAAGTCCGATCCGAACGCCCCCAAGCACCAGCAGCAATCGCAAATCCTCGTTCCGCTCGATGCGCCGGGTGTGAAAGTGCTGCGTATGCTTCCGGTGTTCGGCTTCGACGACGCGCCGCACGGCCATGCGGAAGTGCTGCTCGACAACGTTCGTGTGCCGGCCGGCAACATGCTGCTGGGCGAGGGCCGCGGCTTCGAGATCGCTCAGGGCCGCCTCGGTCCGGGGCGTATCCACCACTGCATGCGCACCATCGGTTCGGCGGAGGTCGCGCTTGAGAAAACCTGCAAGCGCATTCTGTCGCGCGTGGCGTTCGGCAAGAAAATCGCCGAGCACTCCGTGTGGGAGGGGCGCATCGCGGACGCCCGCATGGACATCGAAATGACCCGTCTGCTGTGCCTCAAGGCGGCCGACATGATGGACCGGGTTGGCAACAAACATGCCGCCAACGAAATCGCGATGATCAAGGTGGCCGGCCCGCGCGCCGCGTTGCGTATCATCGACGACGCCATCCAGGCTCACGGCGCTGCCGGCGTGACCACTGATTTTGGTCTGGCCAAGCAGTACGCCTCGATGCGAACCATGCGCCTCGCGGACGGTCCGGACGAAGTGCACCAGCGCGCCGTCGCCCGTAACGAGTTCAAGAAGTACCGCGACAATGCGTACGCCGCGAAAGTCGATGCGGACCGCGCCGTGGAAGGCTCACGTTCGTAAGCCTGCCGCAGACGTTACTGTCTGAATCCTCTGGCCCCGATGTGAGCTCCGTGCTTGCATCGGGGTTCTGCTTTATGGGGAGCACGGCGATGCGTATCCGGTTGCCGGGCCTGATGATGGCGGCTGCGGTCCTTGCATTCGTTCAAAGTTCGCAGGCTCATGCGCAGGTGGTGCGCGGCGATCAGGTCGTCGTTTCCGCGAATATGATCAGCCGGGACTCGGGCGCGATCCCGCGGGTGTCGTTCATTGTCCGCGCCGATTTCGTTCTTTTCACCGTCTCGCTCGAGTCTGGTTTGCGGTCGCAACCAGGGCGCGAGAACGAACTGATCCGGACGTTCCAGAGCTACACTCAGCGCGCGAACCGCTCGAACGATGTCGATATCGAAGTGGGACAGCCGGGCAATTCCGCGTGATCAGCTGCGCTGTCGGGCCTCTGGGTATGGAGATCTATATTCCATACCGGATGTCCCTCGTTTCCGGTCGCGAGTAGGCGTCGCGATCATGTTCCGGTGACTGCGAGCGGGCAGACTTTCTGTCTGCGCGCCCCGTGATAGCCTCCCCGCAAAATATAATGAGGGAGAGGACGATGCAGCAGGTAAGGTCCTATCATGCACTGCTTGCCGCTGCGTCATTGCTGTGCGCGCCCGGCGCATATGCGGACCAAGTGGCCGCCGGAGGATCGCGCGGCGACCTGAATGGCGTCTGGACCAACACATCGCTGACGTCGCTGTCCAGGCCGGAGGGCGTCTCGAAGCTGGTGCTGACCGAAGCCGAAGCTGCGGACGTGATTACCAGGACCACGGTCGCGGGCTTTGCACCCGAGGGCGGGCCGGTGGAGGCTTATTCCGACCCCAACGCCGGCCCCCCGCCGGCGGGCGGAAGCGATTTCGGGGTAAAAGCCTACGATCAGTTCTGGGTTGCGCCGGGGGATCGCCTGGCGGTGGTGAAGGGAGAGATCAGGTCATCGTACATCGTGTCGCCGGACAACGGCCGCGTGCCAATGCGCACGGATGCTGAATCGCTCCGCCGCAACTCGCGTAGTCCGTCGCGTTACGCGACCGGAATTGGAGGCAATGAGGGACCGGAGGCGTTGCCTTTGTCGGAGCGATGCCTGATCGGCTTCGGCAACACCGGCGGCCCTGGCATGCTATCGACGCTTTACAACAACACCTACCAGTTCGTGCAGACGCCGGAGCACGTGATGATCCTGGTGGAGATGGTGCATGACGCGCGCATCATCCCGACATTCGACTCGGCCGATGAAGCCCGAGCCAACCGCCGGCCGCGAGCGATCGAGCCATGGCTGGGCGACAGCGTTGGCTGGTATGAAGACGGCACGCTGGTCGTTGAGACAACAAACATCCGGGACGATCAGGTGCGCGTCAGCTCGATCCCCATTTCGCCGGGCGGCCGCATGATCGAGCGGTTCACGCGGATTTCCGGCAACGAGATATTCTATACGTTCGAGGTGGACGACCCGGCCAATTACACCCAGCGGTGGAAGGCCGAGCTTAGCTTCTACCCGGCCAAGGGCGGGCTCTACGAATACGCCTGTCACGAGGGCAATTACGCCATGCCCGGCATTCTGTTCGGCGCCCGGCTGGAGGAACGCGAGGCGCAGCGATAAGCCGGGGACGCTGCATGACGTTGCGAAATCCGGGATTGCGGCGTAGTCGCGAAGGATGATCTCGCCCCGTTTCGCCCGCCGTATCGCCTGGCTGCACAAATGGCTAGGCCTTATCGTGGGTGCGCAGCTCCTGATCTGGACGGCCACCGGCCTGTTCTTCTCGGTCTTCCCGATTGAACAGATCCGGGGCGATCACCTCGTGCGCCCGGCGGCGACCCAAATGGTGGACCTCTCCCGCCTGAAACTGAGTGTCAACGAGGCTTTGGCGTCCGTAGCGGAGAACCGGCCCGAGCGGGTTGTCCTGCGCTCCATGGCAGGCGAGCCTGTCTATGAAATCCGCGCCGAAATCGGCGTGTTCGTCGTATCGGGCGAAACCGGTGCGCTGCTTTCGCCCATTGATGAGGCGCGCGCAGGCGCGATCGCACAGGCTGCGTGGACACAAGAGGAAGCATTACGGTCGCTTGAGCTGGTGGAGCAGGCGCCGCGCGAAGCGGGCATCGCCGGTTCCGTATGGATCGCCAGCTTCGATGGAAGCGGCGATCGCAAACTCTACATCAATGCGGCGACGGGCGAACTCGGCCCTGTACGCACCGATCTGTGGCGCACCTATGACGTCCTGTGGTCGCTGCACATAATGGACTACGAGACGCGCGAGAATTTCAATCATCCCTTGATTGTCGCCGCCGCTTTTCTTGCGCTGTCTGTTGTGCTGTTCGGCATCGTGCTGCTGGTTCACCGCTTTACGCGCCGTGTTCTAACCCGTAGCCGCGACATAGGCGAATAGCGCTTCCAGCGTGGGGCTCGTCATGCCATCACGCTTCACCAGCAAACAACGGAGCGTCGTATGACGGACCAGTCTGAATTCCAGCGGGGCGGCGAGCGGATCGCCAAATATCTGGCCAGCGCCGGCGTTGCGTCGCGGCGAGAGGTGGAGAAACTGATCGCGGCTGGCCGCGTGTCGGTCGATGGCAAGGTGCTGGATACGCCTGCGTTCAAGGTCACAGGCTCCGAGCGCATTCTCGTTGACGGCGCGCAGGTCGGCAAACCTGACCGCACGCGCCTCTGGCGTTATCACAAACCGGTCGGCCTGGTGACGACCAACCGCGATCCCGATGGCCGTCCAACCGTCTTCGAACATCTGCCACCCAACCTCCCGCGTGTGGTGACCATCGGCCGCCTCGATCTTAACACTGAAGGGCTTCTCCTTCTCACCAATGACGGAGAATTGGCGCGCGCACTGGAGCTGCCGGCGACAGGGCTGGAACGGCGCTACCGCGCACGCGCGTTCGGAAAAGTCGCGCAGAAAGACCTCGATATCCTGCGCGACGGAATCACCTATGAGGGTGTCACTTACCGGTCGATCATTGCGAAACTGGACAGCTCAACCGGCGTCAATTCGTGGATCGACATGACGTTGGTTGAAGGAAAGAAGCGCGAAGCGCGCCGCGCGCTGGAAAGCCTCGGCCTGCGCGTGAGCCGCCTGATCCGTGTGTCTTATGGTCCGATCGAGTTGGGTGATCTTGCAGTAGGCGAGATTGAAGAAGTTCCCGCTATGGATCTGCTGGCTGCTTTCGGTGAAATCATGCCCGACGCCCGCAGGCCGGATCCGCAAGCCTCGCGCGGGCGCTCACGCCGCAAGTCGTGATCCTGCGGCGTCTTGCGCCCAGGCTGCGGGCGGATAGCGTTCGGGGCGGCAGGAGGTCCATTCAATGAAGCTCTATGTCGCGGACAGGGCGCCCAATCCGGACCGCGTGAAATTCTTCCTGCGCGAGAAGGGCGTCTGGGAGTCGATTGAACGTGTCGAGATTTCGATCATCAAGCAGGAGCATCGCGATCCAACCTACCGCGAGATGAGTCCTCTGTCGCATGTGCCGGTTCTGCATTTCAGCGACGGCGCCGCGATTACGGAGAGCAGGGCGATCTGCACCTTCTTTGAAGGCGAGTATCCAGAGCCCAACCTCATGGGCCGCGGCCATCGCGAACGCGCGCACATCGAGATGTGGGACCGGCGTATCGAACTCATGTATCTGCTGCCGGTCGCGCACTGGTTCCGCAATTCACATCCGGCGATGGCGGAGCTGGAGAAACCACAATGCACGGATTGGGCGGAGATCAGTTCCGGCCGCGCGCGGAATATGGCCGTCTTTCTGGACCAGCACCTTGCAGATTCGCAATTCGTTGCGGGCGCCCGGTTCACCATCGCGGACATCACCCTGCATGTCGCGCTGGGGTTTGGCCGGCTGGTGAAGTTCAAACCGTGGGAAGAACACGCCAACATCGCAGCGTGGCGTGAACGGATGCTGGCGCGCCCCGCGCTGGCCTAGGCTTTTGGCTTCAGGCGCGTGATAACCGATGTAAAACTGAGGCAAGGACGGCCATTCGCTGTGATGAGGCCGCGCACATAGATGATACGGCCGCCAGCACGCGTAATCTCGCCCGTTGCTTCCAGCATGTCGCCAAGCTCGCCTGGTCCAAGGAAGTCGCCACTGAGGTTGACCGTTACTGCGCGTCCGGCAATGGCGTCCTCCGCGATGGCGAACACTGAAAAATCGGCAAAGGTCAGCAGGCAGCCGCCATGCACCGCGCCGCCTCCATTGATATGCCGGGACTCGACGAGAAAGCGGCAGATAACCTCACCGGTTTCTGTCCGGCGGGCATAGAACGGGCCGGCGTGAGCCTCGAAATTGTCGTGGGGCCAAGTCGTCCAGCCCTTGAATACGCCTTCTGCTACAACTGTACCCGGGATCATCGGCACCGCCCTATTATCTGTGTTGGCTACAGGCCTAACGGGGCGGGGGCGGATTGTCATGCCTTGGGGCGGACGCCAGCCCGGTTTATGGTGCTTGCCGCAAGGAGGCCGAACGGCGATGTGCGGCAAGTTCACCCAGATGATCGCATGGGCCAGCGTTGTCGAATGGCGGTGTGAGTTTGCGGAGCGGGACGACGCGATTGTCACGGCTACGCCCATGCGGAGCGTCAGTGTCATCCGTCTGGACGCCAGTGGCCAGCGGGAAGCGGCGCCCATGCGGTGGGGCTTCGTCGATAGCAGGCCCGGCGCGCCGGATGTTCCCCGGCACATGCATGCCCGCTGCGAGACCGTCGATCAGTTGCCGGCCTTCGCAGACGCATTTGCCAGCCGCCGCGCCATCGTGCTGGTTCACTCATTCAATGAAGGCGAGGAGGCCGATGTCCTGTACGACGACGGAACGCCCTCTGGACGAAAATGGACGCGCCAATGGACGTTCATCCCGACTGCCGTCGCGCTCGCTTTTGCTGTGATCTGGCAACCTGCGGAGGTCGCTGGCCGGACCATCGACACCTTCGTCCTGATTACCACCCCTGCGAACGAACTGGTCGGGAAGATCACTGATCGCATGCCGGCGATCCTCCGCCCGGAGGATTGGGAGGTCTGGCTGGGCGAAACGCGCGCGCCGCTGGCGGAGGTGAAAGCCCTGCTGCGCCCGTGGGGGGGCACGTCCGGCTGGTCTATGGAGTTGCAGGCCCCTGCGAAGAAGCCGCCGCGTCCGAAGAACCCGGCCTCTCGCCAGGGTGAGTTATTTTAGCTTTTTACTGGATCCGACTGGCAGGGGCGGAGGGACTCGAACCCACGACACCCGGTTTTGGAGACCGGTACTCTACCAACTGAGCTACACCCCTGTAGGTCGGAAAGCAGCCCATACGCGAACCGCGCCGGTAGTTCAAGGCGGTGTAACCGCAGCCCGGAAATCAGGCGTTTCAACGGAATAGGCGGTATTCCAGCGACGCATCACCGGCCAGAAGGCCGCGTTTCGCCACTCAGGCCTGCCAGCGGGCATAAAGTCCGGTCGGCAGGACAAAGCCTCGCCCGGTTTCCTGAATAGCCATTTCGCCGTGGGTGATCTGGCCGCCCATGCCGTCCATCGCGGTTTCCAGCGTCTGGGCGACGGACAGGAAGCTGAGCCGGACGGCATAAACGGTGGCGATGACGAACAATGGCTGATCCGACATGAGCCTGCGAACATTGTCGAGAAGCGGCGCGAAGCCTTCCTCGAATTTCCAGGTTTCACCCTTGGGGCCCCGTCCGAATTTGGGGGGATCGAGTACGATGGCGTCATAGGTTCGCTCGCGACGGATTTCCCGCTCGACGAACTTCATGGCGTCGTCGCAGATCCAGCGGATCGGGGCGTCTTCGATGCCGGACAGCACCTGATTTTCTCGTCCATGCCCGATCGATTTGGGCGAGGCGTCCAGATGAACCACCTCGGCCCCTGCCTTGGCGCAGGCCAGACTCATCATCCCCGTATAGCCAAAGAGGTTCAGCACACGCACCGGACGGCGGGCATTCCTGATCTGCTCGGCCGCCCAGCGCCAGTGTACGGAATGCTCCGGGAATACGCCCATGTGACGAAACGCGGCGCAGCGCGCATTCAGCTTCAGGCTGTCCCAACCAATCTGCCACTGGTCCGCTGGAGGTTTGCCGGGGAAGGCCCAGGCGCCGCGTTCGTCCTCATCATCGCGCGAGGCGAACACGGCATCGGCTTTCCAGCTGGCGACGGGCTGCTGCGGCCGCCACATCGCCTGCGCGTCGGGACGATCAAAACGGTATCGGCCAAAACGTTCAAGCTTGCGGCCATCACCGCTGTCCAGCAGTTCGTAGTCGCGCCAGTCGTCGGATACGAGGAGTTCGAAACGGCTCAACGGTTCGCTCCCGCATACCCGCCGGCTCGCCACGCTTCGTAGATCATGACGCTGGCCGCGCTTGCCAGGTTCAGGCTGTCGGCAGCGCCCGCCATCGGAATCCGCACCAGCGTATCGCAGACCGCTTCGACATGGCTGGGCAGGCCAGACTGTTCATTGCCCATCATGACAACGGATTTCTCGCCATAAGCCGCCTGGTCGTGACGCATGGTTCCGTGCATCGACGCCGCCAGAAGCCGCGCGCCGGTATTTTTTCGCCAGGCGTCAAACGCGCCGAAATCTGTCTCCGTCAGTTTCATGGCGAACAGCGAACCCATTGTGGCGCGCACGGCCTCGACGGAAAACGGGTCGCAGCAATTGCCGACAAGGATGATCCCGCTTACGCCCGCCGCGTCGGCCGTGCGGATCACGGTTCCCAGATTTCCGGGGTCGCGGACTTCGTAAAGGGCGACCCACCTGCGGGGACCATTGGCGGGAAAATCGGCCAGCATGGACAGGCGTTGCTTGAAGGCGGCGATCACTGTTTGCGGGTTGTCCTTGCGCGAGACCGCTTCCATCACCTTGGCGGAGGCTGTCAGCGTCCGGGCGCCAGAGGCTTTCATGCGGTCGAGCAGGGCGCGGGTGGTGGGGCGCTCCAATGCTGCCTGACCCGCGAGCGCGTAGGCGGGAACCCAGTCGTGGGCGAGGGCTTCTTCGACCAGCCGGGCCCCTTCCGCCAGAAAGAGACCAGATTCCGCGCGGGCTTTCTTGCGGTCCAGCGATTTCAATAGTTTGACGACCGGATTCGCGGGACTGGAGATATGCTCGAACGCAGGCTCCCCGGATCGTCCCGCAGGAGAATCCGCATGCTTTTTAGGCGTTTTGTAGGAAGGGTGTGTCACGAGGGGGCCGCTGTTCCGAACGCCTCAGGTCTATGTATGTTGGCGCGGCTAGGGAAGCCGTACCAGGCAAGTTCGCGAAAGTGAGCCGGGTAACCGATGCAGAAGTTGACGGGCCGCGACATACCGCTGGTTATCGGCGTTTCCGGCCTGCTGCTGACCGGCCTGTTTACCATAACCGTGGGGCCCCATTCCCCCCGCCGCATCGAGGCTCAGGTTCAGTCTGCGGCGACGGCGGCGCTGAATACGGCCGGAGTCGCCTATCTGACCGCCGAGGCGGATGGGCAAAAGGTGGATTTGAGGGGCGTGGCTCCCTCCGAGGATATCAGAGCCGGCGCGATCGAGGCGGTGCTGACCTCCCTCGGCCAAGGGGGGCCTTTTTCGGGCGGAGTGACCAAGGTTACCCGCCACGACCTTCTCGTCGCCCTCCCCGTGGCTCCCTATGCGTGGAAAGCCGAGCGAGTCGGGCGGCGTGTGGTGCTGTCCGGCGTTGTCCCCACGCCTGAAGCCATGAACGTCATCCACTCTGCGGCCTCGACACTTTTTCCCGCAGGCGTCGATAATCGCATGACTCTTGGGTTCGGCGCCCCCGAAGGCGTCGCCTGGGACATCGCTGCTATCCAGGGCCTTGATGCTCTCCGCCGCCTCAACGAAGGCAGCGCAGAGCTGATAGGCGACCAACTCACCCTGATGGGTGTTGCCGCCGATGACTCTACCGCTCAGGAGGTATCTGACAGGCTCGTCCGCGTCGGCGGCGGCGTCGCAGCACAAGCCCGCGTGACTGGTCCCGCCGAATGGTTCGCCGTGATCTCCACCGAAGAGGGCCTTGTCCTCTCCGGCCGCGCCAGCTCCGAAGAAACGCGCGCCGCTCTGGCGGCCGCCGCCGAGGCCGCTGGCGCCAGCAATATCGCAAGCCGCATGACCATCGGCGAGGCTGGCGACTGGCAGGCGCGCGCGCTCATCGCTCTTCCGCACCTCACCCGCTTCGAGGCCGGCAGCCTCCGCGTGCAAGGGCGCGACTTTTTCATCAGCGGCGCCGCAGCGCCCAGCGTTCTGACCTACCTGCGCGAGGACATGGCGCGCTTGCCCGACGACGGTTACACGGTCGTCTGGTCGATAAAGGAAGCCGATATTCCCGTGCCTGAAGCCGACGGCCTCGACCTCGCGAACGCTACCGGGGAAGACAAGCGCCAAAGCTGCCAGGCCGCCTTCGCCAATGTCATGGCCTCCGGCAAGCTGGTGTTTCGCGAGGGCGCCGCCGCTTTGTCGCGCGAAAACGCCGAGACGCTGGACAAGCTGGTGATGATCGCCCGCGCCTGCGATGGCGCCACGATCGATGTCGCAGGTCACACCGACAGCACAGGGCGGCGGAACTCGAACATCACGCTCAGCCGCCTTCGCGCCGAGGCCGTACGTGACTGGCTCACTGAACATGGCTTCGATGCATCACGCATCACCGCGAGAGGGTTTGGCCCCAACCAGCCCATCGCCACCAACCGCACTGAAATCGGCCGCGCCGCAAACCGGCGCATCGAAATTCGAGTTACACGCGTAGAGACCCCGTAATGTCCTGGCTTGCGATCCATATCTGGTTCGAACTTCTGATCGCCGCCGGGTTCGGGGGATTGATCGGGTGGGCGTTGCGCGCCCGGCAGTCTGACGCCGCAGCATCGGCGGCTGATGCGCCGCGGATCGCCGAACTCGAAACCCAGTTGCGCCAGGAACGTGAAGACAACAGCAACCTCCGCGAAAAACTGGAAGTCGCAGGCATGGGCGCCGGAACAAGCGCAGGGCAGGCGGATGTCTCGGAAGAAGCGACGCTTGCATGGCGCAACCGCTATCTCGAATCCCGTGTTCGCTTTCTCGAAAGCAAAGTTGGCGCGACAGAGCCGGACACCGCCATCAAACAGGATTATCCGGATGAAACTATCCGGCTGCGCTGGCGTCACCGCTACCTCGAAGGCCGCGTGCGCTATCTGGAAGAAGAGCTGAAAGCGGCGGGTGCACTTCCAGCCAAGACCAAACCCGCTGCGGAAAACGAAACCACCTAAGCCTTGGATTTGTAGGCGAGCGCCTGCGCCTGACCTTCCCAGTTTCCGCGCCCATCGAAATTCACAATCCGGACTTCGGCAAAGCTTCCGGGATCGTCGAGGCAGCGGAGGTTCACGCTGTACCCGTCCGGATTGGAACGTGGCACATAAAACGACTTCACGCCGCAGACCGAACAGAACAGGTGCCGCGCAACCCCTGTGTTGAACGTATAGTTGGTGATCTGATCCTCACCAGCCACAAGCCGGAACCGCGACGCCGGCACAATGATGTGCAGGAAGCCCGTTCGCGCGCATATTGAGCAATTGCAGTCCTCGACCTCGATCGTGTCCGGCGTCTCGACTTCGAAGCGCACCGCTCCACAGTGACAGCCGCCTGCACGCCAAGTCATGTCGACACTCCTCGTTCCCCTGCGGCGCTACTTGCAGGAGCGGACAATCCCCGCAAGCTTTTCGCGATCGAGGTTGATCGAGATCAGGTTGAAACCGCCCACGCCCTGCGGGTCCGGTTGGGTCGTGGCGACTTCAAACCGCTCTGCGGTCGCAAGCACATCCAGAAAGCGCTGCGAGACATCGACCACCAGCGTAACATTCTCGAAATCCGACACGTTCGGCGGTTCGATTATCTCGAACGGTTGCAGCAACAAGTTGCGTACATCGGGATAACCGTCCTCGCGGCGCTCCACTGGTTGCCAGTAGGCGGTCAGGCCCGCATCAGCCAACTGCACGATGCGGAGCGGGTCGGCGCGGCCCGTGCTGCGTCGCGTGTCGTGCACCAGCCACATGAACAGGCGAGGGCCTTCGGTGCGGTCACAATAGAATTCGACGCGGTCCTCCTTCCACTCATCGCCTTGGGTGTGGCGCAGGAAGAACTGGCCCTTGTCGTCGGTTTCGTAGGACCAGGACTCCGTCCGCATCTCGAAGTTGACGCGATACTGGTCGAGTTGTTCCGGGGTGAGGGCGTTGATCGAATCCGGCGCCGCCTTGGACATTTCCGTCCAGAAAATCGGATCGGCGCCCATTGACCGCACATACTCGATGACGGCGCCGCTCGCGACCTGGAACATCGCCAGCGCTTCGCCCAGTTCGGGGCAGTATTGCACGGTCGGTAGCGCCATCCACGGAAACTCGGTCCGGGCCTTGCGGCGGTCGACGCAGTTCATGCTCACCTGGTGCACGGCATAAGTCGCGCCGGGCTCCACCTCGCGGGACACGCCGCCGAGGAAGGCGAGGGTGCAGGCGCTGACGCAGTAACCAGGATAGACGCCCGAGTTTACGTTGAAGTCCGGCATTTGCGCCTTGGATGGGTCGGGCTGATTCCGGGCGACGCCCGTGTTCAGGTGTTCCTCGCGAATGATCCGGCCAACCGCCATGCCGCCGCCAAGATCGCCGCCAAGGCTGTTAAAATAGATCCGCGTCTCGGGGGTGTAGTCGCTGCGCCGCAGGAAGGCCCGGAACGCTGTCGGAGTGTCAGGGGTAAAATCACCATCCGCGAATATCGCTGGCGTATCGCCATAGACCAGGCCCCACTCGAACGTCATGGGCTTCCCGGCGTTGTCCGCGAAGGCGGGTATGGCCGCAGCCAACGCTCCCGCCACGGCCGTCAGGGCCCTGATTGCTCGCAGAATGACTCGCCAGACCATATCCGGCTGTTTCCTGATTCCGGTTGGGAAACTTTTACTTCGCGTGATGGCGTGAACAACGTCCATATCGCAGCAAGAAAATCAATGCCTTAGACCGCCCTAAAGAACAGGTTCAACAATTCTTCCGCTGCTGAGGAGGCGGGCGCGCCGCCTTCGGCCACTGCTCGCCGGATGCCAGGAAGCCGTTCCGCGACCTCCGGATGCCGCGCAAAGCCCTCCGCCAGCCCCTCCTGAAGCAGCGATTCGAGCCAGCGGACCTGCTGCTGGGCGCGGCGGTTGGCGCGGGCGCCGGATGCTTCGGTTTTTCTCCTGTGAACCTCAATGGCGGACCAGAGGTCGCTCAAACCGTCCCCCGTGTGGCCCGAAATCAGGTGCACGGGAGGCGACCATTCGGGGATCGCCGGCTCCAGAATATGCAGCGCTGTTTCATAAGTACGGGCGGCCCGCTTGGCGGCCGTGGGGTCGATGTCAGCCTTGTTCACGGCGATCAGGTCGGCGGCTTCCAGAACCCCCTTCTTGATGCCCTGCAACTCGTCGCCGGCGTTGGGCAACATCAACACCAGGAAAAAGTCGACCATGTCGGCCACAACCGTTTCGGATTGGCCGACGCCGACAGTCTCGACAAGGATTACGTCATACCCGCCAGCCTCGCAAAGCAGCATCGCCTCGCGCGTGCGCCGCGTCACCCCACCCAGCGTATCGCCAGCGGGAGAGGGGCGGATAAAGGCACGCTCATCTACCGACAACCGCGCCATGCGGGTCTTGTCACCGAGGATCGAGCCGCCGGTACGGCGGGAGGTCGGATCGACAGCTAGCACGGCGACGCGATGACCCAGGCTGGTCAGCAGCGTGCCAAAGGCGTCGATGAATGTGGATTTGCCGACACCAGGAACTCCCGTGACGCCGATGCGCTGGGCGCGGCCCGTCCGGGGCATAGCGCTGGCCAGCAGCTCGCGCGCCTGCTCACGATGGTCGGCCCGCTTGGATTCCAGAAGCGTGATAGCGCGGCCCAGACCGGCGCGGACGGCGAGGTCGAGTGCGGCCATGATCTACTCGATCACCACGGCGGTGCCGGCGACGGCCACCATCATCATCGACCCGCCTTGTCCGACGACGAGATACTCCAGCGATACGCCGACAATGGCGTTGGCGCCGGCCCGCCGGGCCTCTGCCTCGATCTCGCGATAGGCGATCTCCCGCGC
Organism: uncultured Rhizobium sp.; assembly: GCA_964550535.1. Lineage (GTDB taxonomy): Bacteria > Pseudomonadota > Alphaproteobacteria > Caulobacterales > Hyphomonadaceae > UBA7672. The sequence continues at coordinate 44,607 of CAZJZQ010000001.1, forward strand.
TTCGCGCATCGACATTTCATAGGATTCAGACCGCCCGCCGACGAGATCGCGCACCGACGCAAAGAGGTCGCGGACAATGTTGGCGCCGATGATGGCTTCGCCGGTCACTACGCCGAGATAGCGGACGATCTGTTTGCCTTCGATCGACGGTGTCGTCGTGACGATCATGGATCAACCGAGCCGCTGCAACACGGCTTGAGCGTCATAGGCGCTGGCTTCGTCGGGCTTTGCGCCTCGGCCAAGCTGCACCTCCATCGTGGTTTCATACTTCCGGGTGTCGCCGGACAGATCGAAGCCGATCCCGACTCCAACCCCCGATCCGTAGGAGCCGCTGCTGCCTCCCACGCCGACGCTGGCGCCTCCACCTGGTTTGCCGTCGATGAGTTCGGTGGAGCGGTTCACGATGCGGAACCACTGATAGCCGTCGGCGATAGCGACTTCAGCCGCACGCCGCAGGGCCATGTCTTCAACCTGTCCGGGCTTCAGGTCCGGATTGGCGCGGAAGGAAATCCGGTAACGGTCGCTCTCGATTCGTGTCTCGCGATATCCCATCGACGTCTGCGAAGAGGCCGCTTGATAGACGGTCGGGGGTGTCGTGCACGCGGCGAGGGCGAGTGAGGCGGCGAGAGAGATCAGAAGACGTTTCATCGGGCGCTCCCTTGTCCGGCCGGATGAACCGGCCAGTTTCGGTCAACCTATGCCGGTTTTGGCTGTCCGCCACCCCGCCGGACACGGAGCCCGCACAAAGGGGGCGGGCTCCGTGTCCGGTAGATTACTTGGCGTCAGACAGGTTCTGGTTCGCGAACTCCCAGTTCACCAGCTTGTCCAGGAAGGTTTCGATGTACTTCGGACGGGCGTTCTGGAAGTCGAGGTAGTAGGCGTGCTCCCACACATCCATGGTCAGGAGCGGGGTGGCCGAGGTGTCGGTCAGCGGAGTTTCTGCGTTCGGTGTCTTGCGGACCTCCAGCTTGCCGTTCTTCAGGACCAGCCAGGCCCAGCCGGACCCGAACTGGGTCGCGCCGGCCCCGGCGAACTTGTTTTTGAACTCCTCGTAGGAGCCAAAATCCTTCTTGATCTTGTCACCGATCGCTCCCGTGGGCGTACCGCCGCCGCCGGGGGCCATCGAGTGCCAGTAAAAGGTGTGGTTCCAGACCTGGGCCGAGTTGTTGAACACGCCCGGCTTGTCCCCGAAGGATTTGCGGATCACTTCTTCCAGGGGCTCGTTTTCCAGCGGCGTGCCCGCTACCAGCTTGTTCAGATTGTCCACATAAGCCTGATGATGTTTGCCGTAGTGATAGTTAAACGTGTTCTCCGACACATACGGCGCCAGCGCGTCGCGCGCATATGGAAGCGGGGGCAGGGTGAAGGCCATGATAGTTCCTCTCTCTGATATTGGCGCAGACGGACCTGGAACTCACATGGGGCCGCAGGCCGGAATTTGAATATGAGCGATACGGCCATTCTGCCGAATCTTGCAAGCGCCAGCGAGTTTGACGCCCGTCTCAAACGGACCGACGAGGATCGTTGGCTCGCCTCGCGTTATGTGCCTCTCCCTGCACGCGAAACGCTTGTCGCCATCTACTTGTTGCATCAGGAGTTGCTGAGAGCGACAGCGATGAGCCAACCCATGCTCGGCAAGATCCGCGTACAGTGGTGGCGCGAGACGCTGGAGGGGATCGCCTCCGGCGCGGCTGTCCGGCGGCATGATCTGGCGGAGGAGCTTGCGCGGACGTTTGGCTCGTCGGGCGTCCCGATGCAAGCCGTGATGGATCTGCTGGACCGGTATGACGACGTTATCGACGATCATCTCCATGCAGGCGGGCACGTTACGGGGGGCGGACATGCCGAACGCCATCTCGCTGCCGAGGGGCAACTCGCCCGGCTTGCGGCCGTGACGCTTGATCCATCCGCAGATGGGGCCGCTCTTCAGGCTGTCGAACTTTGCGGAAAGTGGCATTTGGCTGTCACCGCTGACATGCCGGAAGCTGCGGCCATGAAGACGGGCGCGAATCTGGCGGCGCGCCGGCTGCCCGCGGCTCTCTGGCCATCCATCGTGCATGTCGGGTTGGACGCAGGACGCGCATCGCCTCGCAGCGCGTTATCGCGCCGCTGGACCATGTTCCGGCGCATTCTGCTGCGGCGCCTGTAGTCCCGCTATTGAAGACCGGTAGGCGGAGGGGCGAGCTGGTCGTCGATCGCCGAGTTGACGGGCGCCGGCCAGTCACGATCCGTTCCCACGCAGTCGCGACGAAAGCTGGCTTCGACATGGTCAATTTTCCGGTCGTTCTTCACCGTCGTGAATATCTCCCAATCCAGCTGACAGGCGCGTGTTGCGAAGCTACGCGTGCACTGCGCCGCCGGGTCGGGATAAAGCTCGTGCGCCTCACCGAAGATGCACTCGTAGCTGGCGGCCCGGAGATTATCGATATCGTCTGGCCGCGAGAGCGAGCCCAGAATGCGGCGGGCGCCAGCGGCGTAGCTCGCCTCAACCTCTCGTCCGTCACCATTGTCCCAGTCGAGCGATTGATGCAGTTCGTCCAGTGTTGCCACTTCCGGTTCACACGCCCCCAGGCTGGCCAAAGCCAGACAAATGGCGATTGCCCCTGCGGCTAACCTTGCGATTGGCATGTCCACGACTCCCGCCCCCCCAATGCACACCCCCGACCGCGGCCGAGTTGCGGCGGAGCACCGTCCCCCGCTTGGCGGAAAGCCGCAAGCCGGATAAGCGGCCCGGATGAATGTTTCGGACTTTGATTTTGACCTTCCTGAGGAGCTAATCGCCCTGCGCCCTGCCGAACCGCGGGGGAGCGCACGTTTGTTGGTCGTGCGCGGGCCTGAGGGCTTGCTGGAAGACCGGACTGTCTCCGATCTCCCTGATTTGCTTGGCGCCGGGGACATTCTGGTGACCAACGATACGCGGGTGATCAAGGCGGCGCTCACGGGCATCCGGGGCGCTAGAGAACCGGGCGGTTCTGACGTCAGCGTCCACGTAAACCTCAACCGTCGCACTTCACCGTCGTGCTGGAGCGCGCTCGCCAAACCCGGAAAACGTCTCCGGGCCGGGGACCGGATTCAATTCCGCGCGGATCTGTCAGCCGTCATCGCCGAGAAGGGCGAGGAAGGGGCCGTTCTGCTGGAGTTTGACCGGACCGGCCACGCACTCGAAATTGCAATAAACGCCGCCGGCGAAACGCCTCTGCCGCCTTATATCGCGTCGCGTCGCCAGCCGGATGCCCGTGATGAGGCGGACTACCAGACGCATTTCGCCAAGTCGGGAGAATCTGTTGCGGCGCCGACCGCCGGTCTGCACTTCACGCCAGACCTACAGCGGATGCTATCGGACAAAGGTATCGGGCAGGCGAGCGTCACGCTTCATGTCAATGCCGGAACCTTTCTGCCGGTGAAGGCCGACCGGATCGAAGACCATGTCATGCACGCGGAACAGGCAGCAATCTCGGAGGCTGCCGCACTCGCAATCCGCAATGCGCGCTCGCTTGGCGGTCGGTGCGTTCCTGTGGGAACGACAGCGCTACGGACACTGGAAAGCGCAAGCGCCAGCGGCGATCTCACCGCGTACTCAAGCGATACGTCGATCTTCATCACTCCCGGCTACCGCTTCCGCGTCGCCGATGGATTGATGACGAACTTCCACTTGCCCCGTTCGACCCTGTTCATGCTGGTGTCCGCCATGATGGGTCTGGATGTGATGAAGCGCGCGTATGCGCATGCTGTCGAAAACCGCTACAGGTTCTTTTCGTACGGTGACGCCTGCCTGCTGTTGCCGAAAGGATAACGATGGCCGAGTTCCCCTTTCATATCGACGCCAGTGAAGGCGCGGCTCGCACGGGACGCCTCGCGACACCGCGTGGCGACATCAGCACGCCCGCCTTTATGCCGATTGGCACCGCTGGAACAGTAAAGGCGCTTTACGTCGATCAGGTGCGCACGAGCGGCGCCGACATCATTCTTGGCAACACCTACCACCTGATGCTGCGTCCCACGGCGGAGCGCGTCCATCGGCTGGGCGGGCTCCATCGCTTCATGCGGTGGCCGCATCCCATTCTTACTGATTCCGGCGGCTTTCAGGTCTTCTCCTTGTCGAGCCTCCGCAAGATGAAGGAAGAAGGTGTCGAGTTTCGCTCGCACCTCGATGGGGCGAAGCATTTCCTGTCGCCGGAACGTTCCATTGAGATCCAGTCCGATCTTCTGGGCTCGGACATTGCGATGCAGCTGGACGAATGCGTCGGCAATCCCTGCGAACGTCCCGAAGCAGAGGCCGCGATGCGTCTGTCGCTGCGTTGGGGCGAGCGCTCGAAGGCGGCATTCGGGACACGTGATACACAAAGCCTGTTCGGGATTGTCCAAGGCTCAACCTATCCTGATCTGCGGCGTGAAAGTGCGCAGCGTGTCGTTGAGACCGGTTTTGACGGCTATGCCATAGGTGGCCTGGCGGTGGGCGAGGGCCACGACGCCATGTGCGACGCCGTGGAGATCACTGCGCCTCTGCTTCCGTGGGAGCGGCCCCGATACCTTATGGGAGTGGGCAAGCCGATTGATCTGGTGGAGTGCATCGCGCGCGGCATCGACATGTTCGATTGCGTGTTGCCGACGCGCTCTGGGCGCCATGGGCAGGCGTGGACGTGGGACGGCCCGCTCAACATGAAGAATGCGCGGTTTGCTGACGACGACGCCCCGCTGTATCCCGGCTCAGACTGCCCGGCCAGCCGCGACTATTCGAAAGCTTATCTGCATCACCTGTTCAAGGCGGGGGAGTATCTCGGGCCGATGCTTCTGTCCTGGCACAACGTCGCGTTCTTTCAGGCGCTGATGAAGGCTTGCCGCGACGCAATCGCCGAAGGGCGGTTCGAGCAACTCAGAAGCGAACTGAAAGCCCGTTGGCGGGGAGCGGATGTTCAGTCCGGCTGAGCGCCGCGATACTGGATGCGTGATTTGCCTGCCTGTGTCGTGCCGGCCGATGGATCCGGTGCGGCAGGCGGCGCGCAGCCAAGCGCCGCCCCGATACCCTTCAGATAGGCCCGCCGCTGGATACCTCTTTCATAAGCGTCCCGCATGCGCCGCTCCCAGGCCGTGGCGCCGGATATCTGACGCACCACGGACCGGAACGGGATGATGTCCGTCATCGTGGAGGACACCGTGTCGAGCGCAAAGTCGGCCGCTTGGTCGCCAAGTTGCTGTCCCACCGTATCTTTCGGACCGGGCAGGGCGTCGGAATCGGGTCCAAGGACGCTTGTGAGGGCGCTTACGTCGGCAGCAATCGCGCCGCAGGTGAGTACTTTAACCGGTTCATAGGGTGAGACGATAACGTCCAGCACGGGTGGAATCTGCGTGCGCCGGAGGTTCAGGTCGTTCAGCGGGGTAAGGGCCGCATCATCGATTCCCGCGGTCGTCTTGTTCACGGCGCGGGAGAATCCATCGTCCCGCTTCGGGGCCCCGGAGGAGCACCCAGCCAGCAGAGCCGGTGCGGCAAGGAGCCCCCCGAGGGCGACTGTGATGCGCAGCATGGCCGGTTCCTCCTGAAGAAACCGGATATATTACAGGCTTGCCCAGGGTGCGACGCCGGAGTGCAGAAATTCTGGCGGCGGGCCAATATCCTTCGTTGACCCCAGCGGAATCGCCAACTAGGTTCCGCCGCTCTGCGAGAGCCGGTAGCTCAGTTGGTAGAGCACCTGACTTTTAATCAGGTGGTCCCGGGTTCGACCCCCGGCCGGCTCACCACGCACCTTCCTGTACCAGTTCGATATCGAGTTGTTCACAGGCGGGCGTGTGTTGAGGTCTCGCACAGGCTCAGGCCAGTCATGGCCATAATCAGGAAATCCACGCCGTTTCGCCGTGCTTGCGGATGGTGGCATAGTCTGCTCCCGCGCCGCCGGATCGGGTGGATGTTCGCGGCGCCCTTTCCGCTGGCACAGGCCTGACCTGGAGCGCGGCGCCTAGCGCCGCCAGCTACCGCGTATGGTGGCGAGATACGACCAGCCCGCAATGGACCAATGTCCGGCAAGTTGGTGGAAGCGAAACATCGACGACGACGCCGGGCGTCGTCGTCGATGACTGGTTCTTCGGCGTCCCGCCGGTTTCGGCCGATGGATATGAGAGCCCGCTCCGGTTCGCGGGGCCGGTCGGCGCCTTCTTCTCCGGCGAGTGAGCGGTTATCTCGGCGCGAGAATGTCATCGAGAAGCGCAGGCTTGCCTTCGATCCTCTCAAGCTTCGGGTATTTAAGTCCGCCGGTATAGTTGATCTTCACCGGGCGGATCCTGTCGCCGACACGCACTGTCAGATCGACGGAAGACTTGCCGCTGGCCGTCTCGGCAATCGCTTCCTTCAGGCGGTCGGCGGTGTAGGTGCGGCCATTTACGCTGACGATTGTTCCTGCCGTGGAAAGGCCGGCGTTGAACGCGGGACCTTCCCACATCACGTTAGTGATGTCGCCGGCAGCGCTCGCCGTCAGTCCGATTGAGTAGCTATGGTTGGCGGCCCGGGTTCGTGCTTCCGTCGTCGCCTGAACACTGTTCGGCCTGTCCTGATAGACGAGCCGGTAGCCGCCACGTTCGATGCCGTCGAGCGGGGCTTGCGGCGCCACCGCATCGACCCGTCCGCGCAGGAACCCGCTCCAGTCCATGCGGTCAACTGAACTCAGCGCGTCCGTTAGATCTTCGAACGTGTAGGTGAGCTGCCCCCAGTCGCCGTCATTCATGCCGAAGAAGGTGCGGGCGAAATCATCGAGAGAACGCTTCCCGCCCGTTCGCTCACGAATAAGCGTATCGACATCCAGCCAGATGAGCAGTCCCTCGGAATAGTAGTCCTCGCTACGCTGCCAGGAACTCCAGGGCAGCGAGCGCCTCGCCGCGATTACAGGGTCCTGCACAGTGTCGCTGAGCGGCCGCCAGTTACGCCCCGTGCGGGTCTGGTAGAGCGCCGCCGTATTCGCCATCGTATCCAGCGCCTGTTGCCTGGTCACAAAGCCGGAGCGGGCCGCCAGCACATGCCCCCAGTATTGTGTCTGTCCTTCATAAACCCACAGCAGGCTGCCGCGCATGGGCGTGTTATAGTGCGGCGTCCAAAGATCGGCGGGCCGCCGGTATTTCCCATTCCACGAGTGCACATACTCATGCGCCAGCAGGTCCTTCGAGATAAAGGCCGAGTTCCAGGCTGTGAAATATCCCGATGTCACGCCATTGCTGCTGGAGCGCTGGTGCTCGATGCCGGATGTGGCGAGCACGTCGCTGACCGAGAGCAGAAAATCATAGTGGTCGAAGTGGCGGGCGCCGAACAATTTGTCGGCTTGAACCACAAGCGTCCGCAAAGTCCGGATTGCATCATCGGACGCAGCGACCATTTCGGGCGTATCGCCAAACGCGTTGAGGGTCACACGCGACCGCCCGCCGGGATCGAGATCCCAGGTGAGCATGTTCCGGCCTGCGTAGAGCGGCGAGTCGAGCAGCGTCTCGAAGGACACCGGTTTGAACGTCACGATATCTCCCTCGTGCGCCGCCGTTTCCAGCGCCGTCGCAAAGTTCCAACCCTCCGGCAGTTTGAGCGTCACGTCGAAGGGGATGCGGCGAGCATAGTGCCCAGCGGGATACAGCGCCGTCTGGTACCAGTTCAGCCGCAGCATTTCGGGCGTAACAATGGCGCCGCCCTGCGCTGACTCAATGGGGGTCAGGAATTGCGCTTCGACATCTATTGACTTTGCGTCAGGCGGGACATCGACATGGAAGGCGTAAACGCTTCCCGGATCGCGCGTCCATGGAAGCGTCTTCCCGTTCGCCGTAATCACCAGCCCGGCATAGTTATAGATCGGACCGCGTGGCGCATGGTTGCCGGGGATCCACTCGGGGTAGAGCAGGGTCACGCGCCCGGAGCGAGCGACAGGGATGGTCTGCCGGATACGCCAGAGCTGCCGTTCCACGTCTGACGTATCGACGTGCAATTGTATGGTTCCGGGATAAGTCACATCGCGCGCAACGGGCAGCGCAGCGGCGGCCGGAGCCGGCCGGGGCTCACTGTTTACAGCCTGGCCAGTCGCAGGAGCCGCAAGGGCGATCAGGAAAGTGAAGGCGGCAATGATCGTTTTCACGGTGGTTGCGGTCCTCTGGCGTGCCGGACATGAAATTGATCCGACCGCGCCGCCCCTGACAACCTCTAACAGCGGTCAGAGGGGCGCCGCCCACTGGAACCCATACGGATTCTGGGGCACTTACGGCGCAGACACCGGAACGGACGGCTGAAAACAGCTGCGGCGGGGCGAGGGAGACGCAAATGGAAGTCGGTACTGGGCGGGATGAAAAGCCCGCGCCGTCCATGCGGACGGTCGTGTTGGCGTCTTCCACCGGAACGGCTTTCGAATGGTACGACTTCTTCATCTATGGCGCGTTGGCGCCGGTGATCGCCCGAAACTTCTTTTCAGGGCTGGATGAAACTTCGGGCCTCATCGCGGCTCTTGCACTGTTCGCCGCCGGCTTTCTTTTCCGCCCGCTCGGTGCATTGATTTTCGGCTGGCTGGGCGACCGGTTCGGGCGCAAGGGGGCATTCCTCGCGACCGTCGTGATCATGGGCGGCGCAACCTTCGCCATTGGCCTTCTGCCCACCTATGATCAGGCCGGTCCGGTCGGCACAATTCTACTTATCATCATCCGCATCCTGCAGGGGCTCGCGCTCGGCGGAGAATATGGCGGCGCAGCGATCTACGTGGCCGAGCATGCGTCGCCCCAACGGCGAGGCATGTCCACCGGCTGGATCCAGGCGTCGGCGGCGTTCGGCCTTCTCGGCGCGCAAGGCGTCGTTCTGCTGACCCGCCTCTATATGGGGGAGGAAACGTTCGTCGACTGGGGATGGCGTATCCCGTTCCTGGTCTCCATCGCCCTGCTGGCCATCTCCATCTGGATGCGCATGAAACTGAAGGAGAGCCCGGAGTTCGAACGGGCGCGAAAGGAAAACCGGCTCAGCCAGGCGCCATTCCGGGACGTGTTCCTGAAATGGAAAAACCTGAAAATCGTGCTGATTGCGCTGCTGTCGATTACTGGCGCGCAGGGCGCCATCTGGTGGTGCACCTTCTCATATTCGCAGATTTTTCTTGAAACGACGATGAAGATCCAGCCGCTGTTCGCCAACATCGCGCTTGGCGTCGCCACGCTGATCAGCATCCCGCTCTATGTGTTCTTCGCTTGGCTTTCAGACAAGATCGGGCGCAAGCCGGTGATCCTGCTCGGTATCGGTCTTGCCGTCGTCGCCATCTTCCCGTCCTTTCAGACGATGGCGCGCGGCGCCAATCCGGTGCTGTTCGAGGCCATCGATGAGACGCCGGTTACGGTGACCGCTGACCCCGCGACTTGCTCTTTCCAGTTCGACATTCTCGGCCGCGCCAAATGGACAACAGGCTGCGATATCGCCCGCAATGCATTGCGGGGCGCAGGCGTCGCTTATGATACGGTCGATGCCCCGGCGGGGCAGGTGGCCGAAGTGCATGTCGGCGCCGCAATCGTTCCGGCCCCCGATGCTTCAGGCACCGGCGCTTCCGGCACGGCTGCAAAAATCACGGCAGAGGTGCGGGCCGCCCTCGCCGACGCGGGTTATCCTGCGCGTGCGAGGGATGAGCAGATCAACTGGCCGCTGATCGCGCTGGGGCTGTGCTTCATGGTGGTCGCGGCGACCGCGCTCTATGGGCCACAGGCTGCTGCACTGGTTGAACTCTTCCCCACGCGCGTCCGCTATACAGCCCTGTCCGTGCCGTATCATGTCGGTGTCGGTTGGGTTGGCGGGTTCATGCCGGTCACAGGTGTCGCACTGGTGGCTGCGACGGGCGATCTGTTCGCCGGTCTTTGGTATCTGATCTTTTTCGCGGTCATCAGCTTTGTTGCATGCCTGTTCATGTTCCCGGAGACTCGCGGCCGGGATCTGAGGGCGGACGAGCACTGAGACCGTTATCGCGCAGACGCTTTCGGCTGGTCGGCCAGCGGAATAAAAACGCTGGCTCGTAACCCGCCTCCCGGCCGGTTCTCAAGACGCAATTCGCCGCCATGGGTACGCGCAACCGCGTCGGCGATGGCGAGACCCAGCCCGGCGCCGCCCGTCCTGCGGCTGCGCGAGTCATCGCCGCGTACAAACGGCCGGGTGACGTTGGCCAATGCGTCGGACGTCATGCCAGGTCCGTTGTCGTCGATGGTGACAACCGCCCTGTCGCCATCGGGCTGGATCGAAAGCGATGCTGAGCCTGCGTAGGTCAGCGCATTGTCGATCAGATTGCGCAACAGGCGGCGGAAGAGCACCGGCCGGCATGCGGCGGGTGTCCGTTGCTTGACGGCAAGTTCAACTGCCGCGCCCGTCTCGGTATAGTCCTCCACCATGTCTTCAACGAGGACCGCGAGATCAATCATCTGCACCGGCTCCGCTGACCGGCCCCGGCGGGCAAGTTCGAGAATATCGTCCAAGAGCTGCGCGGCTTCTTCGATTGTACGTATCGCCTTCTGACGCTCGGATGCGGGCTCCATCGACTCGACCCGTATGCGCAGCGAAGCGAGTGGTGTCCGGAGATCATGCCCAAGAGCCCCAAGCATGACGTCCTTCTCCTTGAGCAACTGGCTCACGCGTCGCGTCATTGCGTTGAATGCTTCGAGCGTTTGCTGAACATCGCTGGGGCCTTGCAGTTGCACCTCGCCTGGCTCGGCGTCCGAACCCACGCGCGCCGCCGCGGCCGCCATGTCCTTCAGAGGCCGTGACAGGCGGGCCGCAAACCAAAGCGATGCGCCCAGAACGGCCGCGAAAAGAATGAAAGTGTACCCTGCCAGCCGGACCACTTCACCGCGAGGCGGCTCCGGGCTGAAGAAAGCCGCGTTCACCCACCGCCCATCGGGTAACTGAGCGGACATAACGACCTCATTGCCGCGTCGTATCTCTCCGCCGGCAGGCGAAGGGCGGGTGCTTTCGAGCCGGCTGGTTCCCCCGGCAGGGGGCATCCGTGGTCTGTCGGGCCGTACTGCCGGCGTAATGGCTGCACGGATATCGACTGGCGCATCACCGGACTGGTTGAACGCGTTCCGCAAGCGTCCTTCCAGCTTGCTGTTGCGCGGCAGGTCACGCTCATCGATCATGTTGCGTTCGGCTATGCTGAACCGGGTTCCGCCACGACCGAACGCGGCCGCTCTCTGGGATGGCGGGTTGGCGTATATGTCGTGCGTCAGGTCAACGAAACGGGCCATCGCGGGGCCCGTCGCTTCGATCATGGCGGCGCGCGAACGCTCGGAAACCAGGAGCAAAAAGTTCACAAGGCTTGCCGCCAGCAAAGCGATCGCCATCACGAGGGCCATCTGGCCAAACAGATTGCGCGGTAGGATACGCATCACAGCTGCCGCACTTCTATCGCGAATGAATATCCGCCGCCCCAGACAGTTTTGATATAGCGTGGGTTCTTGGCGTCGGTTTCGATCTTGCGGCGCAAGCGGCTGATCTGATTGTCGATGCTGCGGTCGAAAACGCCAGCATCGCGGCCTTGGGTAATGTCGAGAAGCTGATCTCGGGTCAGCACGATCCGCGGCCGCTCCAGCAGCGCTAACAGCAAGCTGTATTCGCCAGTGGAGAGCGGCACGCTCAAACCGTCCGCTCCCACCAGTTCACGTTCACCCGTTTTCAGGACCCAGTCGCCAAACGCGTAGTTAGGACTATCCCCTGGCATCTGTTTCGGCGGCAGACTGTTCGCCCGGCGCAGCACAGCCTTCACGCGCGCGAGCAGTTCTCTCGGCGAAAACGGTTTCACCACATAGTCGTCGGCTCCAACTTCGAGCCCCAGAATGCGGTCCAGTTCTTCGGATCTGGCCGTGAGCAGGATCACAGGCTGATTGCTGGTCGCGCGGATGTGCCGGCAGAGGCTCAGCCCATCTTCCCCCGGCATCATGATGTCCGCAATCACGAGATCGTAAGCGCCTACCGATAGCAACTGCCGCGCCTCGGAGGCGTCTCGCGCGCCTCTGACGCGAAACTGGTTGTTCTCGAAATACTCGACCAGCGGATCGCGGATCGAGGCTTCGTCTTCGACAATCAAGATGTTGTGGGACATGCAGCATCATACCTGAAACGGGATGCAGCCTGCGCATCCCCGGTCAAGGATGCAACAGGCTGCGGAGCCGGCGGTGCCGGTCAGGGACGCGGGCCTCAGCCGCCGGCTCTCAATCAGCGGTTAGGGCGCAGCGCCTGCAACTCGCTGATTGTCACCGTCCCATCCTTGTTGCTGTCTGCGCGGGTGAACGCTTCAGTCGGCCGGACGCTGAACTCCGCAAAGCTGATCTTTCCGTCACCGTCCGAGTCGCCGCGGGCGGGGCGGTCGCCGGCCTGCTCGCCGCGGCCAGGGCCGCCGGGGCCGCGCATACCGCGCGGGCCATCAACGCCGCGTCCGCCCATGCCATTGCGCTTTGACCCAGCATCCAGTTCAGCCTGCGTCAGTTTGCCGTCGCCATCCTTGTCCATGGCCGCAAACCGCTCCGCCTTGGCCTGCTGTGCATGAGCATCACGGGCCGCCTTCTTTTCTTCGTTGGTCGCGAAGCCATCGCGATTGGTGTCGAGTTCGTTGAAGCGCGCGCGCAACGCAGTATCGAACTCCTGCCGGGTAAGCTTCCCGTCGGCATTGGAGTCAAACTGGAGCAACCCGTACCCGGCGGGCCCGCCGGGCCCGGAGCCACGCTGGGCGATGGCGGCGCTGCCAGCCGTGGCGGCGACGATAACGATGGCGGCGGCGGAAGCAGCAATTCGGCGTTTCATCGGATGTTTCCTTTTCCAGCGGCGAGGGAGCGCCGTTGGAACCTGTCTGACAGATGAGTGTCGCAGGAGTACGCCCGTAAAACCCGTTATTGTCGCAAAGTGTCACCCGCTGGCGCCGCAATAGCGGCGATGCGCCTAGAACCCGAAGGTTTGCGAGAACCAGTCGTAAATGCGCGGGAGGAACGCCACAAATCCGATGGTCACGATAGCAACGGCCAACGTTGCGGCGATGGAGCCGATTATCCCGATGATGACAATTACGCCATCGCGCTCGGCAAGGCCCATCCCGAGGACGGCGCAGGCGAGCGCTGGAGGAAAATTCCCTCCCGGCGGCAGCGGCAGGATCAGGATGACGGCCATGATCAGAACCACCAGGCCTACAAGCACCGTTCCCGCAGGCCCCGTCATGAACAGCAATCTGGGCTTGGCCAGCCGTTCCACCGATTCAAGCCTCCGCTGGATTTTCAGAAGTCCGGCGACCAAAGCCCTCCGGGCGAAACTCTTGCGGGCCATCAACCCAGGCAGCCACAGTTCCTGCCGGCCCAGAACCATCTGGAGGGACACGATCAGCAGCGCGATCCCGACAATCGTGGGAACGCCCGGCGGCATCGGCAGCACGGAGAACAGGGAGAATATCAGCACCGCCAGCCCGAACGCCCGGGCGTCCAGCGCATCGGCGATTTCACCCACGCTGATGCGTTCCGCCTCGCCTTCGACGGCGCGCAGAAGCAGGGCGGAAGTCCGCGCCCCGCCGCCGTGATTCGGCGCTATTGCAGCATCAGTCTCCATTCGGAGGCATTTCCCCTGGACGGGCCAGATTTGGGGGAGGTGGGCGGTTTTTTTAAGCCTCCGGCCAGTCCGATCTGGTCTATCTTGTGGGCGGGAGCCTTCCTTCTGCGCTCAAGCCAAGTCCAGAGCCCATCAGCGAAATTTCTTGAATGGCGCTTTTTGGTCGCTACTGGTACCCCCTTAACCCCGGTCCGCCCCGACGGTAGAGCGGTCATAGAGCATTTCGAGAGGCGCCCATGTGGTGGGACAAACCCGGTAAAGTGAAACCGCAGACGGAACCCAAGCCGTATCCGTTCATGCGGCTGCGTTTTCCAGGGTTTATCCTGACGGCGCTGATCATCATCGCGACCACCGTGTCGCTGGCGACCCGGGGCTTGAACCTCGGCCTCGACTTTACCGGCGGCATTCTCATTGAGGCCGAGCGGGCCGAGCCGTTCGATTTCGCCACCGTACGCGAGCAGATCAACGACCTGGGTTTCAGCGAAAGCCAGGTTACAGAATCCGACGCGGGGCGTGTGGCGATTATCCGCCTCGCGGTGGACACGACCGGTTCGGACGTCGAAGCTGCGACCCGGCAGGTTGAATCGGCGCTCGGGCAGGGGGTGACGATCCGCAAGACGGATGCTGTTGGCCCCAAGGTCAGCGGCGAACTGATGCAAAAGGGCATCCTGGCCAGCGTCCTCGCCTGTCTCGCCATTGGCGCCTACATCTGGCTCCGTTTCGAATCGAAATTCGGCTGGGCGGCCTTCCTGACCACCTTCCATGACGTTTATGGGGTCATCGGCCTGTTCTCGATCACTCAGATGACGTTTGACCTGACGATTGTGGCTGGCGTGCTCACGGTGGCAGGCTACTCGATCAACGACACGGTCGTGGTCTTCGACCGCATTCGCGAGATGTTACGGAAATTCAAGAAACTGCCGCTGCCCGAAATCATCGACATCGCCATCACCTCAACCCTGACACGAACGTTGATCACCTCAATCGCCACACTGCTGGCGACAGCCTCGATGATCGTGCTCGGCGGGCCGGTGTTGTTCGGTCTAGCCGTGTCGATCACGTTCGGCATCATGGTGGGCACGTACTCGTCCATCTTCGTGGCCGCGCCGATGCTGATGCACCTGCCGGGACGTATTCCCGGCTCCAAGCTCGCGCAAGGCGATCAGGCGGCGCCGGCTGCTACATAGGCGGCGTCTGCTTTTGACTGGTCAGCAAGCGTATCGGCTGCCTATTGTGACGCTGGGATAAAGGGCCGGCAAAGACCGGCCCATGGGCGCCATACCCCCGGGGAGGGGTGCATACGCGCTCCCGTTCGGGGCGGAGGGGTGATTGATGGTGAGTCTGGGACCGGCCGCCGATGGCGAACGACGCAAGACGCCCATTTACGCCCAGCTTTATGTCCAGGTGCTCGCCGCGATTTTGATCGGTGGCCTGATCGGCCATTTCTACAGGGGGGAACCCTGGATCGCGGAGTATCTGAGCCCTCTTGGCCAGGGCTTCATCAAACTGGTCAAGATGATCATCGCGCCGGTGATTTTCCTGACGATCGCCATCGGCATCGCCGGCATGCGGGACATGGGCAAGCTGGGCCGCGTGGCGCTTCGGGCGTTCAGCTACTTTCTGTTCTTCTCGACGCTCGCGCTGATCATCGGCTTGGTCGTGGCCAACGTCTTCCGCCCCGGCGACGGGATGAATGTTGATCTCGCCACGCTGGACGCTGGCGATCTATCGCGGGTTCAGGGCTATGAGGCGCAAGCTCATGACGCCAGCGTTATGGGGTTCTTGCTTAGCGTCATCCCGGACACGTTCCTGAGCGCGTTCACAAGCGGGAATATCCTGCAGGTCCTCTTCATCGCGATTCTGTTTGGCATATCGCTCGCGCTGGTGGGCGACCGCGCGCAACTCGCTGTCGATGTGATGACGTCCGTTGCTGCCGCCGTTTTCAAAATGGTCGGCATCCTGATGAAAGCGGCGCCCATCGGCGCATTTGGGGCGTTCGCCTTCATCATTTCCAGTCAGGGCATCGAAGCCATCGTCCAGCTCGCAAAGTTGATTGGCGCAGTCTATCTGACCTCGATCGTCTTCATCGTTGCCGTTCTCGGTGCGGTCGGCATGTGGGCCGGGTTCTCGATCTTCAAGCTGATCCGGTATCTGAAGGATGAGCTTATCCTCGTACTGGGAACCTCGTCATCCGAGTCCGCGCTGCCGGCTCTGATGGAAAAAATGGAACGCGCGGGGTGCGCCAAGCCGGTCGTCGGGCTGGTCATCCCGGCGGGCTATTCGTTCAATCTCGACGGTACAAACATCTACATGACACTGGCCGCGTTGTTCATCGCCCAGGCGACGAACACGCCCATTACGCTGATGGATCAGATCGTGCTGCTGCTTGTAGCGATGCTGAGTTCCAAGGGCGCGGCGGGCGTCACGGGGGCAGGGTTCATTACGCTGGCGGCTACGCTGGCCGTGGTGCCGACAATCCCGATCATGGGCATGGCGATCATTCTGGGCGTCGACCGGTTCCTCTCGGAATGCCGCGCCCTCACGAATTTCATCGGCAACGCCGTGGCCACCATCGTTGTCAGCAAGTGGGAAGGCGCTTTGGACCGAGACAAGCTCCAGCTGGCCATGTCATCGAAGCCGGCCCCATCGACTGCGAAATCCGTGGAGCAGGACGCCGATTAGGCGAATAGGGCATCCACCAGACCCGCCGCCCAAACAACCGTCTGACCGGCGGAGGGCGAGTGGGGCGCTGGCAGCCGTGGCAACCCGGTCCAGCGGCCCAGTTCATCAATCAGATGCGCGGCGCCATCGGAATCGGGTTTGGTTTCGCTGACCACGACAGCGCGTACCTTCAGCCCCCGCCTCTGCATCACGTCCAGCGCGGTGAGCGTATGACTCACCGCACCGAGATAGTTCGTCGCGACCAGCAGAACCGGCAACTGCAATTCGACGGCGAGATCGAGGTTCGTGTGCGTATCGGTCAGCGGCGACATCACGCCGCCAGCGCCCTCAACAAGAAAGGGGCCGCTGGCGGGCCGCCGGGCCTGAATGAAATCCAGAAGGCTGCGCCACTCAAGTTTGATGCCTGTCCGGCGCGCCGCAACGTTGGGCGCGAGCCATTCGCTGAACGATTTCCAGCACATGTCGGCGACAGCCTCGCCGGTCACCGGCCGGCCCGCCGCGCTCAACAGCTTGCCCGCGTCAGACGCCGCCAGATTGGCGGGATCAAAGCCGGACATCAGCGGTTTCAGCGCAACCGGCGTATCCCCGCGCCTGGCAAGTTCCCGGATCATCGCCGCGAGAACGTGGGTCTTGCCGCAGTCCGTGCCGATGGCGGTGACGAACAACCCCTTGGTCATGACGATGATCCATCTGTTGCGGTCAGGCCGCGAACGGCCATCGCGAGACGGCGCACGTCCTGCTCCTCATGCGCGGCGGAAAAGGTGAACCGAAGGCGCGCCCCACCTTGCGGCACAGTTGGCGGGCGGATCGCCGTCACCAGAAAGCCCTGTTCCAGGATATGATTCGAGGCGCGCATCGCCCGCTTCGTATCGCCCAGAATCAGAGGCACGATAGCGCTTCGCGGCGCCGGAAGACCGGTGAGTTCGCAGAACAGGCGGGCACGTTCTAGAGCCCGGCCGCCAAGATCCGGCTCGGCCTCGATGATCTCCAGCGCCGCCAGAGCAGCGCCGAGAACCGCCGGCGGAAGGCCGGTGGTATAGATGAAGCTGCGAGCACGGCTCGTCAGCAGATCAATGAAAGCCTCAGGCCCGGCGACATAGCCGCCATAGCCGCCAATCGCTTTCGACAATGTGCCCATCTGGACATCGGCCGGGTTGTCGATGTCGACAACGCCAAAGCCATGCGCATCATCCGTCATCAGCCACGAACCGGTCTCGCGGCAGACCGCGTGCAGATCGGACAGGGGGGCGAGGTCGCCATCCATCGAGAACACCGTCTCGGTGAGCAGCAGCCCTCTGGCGTTCGCCGGACGATTCGAAAGAAGCTGCCGGGCCTGCGCCACATCGTTGTGAGGGAACATGCATACGTTCGCGCCTGACAGGGCGGAGCCGGCGTGCATGCAGGCATGGCTGAGTTCATCCATGACGATGAGATCACCAGCGCCCACGAGAACCGGCGCCGCGCCGATATTCGCCAGATAACCCGACCCGAAAACTCGCGCCGCTGGAGCGTTCTTCATTCGCGCCAACGCCGCCTCCAGTTGCGCATTGAGCGGGCAATCGCCCGTGACCAGGCGCGACGCTCCCGAACCTGCGCCATACGCTTGCGCAGCCTCCGCAGCGGCCTGCACGACCCTCCGGTCCATCGCAAGACCAAGATAATCATTGTCGCAGAATGAGATGAGCGTCCGGTCGCCGCGCGAAGTCTGTCCCGGGGCCAGCCTCCGGGTTGGGGTGAGCTGGCGGCGAATGCCCTGCGTGTCGAGCTGGGCGAGTCGCGCGGCTGCGAATTCCTGCAAGCTTGGGGAAGGGCGTTCGGTCATCAATCCGGACGGGGCTGTCAGGGTCGTTTGCATGGCCCCGGAAAGGGACTATCCGCTGAGGCTCGAAGATACAACGTCCCGTCTGTACCGCAGGGAGATCACGTATGGGCGATCCGGATTGGCTGAAGGGCGCGGACAATGTCTGGTTGCCCTATGCCCAGATGAAAACCGCTCCGCGCCCGGTGGGCGCCGTGGCCACCCACGGCTCACGCATACGGCTGGCGGACGGCCGGGAACTGATCGACGGCATCGGCAGCTGGTGGACGGCCGTGCATGGCTACAACCACCCGGCGATTGTCGAAGCTGTACGGCGTCAGCTGAATGTGATGCCGCATGTGATGCTCGGCGGTCTGGTGCATGAGCAGGTCTGCACGTTGGCGTCCCGCCTCGTGAAGATGTTGCCGGGCGACATGTCGCGCGTGTTCTTCTGCGAGTCCGGTTCGGTGGCGGTTGAAGTCGCCTTGAAGATCGCTGTCCAGTACTGGCGGAACACGACGGGCAAGGCGCGTACGAAGTTCGTCTCGTTCCGAGGCGGCTACCACGGCGATACGTTCGCCACCATGGCGGTCTGCGATCCTGAAGACAGCATGCATTCGATGTTCGCAGGATCGCTCGCCGAGCACTGCATCATCGGCCTGCCGGAAGACGAGGCGGGCGAGGCGGCCATGGATCGCCTGCTTGGAGAGCGTCACGACATAGCAGGCGTCATCACCGAGCCGTTGTTGCAAGGCGCGGCGGGCATGCGGATGCACAGCGTGGAGACGCTGCAACGCATGAGGCGGGTGTGCGACCGTCATGGCGTGCCGCTTATCTTCGACGAGATATTCACCGGCTTTGGCCGCCTGGGATCAATGTTCGCGGCAGAAGTCGCGGGCGTGACGCCAGACATCGTAACGCTCGGCAAGGCGCTGACCGGCGGAGTTGCGCCTCTGGCGGCGACAGCCGCAAGCCGGAAAATCTACGACGCATTCCATTCCAGCGACCCGGCCCATGCTCTGATGCATGGCCCGACCTATTCAGGTCATGCGCTGGGGTGCGCCGCAGCCAACGCCTCTCTCGATCTGTTCGAGCGTGAGCCCCGGCTGGAGCAGGTCGCGGATATCGAGGCGGCCCTTAAGACCGAGATGGAGCCTTTGGGCCAGATTTCGGGGGTGGCGAGTGTGCGAATAAGGGGGGCGGTCGGCGCGGTAGAAATGAATTCGCCGTTCGATATCCAGGCGGCCCGCCGGGAGTTCATCGAGCAGGGAGTTTTCATCCGGCCGATCGGTAAGGTCATCTACCTTTCGCCCGCTTACACGATCCCTTCCGATGATCTTGCGACTCTGCTGCGGGCGCTGACGCGAACGGTGAATATGTTGGTGAGTCCATAGCGCCGATTTTCAGCCTGTGGCAAAAATTGTATTGTGATGCAGTATTTTTGGGTTAAAAATACCCCAAAATAGCAAAAACACTGTCGCGTGGAAGTCACATTGATGGCTGAACTGTGACGCTCGCGGCGCGCTCGGCACATTTTCGATTGAAAGGCTGAAAAGCACCGGGTGTCATTGCTCACGCGCCAAGGTCAGGACGGCGTGAGCGTTTTTTTTCATCGGCATTCTGGGGTAGAAAGTCATGATTCAGCGTCGCACGAGGCTGCGAGCCGCTGTCCTTTGCGAGCCCTGGCGGGCGGGTGAAATCCTAAGACGACACCGGACGGCCAGACGGAAAGGGCGGACCTTGCGGTCCGCCTTTTTCCTTTGAGACGGCGGCTGAGGCGGGGGTCAGATCTTCTTGGTGCGGCCGCGCCAGTAGGGTTCGCGGACCTGTTGGCGGAGGACTTTGCCGGCGGCGTTGCGAGGCAGGGTGGCGACGAAATCGACCGTTCGCGGACGCAGGAAGCCCGGCAGTTTGTCCTTCGCAAAGTTCAGGATGGATTGCGTCATCTCTTCGCCGGCAGAGAAGCCCGCCTTCAGCTCCACTACCGCCTTGATTTCCTCGCCCCAATCCTCATTGGGAACGCCGACGACCGCTGCATCGGCGATGGCCGGATGACGGATCAGAACCTCGTCGATTTCTACCGGATAGATGTTAACGCCGCCGGAGATGATGAGTTCAGCCGTGCGGCCTGTCAGGAAGAGGAAGCCCTCGTCATCCAGCTTCCCCATATCGCCCAGCGTGTACCAGTCACCGCGATAGGCGCTCTGCGTTTTCGTGACTTCCTTGTAGTATTCAAACCGGCCGGTGGCGGGCGCCTGGATATAGATGATGCCTTCCTCGCCCTGCGCGACTTCGGCGCCTTCGGGGTCGAGCAGGCGGATGGCGACGCCTTCAACTGGCTTGCCGACCGTGCCCGGTTTTCGCGCCCAGTCGTGCGAGTTGACGAACACGCCGCCGCCCTCGGTCGAAGAATAGTATTCAAATAGTACGGGTCCGAACCAATCGATCATCGCCTGCTTCACATGGGCCGGGCAGGGCGCCGCGCCGTGGATGACCCATCGCATTGTCGAAATGTCATACTTTCGGCGCGTTTCTTCAGGCAGCTGAAGCATGCGATGCATCATTGTGGGCACAAGGTGCGTATGCGTCGCCTTCAGTTGTTGGATCAGCCGCAGCGTCTCTTCGGCGTCCCACTTGTCCATCAGATAGACCGTGACGCCCTGGTTCATTGGCGGCGCCAGATTCAGACCGAGCGGCGCAGCGTGGTAGAGCGGCCCGGCCACCAGCGCGAGATCGGCGTCCGGATTCCACGCGGCGGTTTCATTCACCTTCGCCGTGAGCTGGGACACTACCGGCTTGGTCGCGCGATAAACGCCCTTGGGCCGTCCTGTCGTGCCGGACGTATAGAGCATGGTCGAGCCCGGCTCGCCGTCGGGAATGTCCGAACCATCTTCCGCGGCCAGCGCCGCAGCATAGTCTGTATAGCCTTCAATCGCACCGGCATACGCCAGCTTTACAGCAAGCTGTTTGGCGACCCGCGCCGCTTCAAGCGCGGCCGTCGCAAACCGCGCACTGGTGATCAGGGCCCTGGCGTCGCAATTATCGATCACATACGCGGCCAGCTCCGCCGACTGGTGCCAGTTCACGGCGGTGAGACGGAAGCCCGCCCGCTGACACGCCGCCCATGTCTCTACAAACTCGGGCGAGTTGTGCGCCAGCAGCGCGACAGCGTCCCCTGACGTCAGGCCGGCGCGCCGCAGCGCCCGCACAAGCCGGTTGATGTTGGCGTTTAGCTCTGCCCAAGTCCGGTTGCCGCTCTGGGACAGGACGGCGGGATTAGACGGGCGTTTGCGTGCATGCACCGCCACCTGCATCCCACGCGCAACAAGTTCGTCGTCAGTCAGTTGATCGGCTTGCGACATACATTCCCTCCCGCGAGGCGGTCTGTAGCCGCCTCTCCCGGACTCGCGGCACCATATCGGTGGGGCGTCCACGAGAGCAACCTGTCCGCATCAACTGGCTTCAGGGCTTCGGCGGCTGGAATCCGTCGCGCAGTTCGCGCTTCAGCACCTTTCCGATCGAGGACCGGGGCAGGGTGGGGACGACCAGCAGGTAGGACAGCCGCTGGGTCTTGCCCACGCGCGCATTCACCCATTGGCGCAGCACTTCGGGGTCCGCCTCGGCGCCCGGTTTCAGAACAACGAAGGCCGCCGGCGTCTCGCCCCAATCGCGGGAGGCGATGCCGACCACGGCGGATTCGGCCACTGCATCGTGCTGCGCCAGTTCCGCTTCGAGGTCGCTGGGATAGATGTTGAACCCGCCGGAGATAATCATGTCCTTCTTCCGGTCGCCGAGAACGAGGAAGCCGTCCTCATCGAACCGGCCGACATCGCCGGTACGGATGAAGCGGTCGCCATCCGGGCTGTACCATTCGGCTTCCGACGTCTTCTTCGGCTGGTTGTGATAGCCGGTCATGATGGCGAGCGAGCGGCCGACGACTTCTCCGGTTTCGCCATGCGGCTGTTCAACCCCATCCTCGCCGATGATCCGGATGTCGTGGCCCGGAGCGGGGCGTCCCACCGTGTGAAGCTTGTCTGGAAACTCGTGCGCCGCGAGCAGGCAGGCCCCGCCGCCTTCGGTCATGCCATAGATCTCGACAAGACCGCCGGGCCAACGCTTCAGGATGTCGGCCTTGAGGTCAGCAGCGAATGGCGCGCTGGTGCAGGTTTTCATCTTGAAGGCTGAGAGATCGAAACTGTCGAACTCGGGCAGATCCATCAGGCGGCGGTACTGCACCGGAACCAGCATGGCGTGAGTTGCGCGATGTTTCTGCGCCAGCGCCAGGAAGCGGCGGGCGTCGAACTTGCGCATCAGGATCACCGCGCCGCCGCGCACCAGCGCGGGAATGACGCTGACCAACGTGGTGTTCGAGTAAAGCGGGGTAGAGGCGAGAGTCACGGACTCCGGTCCATACCCCAGATTTTCGGCGCGGCGGACATGGCCCCACCGCATACGATGCGGTTGTACAATGCCCTTGGGCGCGCCCGTGGTGCCCGACGAATAGATGATGTTGAACGCATCATCCGGTGCAATGGCCGGC
>CAZJZQ010000001.1:67191-76585 GCA_964550535.1 uncultured Rhizobium sp.
GTCCGGCGTCACCGTGACAGGCTCGGGCCTCGCGCCTTGCGGCGCTATCCACGACGCCAGCGACGGGTTGAGTCCGCCTTCGAGCGCCACGCGTTTGGCGGTGGTCTTCACCGTCGCTGTGTCCAGTGCGGCGGATGTCGCGTCGTCCACAAAGATCAGCTTGGCGCCGCAATCGTTCAGCATGCCAGCCAGTGAATCCGGCGTAGAGGACGGCGCGAGAGGGCAGGCGGCCGCGCCGGCGCGCAGAGCCGCGATATAGATGGCGAGATATTCGGGCGAGGACGGCGCACAGATCGCCACCGTATCGCGATAGCCCGTTCCGTCTCGTTGCATGGCGACCGCAATGCGATCCACCAGCGCATCAAACTGCGCATAGGTCAGCGCATGGTCGCCCTCGATGGCGGCGATCGCATCCGGCCGCTCGGCCGCGTGCGCGCGGACGAGATCCGAAATAACGGCGAAGGGTTGCGCCAGAAGGCCCGAGGATGTTGTCATGCTGTTTCCCGATCACTCGCCCCTGAAACGCGGTGCACGTTTTTCGCTGAAGGCCGCGCGGCCTTCCTTGTAGTCCGAACTGTCGAAGCAGACGTCGATGGCGGCCTGTGCATCGGCATTCAGGTGCGGATCAATCGCCGCGCGTCCGGCGAGCTTGGCCGCCGCCAGACTTAACGGCGCGGTTGTCGCGATCATCGCGGCATAATCCGCAATCGTGGCCGCCAACGCGCCGGGCTCAACCACGCGGTTCAGGAAGCCGGCTGCTTGCGTCTCCGCCGCAGTGAACCGCCGGGCGGTCGCAAGGAATTCCATCGCCAGTCCAGGTCCGACAAGGCCGACCAGCCGACGATAGTTGTCGAGTTCGTATCCCAGCCCCAGCTTTCCCGCCGGAACGGCAAACTGCGCATTGCTGGCGGCAATACGGATATCGCAGGCCGAAGCGATCACCATGCCGCCGCCGATGCAATAGCCATGGATCATGGCGATGACCGGCAGCGGCGATTCCACCAGCGAGCTTGTGGCCGCGCTGACTGCCTTCGTGAAGATGTGGTTGCTCGCGGCGTCGAACCGCTCACGCTCGAATTCCGCAATGTCGGCGCCCGAAGCGAACGCCTTTTCGCCTGCACCACGGATAACGATGACGCGAACGCCGGGCTCCGCCTCCAGCGCCGCAACCGCCGCCGGGAGGGCTTGCCACATATCGTAGCGGACGGCGTTCAGCCGCTCCGGCTGATTTATCGTCAGCCAGCCGATTGCGCCTTCCGATCGGGTCTGCAAGCGCCCCTCGGCGAACTCCTCGTGGCCAGACTCCATTGTGATCCCCTGACAGTCCATTCGCGTTGACCGTGATTTCCATCGCCGGTACCACGCCAGTGAAGCGCTAGGCCCGTGCGGGTGGGGACGCAAGGGGCGCGGCAGCCGGGGAAGAGGGCGACGGACTAACGGCGCGGCGGCTTTGGCTGTCTGGCGTGAGCGATTGCCTGACAGGATGTGACGTGACCGGCAGACCTGATTTGTTGACCGCCCAGCCTCCCGGCCTGACCGGTGATCTGGAGGTGCTGGCCTTCGCAGAGGCCGAACTGGCCGCCGGGCGCAAGGCGGCGCTGGTCACGATTGTCGGCCTCGATGGACCTTTCTCCCGGCCTCTGGGCGCGCAACTCGCGGTAGCGCAGGATCGCCGCTTCGTGGGCAGCATCTCGGGCGGATGTCTGGAACAAGCCCTCACCGAAGAAGCGCAGGCCGCGCTGGAGGAGGGCAAGAACCGTCTGCTGCGTTATGGCCGCGGATCGCCCTATCTGGATGTGCGCCTGCCTTGCGGGGGCGGGATCAACCTGCTGGTCGATGCAAATCCTCCGCGCGATGTGCTGCGCCGCGCCATTGCGCTGGGGCGCCAGCGGAGGACGTATGCGATGGCGATGACGCCGCGCGGGGATACGGCCAGTCTGAGAGTTCTCGAAGACGATGAAACGCCCAGCGCTGGCGAGTTCATGCGGCGGTATGAGCCACGCCTCAGGCTGGTGCTCGCAGGGCGTGGCTGGGAGATCGTCGCGATGACGCAGATGGCGCGCACCGCCGGCTGCGAGATCGTGGTGGCGAGCCAGGAGAAAGCGACACTCGACTTCTGTGCTCCGTTCGCGGACCAGCTGATCCCGCTCACCACGCCCGCGCAGGCGCCGAAACTTCCGGTGGATTCACAGACTGCGGTGGCGTGCCTGTTCCACGAGCATGAGTGGGAGGCGGCGTTGCTGCTGGATGCGCTGCGCAGCCCCGCTTTCTATGTCGGGGCGCTGGGCTCGCGGCAGACGCATGAGCGCCGGTTGGCTACGTTGCGAGAACTGGGCGCGGGTCCAGACGATATCGACCGTTTGCGCGGTCCGATCGGGCTGTTCCCGACGCGCGATCCACGGTCGCTGGCGGTGTCGGCGCTGGCGGAGATTTTCGCGGTTCATGCGGCGTGTGCGCCAGCATGAGCGTGCCTCTCGATCGCACCGTCATCGTCATGCTCGCGTCGGGGCGGTCCCGCCGCTATGGGCGCCGCGACAAGCTGGTCGCGCCTCTGGCGGGCAAGCCGCTCATCCGTCACGCGGGAGATCTGCTGAGCGGGATGGAGGCGCTGGCGCATGTCGCCGTGTGCCCGCCGCACCGCGCGGAGATCGCGGAGCGGCTACAGCCGAAATTCGTCATCGCGCTCAACAAGGCGCCTGCGCGGGGCATGGGGCACTCCATCGCGGTTGGGGTCCATGTGGCGATGCAGTTCAAGCCGGATGCTGTTCTGGTCTGCATGGCGGACATGCCCTTCATCGAGCGTCCGCAGCTGGAGCTCCTGCTGCAAAACCTGGGTGGTGAAGCCGGAAACGACGTGGTGCACAGCGGCGGGCCGGACGGCGCGCGGCCGCCATCGGCCTTCACCTCGGATTGCTTCGCGGCGCTGGAACAGCTCGACGGCGACGCCGGGGCGAGGGCGATCATGACCGATCCGGCGCGCCGGATTCTGGGCCTTAACTTCCCCGCGCCGCTTCTCCAGGACGTGGATACCCGGGAGGACCTGGATCTGGCTGTCCGGCAACATGCCCTGCGGGCGCGATATGCGGGGTCCGGGGGGTGAAATCGAGCGTTGCAGGCCTCCCGCCACTTAGCCCTTTCCACGGCGGAGGGTTTCAGTTATGCGGTCCGCTCCGCAAACGCGGGCACGCCGCCGTAGCTCAGTGGTAGAGCGCATCCTTGGTAAGGCTGAGGTCCCCAGTTCAATCCTGGGCGGCGGCACCAGCTTCCCGGCAATAGCCATGTCGACACCCAGAGACAAAAACCCGGAAAATCCGGCCTCCGGGGCTGGAAAGACCGCTACCGGCAGGTCCGCCGCCCAGCGCAAGCGGCTGGCGGAGGCGCTGCGAGCCAACCTGAAACGCCGGAAGGCGGCGGGGCAGGGCACGGACAGCCGCGCCGGATCGTCGCGGACGGGCCCGGACGGGACGCCGGAAACGGGGCACGAAGAATGATTCTGGCGCCGCGGGCGCGCCCGGCGGACGCCTTGCAGCCGCCGGAATTCGGCACGTAAGGTCACACATGGATAAGCTGTCGATTCTGGGCAATGGCCCGCTGGTTGGTTCGATCCCGGTTTCGGGAGCCAAGAACTCCGCCCTGAAACTCATGGCGGCGTCGCTCCTGTGCGAGGAGCCGCTGGTCCTCACCCATACCCCGAACCTTGCCGACACCCGCTTCATGGCCGAATTGCTGAAAAGCCTCGGCGTCGAAGTCGAATGGCCGAAAGGCGAAGCGCTGTGCCGGATGCACGCCGCCAACATCTCCTCGACCATCGCCCCTTATGATCTCGTGCGGAAAATGCGGGCGACCTTCAACGTGCTGGGGCCGTTGCTCGCGCGGGTGGGACACGCCACCGTTTCGCTGCCGGGCGGTTGCGCCATCGGCGCGCGTCCGGTGGACCTTCATCTCAAGGCTTTCGAAGCGATGGGCGCGGATATCGTCATAGAGGAAGGCTATGTGAAAGCGGCGGCGCTGCGCGGCCTGAAGGGCGCGCACATAAACTTCCCCTTTGTCTCCGTCGGCGCGACCGAGCACGCGATGCTGGCCGCTGTGCTGGCTAACGGCGAAACCATCCTCGAAAACGCTGCCTGCGAACCGGAGATCGGCGATCTGGCCATATGCCTGAACGCCTGCGGCGCAAAGATTACCGGCTACGGCACGCCCGTCATCCGCATCCAGGGCGTGGCGAAACTCAGCGGCGCCCGGCACGACGTGATCGCCGACCGGATCGAGGCTGGCACCTTCGCCATCGCTGTCGCCGCCACCGGCGGCGACGTCATGCTGGAAGGCGCGCGCGCTGACGATCTGGGCGCGCTGCTCGATGCGCTCCGCCGTGCCGGCGTGACGGTGGATGTGGAAGACAAGGGCCTGCGGATCAAGCGCGACCCGGCCGTCTCGCTGCGAGCTGTGGACGTGGACACGCGTCCGCACCCCGGCTTCCCCACCGACCTTCAGGCCCAGTTCATGGCTTTGATGTGCATCGCGGAGGGCACGAGCACCATCCGCGAAAACATCTTCGAGAACCGCTTCATGCACGCGCCGGAGTTGAGCCGCCTGGGCGCCAACATCACCGTCCGCGCAAACGAAGCCATTGTGAAGGGCGTCCCGAAACTGCGTGGCGCGCCTGTCATGGCGACCGATCTCCGCGCCTCGGTCAGCCTCGTGATCGCCGCTCTGGTTGCGGAGGGGGAAACGGTAGTGAACCGCATTTATCACCTCGATCGCGGTTTTGAACGCCTGGAGGAGAAGCTCGGCCGCTGCGGAGCGAAAATCACCCGTCAGGGCGGGTCCGCCTGACGCCTGTAGGGCGACAGGCCGGGAGCAGATACCGGCCGCCACCATTTCAATCCGGCTGGAGCATGGCTCCGATATGCTCTAGAGGACGCCGGACTTGAACATTCTCGGCCCTGCCGGCTCCATGACTGGCATGCGCGGCCCCCGATATGCGAGGATTCATGGACCCGAAGGCTCTGAGGCTTCTGGCCGGGGACGAGGAAGGGCTCGGGCTGATTGCAGCCGCCGTGCAGGACGCGCTGTTCCGGCCGCAGGACCTGAAATTTGACCGCAAGACACGCACCTTCGGGCTCGAACTCAATCGCTTCCAGTGGGAGCAGGCGGGCCGCAAGGCCCCCTATTTCCGCGCCCATTCGATCCTGGCGTTTTCCGGGGTGATGGCCGCCCGCAGCCGCGACCTGCCGAAAGGCGTCGATAGCATGCTCGGCGTACTGGACCTTCGCTTCCAGCCGGGTCAGGAACCTCCTGCCGGTGTGGTCAGCATGGTCTTCGCGGGCGGCGGCCAGGTAGAACTGGACGTTGAATGTCTGGATGTGACCCTGATGGATACTGGGCAGGCTTGGCCGACGCGCCGGAAGCCCGATCACGAGAAAAAGGTTTGATGCGGCGGTTCGATCAGACAGATTCTGGATTTGAAGGCGCGTTTCGCGACTTCCTGAACCTGCGCCGCGCACAGGGTTCGGAAGACGTGTTCAACGCCGCCTCCGCCATCGTGCGCGAGGTGAGGGCGCGGGGCGCCGCCGCGCTGACCGGCTACACAAGCCGTTTCGACCGCCTCGACCTCGACCCAGTCACCCTACAGGCGCCGGGCCTCGACCTGCCGGCTCTGGCGGAACAGTGTTCCACTGACGTCCGCGCGGCGATTGATTTTGCGGCGGGCCGGATCGAAGCCTACCACGCCGAACAGCGTCCGAAGGATCACAGCTTCACGGACGCTGCGGGCCTCGAACTCGGATGGCGGTGGACCGCCATCGATGCGGTCGGTCTCTACGTTCCCGGCGGCCGCGCCAGCTATCCCAGTTCCGTCCTGATGAACGCCATTCCGGCGCGCGTCGCAGGGGCCCGCCGTCTCGTCATGGTTTCGCCCGCACCCGGCGGCGAAATGAACCCTGCCGTCGCCTACGCCGCCGTGCGCGCTGGCGTGCAGGAGTTCTACCCCATCGGCGGCGCGCAGGCCGTGGCCGCGCTCGCCTATGGTGCGGGGCCTTTGCAGCCCGTCGATAAGATCGTCGGCCCCGGCAACGCATGGGTCGCCGCCGCCAAGCGCATCGTCTTCGGCGACGTAGGCATCGACACCATCGCAGGCCCGTCTGAAATCACAGTCGTCGCCGACAACCAGAACAATCCCGCCTGGATCGCGGCGGACCTGCTGTCGCAAGCCGAGCACGATCCTCTGGCGCAATCCATCCTCATCACTGACGACGCGGCGTTCGCCGAACGCGTGTGGGCCGAAGCCGCCAGGCAGATGGACATGCTGTCCGATGCGGCGCGCGCATCGTGGCGTGACTACGCGGCTGTCGTCATCGCGCCCCTGAAGGCGGCGGCGGAGATCGTCAACGTCATCGCTCCCGAGCACGTCGAGATCGCTACAAGCGATCCCGACGCCATCGCCAACGGCGTCCGGCACGCGGGCGCGATCTTCCTTGGCCGCTACGCGCCCGAAGCGCTGGGCGATTATGTTACCGGCTCCAACCACGTCCTGCCGACATCCGGCGCGGCGCGGTTCGCATCGGGCCTCTCGGTCCTCGACTTCATGAAACGCACCTCGGTGCAGCGGATTTCAGGCGAAGGTTTCGCCGCACTGGCCGGCGCCGCCGAAACTCTGGCGGCCAGCGAAGGTCTGCCTGCGCATGGCTTGTCCGTGTCCATCAGGCGGCGGCCTGCATGACGGACAAGGCGCGGATTTCCTCGATCTCCATCGATGAAGCGAGTCTGGCCCCGGCCGGTCCCGACGCCGCGCACGAGCGGCAAGTGGCGATCTTCGACCTGATCGAGGACAACCAGTTCCGGCTGGTCGGCCATGAAGGCGGTCCCTACGCAGTTGTCCTGTCGCTACAGGACAACCGGCTGGTTTTCGACGTGGCCGACGAGGGCGGCGAACCGCTGAAGCGGTTTATCCTGTCGCTCACGCCTTTCCGGCGCGTCATCAAGGATTACTTCCTGATTTGCGACAGCTATTACGACGCGATCCGCAGCGCGACCGCCAGCCAGATCGAAGCGATCGATATGGGCCGCCGGGGGCTGCACAATGAAGGATCGGAGCTGCTGGTCGATCGGCTGACGGACAAGGCGGTGGTGGATTTCGACACCGCCCGGCGTCTGTTTACCCTGGTTTGTTCGCTGCACGCCCGATCCTGACGAATCGGTCGACGCGGACCCGTTAATGCGTATATAGGGACGCCCCGGGAGGGCCCCGGGAACGAGGAGTGCATGGCTAAGGAAGAACTGATCGAGTTCGAGGGCACGATTGTCGAATTGCTGCCCAACGCGACTTTTCGCGTGAAACTCTCCAACGACCACGAAATCATTGCGCATACGGCAGGCAAGATGCGGAAGAACCGCATCCGCGTTCTCACCGGCGATAAAGTGCTGGTCGAGATGACGCCCTACGACCTGACCAAAGGGCGCATTACCTACCGGTTCAAGTGACAGCAGATGGCGCTGAAGCAATCCGGCTGGCGCTCGCAAGCGCCAGTCCGCGCCGGCTTGCGCTGTTGGCTCAGGCCGGCCTGAAGGCTGATCGCGTCGAACCCTCGGACATTGACGAAACGCCCCGCCGCGACGAGCGGCCGCGCCAACTCGCCCTGCGTCTCGCGGTGGAGAAGGGGCGCTCGGTCCGCGCGCGTCTGGATGGTCACTTCATTCTCAGCGCCGATACGGTGGTCGCGTGCGGCCGCCGTATCCTGCCGAAAGCAGAAACGCTGGACGATGCCCGCGATTGCCTGCGGCTGCTTTCCGGCCGCGCGCATGACGTGCTGACCGGCGTGTCAGTCATTGCACCCGATGGACGCGAAGCGAGCCGTCTGGTCGAAAGCCGGGTGACGTTCAAACGTCTTTCGCAGATCGAAACCGATGGCTATCTCGCGAGCGGCGAGTGGCAGGGCAAGGCGCGCGGCTACGCCATACAGGATCAGGCCGGCGCGCTCATCACCGGTATCTCCGGTTCGTACTCGTCCATCGTCGGCCTGCCGCTGTACGAAACGCTGTCGCTTCTCGAAGGGCTGGGCTTTCCGGCCTCGCGCCGCTGGCCGCCAGCATGAAGGCGGTGTTGCACATCGACAACGCGGTGGGGGAAAGCCGGCGGTGTCTGGTGGATGAGAATGGCGCCGCTTTCCGGCTGAGCATCGAGCGGTGGAGCCAACGCGGCCGTATCGCGCGTGTCGATCAGATCTGGTGGGGCCGCGCGGCGGCGCGCACGCCCAGTGGCGCGGGATGGTTCGTAGATCTGGGGCTTGACCAGCCGGGCGTCATCGACACCACGAAAGCTTCTGTCACAGAAGGCGCGATGATATCCGTCCGCATCAAAGCTGAAGCGTGGGCCGGCAAAAGCGCGCTGCTCAGCCTGCATGCGCTGCCCGCCTCAGTCATACGCCCCGACCGGCCGGGCCTGCACCTGGAAGCGCTAGCCGATCCGCTTGTGGCCGGGTGCGAGATCACGCAGACCGCTGATGGCCCTTCGTCACGCGCGCTGATCGAGTCCGTTATCGAGGATGCAACGGCATCGCTTGCGCCCTTGCCGGGCGGCGGCGACATCGCCATCGAGACCACGCGCGGGCTGACCGCCATCGACGTGGATACCGGCGGCCGCACGGGTCCGAAGCTGGCGCTGGATGCGAACCTCGTTGCCGCCCGCGAAATCGCGCGCCAGATAGCGCTGCGCTCCATCGGCGGACTGGTTATCACGGATTTCGTCTCGATGCAGGGCTCGCAGGATCGCCGGGCGGTCGCCGAAGCCCTGCGCGCAAACCTCGCAGCCACGCTGGGCCGGTCCAGCGAAGTGCTTGATCTCTCACCCTTGGGGCTGTGCGAAATGGCCATCGCCCGCCGCACTGCACCGTTGGCCGAAACGCTGGGCGAGGGGGCTGAACGAGAAGCGCTGGACACCTTGCGCCAGATCGAAACTGCGGGACGCGTCGCTACCGGCGCCCGTATCCGGGCGCGCGTCTCGCCCGATGCGCTGGCCTGGCTGGACCGCGACCCCATCGGCTGGCGCGAGGCGCTGGCCAACCGCATCGGCGCCCGCTGGACGCTGGAACCCGGCCAACCCGGCCAGCCGCTACAGGTATGGAGCGAAACGTGAGCCCCTGTCCGATCTGTTCCAAAACCGCTGTGGAACGCTTCCGCCCGTTCTGCTCGAAACGCTGCGCCGATGTGGATCTGTCCCGTTGGCTCAAGGGCTCCTACGCCATCCCCGGCGAAAACGCGGCGGATGAAGACGGCGCCAGCCGCCCACGCCTGCCCTTGGCCGGCCAACCAGACGATCAGGACGGCTGACCCCCGCCCCCTCAGCTCCCAAAAAGGCTGTAAAAGGGGGCATGGACAGGCCATCCGGCTTTCCCTATAC
>CAZJZQ010000002.1:0-385 GCA_964550535.1 uncultured Rhizobium sp.
CTCCCTCCATCAGGGCGAGGCCAGTATGGGACTGTTGGAGTCTCCGCCGGAGAAATGAGGCTCTATCCTGCGATTTTTATCCGGTGTTCTGGGCGAAGGGATTGAATTGGTTGGGAAAGAAAATTCTCGCGGTTCAATCTGTCCTTCAGTTGACCGGGCTGCCGGCGGCGGCCCCCACCGTCTCGCCGCGAAGACGCGGCGGTTACACCCTGCCGCTTTGCAGGGAAGGAGTTAGGGCGGCGCCGGGGAGAGATTCGTTTTCGCCGTGCGAGGGAAGCGCGGCCTGTGGATCAAATCGGCGGATATTGACGCGGGCCGCCAACGTCTTCTAGTTCGGCCATGGCGAGCAGCACCCCCACCCGACCGGCCCATGAACGCGTTCTGA
>CAZJZQ010000002.1:395-66425 GCA_964550535.1 uncultured Rhizobium sp.
GCACGCCCGCCTCGAAGACATACGCGTCGGCGCGCGGGCGTGCCGGTTCTGGGCATCTGCTATGGCCAGCAGGTGATGATGACGCAGCTGGGCGGGCGCGTGGAAAGCGGGGCCAGCCGCGAGTTTGGCCGCGCCTTCATCGAGAAGGTGACGAACGATCCTTTCCTCGCCGGCCTGTTCGGCGCGGGCGATGAGCAGGTGTGGATGAGTCATGGCGACCATGTCGCCGAACTGGCGCCCGGCTTCGAGGTGATCGCGAAATCGCCCGGCGCGCCGCTGGCCGTGATCGCGGACCCGGCGCGGCGTTTCTATGGCGTGCAGTTCCATCCCGAAGTGGTGCACACCACGCGCGGCCGCGATCTCCTCCGCAATTTCACGCATGGCGTGGCGGGGATGACGGGCGACTGGACGATGGCCGCGCTGCGCGCCGAACAGGTGGCGAAGATCCGCGCCGCTGTGGGCGGCGACAAGGTGATCTGCGGACTTTCGGGCGGCGTCGATTCATCTGTGGCGGCGGTGCTGATCCACGAGGCGATCGGCGACCAGCTGACGTGCGTGTTCGTCGATACGGGACTGATGCGCGCCAATGAGGCGGACGAGGTGGTGAGCCTGTTCCGTGGTCACTACAACATCCCGCTGATCCATGTGGATGCGAAGGACGCGTTCCTTGGCGGACTGGCCGGGGTGAGCGATCCGGAGAAGAAGCGGAAGTTCATCGGCAAGACGTTCATCGACATCTTCGAGCGTGAAGCGAAGAAGGTGGGCGGCGCCAAATTCCTGGCGCAGGGCACGCTGTATCCTGACGTGATCGAGAGCGTTGCATTCGATGGCGGGCCTTCGGTGACGATCAAGTCTCACCACAATGTCGGCGGCCTGCCCGAGAAGATGGGGTTGAAGCTGGTCGAACCGCTGCGTGAACTGTTCAAGGACGAGGTGCGCGCGC
The DNA here is from genome assembly GCA_964550535.1 of uncultured Rhizobium sp. GTDB lineage: Bacteria > Pseudomonadota > Alphaproteobacteria > Caulobacterales > Hyphomonadaceae > UBA7672. Next base: position 1,339 of record CAZJZQ010000002.1, read on the forward strand.
TGGGCCGTGAGCTGGGGCTGCCGGAGACATTTGTGGGGCGGCATCCATTCCCGGGACCGGGCCTCGCCATCCGCATTCCGGGCGAGATCACGCCGGAACGCGTGGCCATCCTGCAGAAGGCCGATGCGATCTATCTGGAGGAGATCCGCAAGGCGGGTCTTTATGACGATATCTGGCAGGCCTTCGCCGTGCTGTTGCCGGTGAAGACGGTGGGCGTGATGGGCGACGAGCGCACCTATGAAAGCGTGCTGGCGCTGCGCGCCGTGACGAGCACGGACGGCATGACAGCGGACTTTTATCACTTCCCGATGGACTTCCTTGGCAGAACCGCGACCCGCATCATCAACGAGGTAAAAGGCGTGAACCGCGTGGTCTATGACGTCACCAGCAAACCACCGGGCACGATCGAGTGGGAATGATTCAGAGCTTTTCCGGGCGGTCCGCCGCAGATCGGAAATCCAGCCTAGCGCTCTGAAAAGTCTCGAAAATCTGATCGACACATATCGCCGCCGTTTGCCGAGCAGCGTGACGGTGCGCGTGACGGCATGCCCTCGGCCGCACGCCAGGATTGCGGCGCGCGATACGGTTCTCCTCGTTAGATAAGACGATCTTTGCGCCGCTTGGTTGGAACCGGAATCGAGTCGGAAACGACCGGAAATGATCGGAAAGGCAGCGCTCGCCCGTTTGGAGAACAAAAACAGCTGGTTCCAACAAGCACATCTGAGAGGCCGCTCGAAGGCGGCGCCGGCGCTCGCTCCGAACGCTTACTGCTTTCACGCTCAGCAGCGCGACCAGCCTGCGTTGCAGGAAATCTGGTTGTAGTGGTTCGAGATCGCCGTGTACTGCGCCAGCTCGGACGGCTGTCGCGCCAGCGGCGCCAGCGGCGGCTGCCCCTTCCAGTTGAACGACTGCGAGGCCCAGCCCTTGTCATACGCATGGGCGTTGCGCAGCGCCGCCAGATAGCGTTCCCGCCGCTCATCCGCCGCGCGCACGATCTCGGCGTTGACCACGTCCCGCGCACCCTTGCGCTTGACCATATCCAGCTTGTTCTGGTCGCCCAGGATCGTATAGGCCTGCGCCGCCTCGTCGAGGTCGTAGAGCCCCGAAAAGCCGTCCGCCGCATAGATGTCCCCGATCGTCAGCAGCGCCAGCCGGCTGCCGCCGTCGGCCGCGACGCGCAGGTATCTCACGGCCTGCTCCAGTCCGGCCTTGTCGCTGTTGCGGCTCTCGAACGCGATCATCCGCCCAAGCTCGCCCGCGGCGACGGGGTCGCCGCCTTCAGCGGCGATGGCGAGATGGTTGCGCCCCGAATGCACGTCCTGCAGCGCGTTCCCATAGCCGCGTGAGAACGAGTAGAACACCGCCAGATAAGCGCGCTGCACATCCTTCTCCGCCGCCACGAGATACCAGCCGTGCGCCATATAGGGGTCGCCGTTGATGGTCTCGTGCTCGCCCATGAAGTAGGCGGCTTCGCCATCGCCTGCGTCGGCTGCGGCGCGCATCATCGTTAGCGCGCCGGGCTCGTCTTTCTCCACGCCAGCCCCCGATTTCTTCAGCAATGCCAGCGACCTCATCGCCTGCGCCACACCGGCGTCCGCCAGCGGCCTGAAGCCGGTGGCTGCGGCGACATAGTCGGCGACAGCGACGCGCTGCACAGCCGAATCGAACGCCGCCTTCTCCGCTGGCGTCATCGCGCGTGGCTTCGCCGCGCGGGCCACGCGCGCCTCGCCGTATCCGTCCGGCCCGCGCTTCGCGACACGGATTTCCGGGTCCCAGTCGATGTTCGACGGTGTCGGCGTCAGGTTCGCCTGCCACTTCGCCCATGCGATCGCTGTCGCCGGGGCCTGTGCAGGAAGCTGCGCCGGGAAGGTGCGCGGCTTCTTGTCGTGATAGGCCCGGCGCCAGATATCGAGCGCGATGCTCTCCTTGTCATTCCCGACCCGCGCGTTCCGCACGCCGCAGCGTTCCGAGGCCAGGCACCGTCCCAGAATAGATGCGACGGCGGCCGTCGCTTCATTGTCGCCCAGCCCGTGACGCGCCCAGAAGGCGATCGCCCACGCCTTCGCGGCCTTGTCGCGCAGCGGCGCGTCCGTGTTGATGGCGAACGGGACATATGTCTCCCAGTCAACGCTGTCCCACAGCCGCGCATACTCAGCCATGCCGAAGGCGTCGCCTCGAACCGCCAATGTCCGGATTGCGTTGACGTAGATGTAAGCGTTCATGACGCCGTTGGTCTGGCTCCGGCGCCACATGGGATCGTTGATGCGGCCCTTCTCACGCGCCTCCAGCATTCGCCTGATGGTGGCGTCATCCGTCAGGCCCGTGGTGGTGTAATAATTGTTGGTCAGCCCCGAGGGCACTGAATTGTGGTCCATCGTGTAGAGAGCGAGGAAGACCTCCATCTGCAGCTTGTCCTGCGGTAGCATCAGCACCGGCGCATCACCCAGCGAGGCCAGCTGCGTCGGCGCGGGCCCAAGGCCGGCGACCGCGTGCGCCCATTGCACGGCGCTCGCCGGCGGACGCTCCGGAATCAGGTCGGGTCGTTGCACATTGGCGTTTCCGCCATAGCCTCGCGTCTTCCGGTAGTCCTGCATCGCCTTGCCGTGCCGCGCGTCGGCCTTCATGCCGCAAGGATTTCGATCGTTCATGCAGGGCGACACAGCATCGAGAATCGACGTCTCGCCAAGCGGCGTCTCGGGGCCAAAGTTCAGCGTGTGGACACGCCAGAACTCGATCCCCCAGGCCATCGCCAATTCTTGCGACTTCGCGTTGCGCTCGAAGCCGAGCCGATAGTCGTTGTTGCGCAGGGGCACGATCAGTTCCTGCATGGCGGTGCGGTCGCACGCCGAAGCCAGCAGCCTGATCGCGTCGCCAAACGCCTGTCCGTTCTTCCTGATCCATGCGTCGTCGAACTTGTTGGGAACCTTGTGGCGGCCGGCCGGCGTAAGGCCTTCCGCCAGCAGCTTGCGCGCAGCTGCGTCCGCCGGCGTTTCGGTGCGGGGCGTACACATGGCGGTCGGCGCAGCGGGCTCTTGCGCGAGGCTCGCCGTGCTCATCGACACCGTCGCAACGAGAACTGCGCCCAGGGTGCGGATTCGCATGCGAGTCTCCCGGTGTTTTGGCGACAGTCTAACGCAGCAAGCGACCTCCCAAATAACCCCGCGGGGTTAACGACCGGGTGCGGCTTCGGTCAGGTTTGAGATACATGCTCCAGCGTGTCCGACAGGAACCCCGCAAGACGATCGATCACCAGCTCCGGATGTTCATGTATGAGCTGCATGCCTGCGTCGGGGATCACGTCCAGCGTGCAATCTGGAATCCCGACAAGATAGGCGGAAACCGCGTCCGCGCGCATCACCCTGTCATCATCGCCATGCAGCCAGAGTTGCGGGACACGCACCGCCTTATGGTCGGCTTCCCAGCCGGACATGGACGAGACGCTGTCGCGCACCCAGGCGTCAGGCCCCTGCTGCACGACATGATAGACGCCGTGCTTGAGGATCGCGCGGATTTCCGGATCGTCCATCAGCTTCAGATCGCGCGGGCTCGCGGCCAGATAGTTGCGCAGGAAAGCGTCGACGCCGCGGCGTCTGTAGGCTGCGATTCCGAGCCGCGTCATCAGTCCCATCATGGATGGCGCATAGCGCGCGGCGACGGACGCAAGCCGGGTCTGGGCGTCCATGTGCGCCAGATTCCGGTCGTTGAACACGGGCACGCCGGCCGCGATCATCACCAGACCGGCGGCGCGCTCGCCCAGGGCGGTTGCGATGCGGCAAGCGTGGCTGGCGCCGACCTTGGTCGAGGCGACGACCAGCCTGTCGAGGCCCAGATGATCGGCCACGGCCAGGGCATCCTGCACCACGATGCTTTCATACACGGCGCGAGAGCGCGCCGCCGACGTGAAGCCGAAGCCGGGCCGTGACGGGCACACAAGCCGGATCGAGGCGCGGGCGGCGGCGGCCAGGAAACGCTGGGTGAAGAATGGTCCCTGAATGAGGCCATGCACGAACATGACTGTGCGCTCGCCTTCTCCGAAGACATAGAAGGCCGTCTCGCGTCCTGCGTTGAGGGGCAGGAGTTGCATGTCACGCCGCGGCGCAGACCAGAGTTCGCGTGTCTCATTGTCTGTCGCGGGCGCGTGAAGGCGCAGGAGATAGGCGATGCTGGCCGAGAGCTGTAGCACGTCGGGCATGCGAGCGCATCCCGCCTTCCGCAGAATGGCCTTGGATTGCACCTTGATGGTTTCCGGGGAGCGGCCACGTTGCTCGGCGATCTCCTTCGCGCTGAGACTATTGAGATAGCCTTCGAGCACGTCGGTCTCGCTCTCGCTGAGGCCGAAGGCCTCGCCAAGGCGTGTCACGAGTTCACGCGACCAGTTGATGTAGGACACGGCGACAGAGAGCGCAGCATGATCGTCCGGCGGGCGCTGGATGAGCGCGAGGCATGAACGTGCCTGTGGCTCCTCGACCGTGGCGAGGATGATCTGGTCGCGCCGCATCGCGTCCGTCGTTTCGCCAAGGGCGTTGCGCTTCAGCACGCCGAGCGCCGCGCCGTCGAACGGGAGATCGTCAAGCGGGCAGGGGAAAGCGCGCCCCGTCAGGCGCTCGGCCGCGGCGTTGCCGCGGACGGACAGGTCCATGCGGTTGATGGTGAACCGGGCGTGGAATGTTTCCGCACGCGCCAGCGCCGACATCGCCTCCTCGCGTTCGACGGCGCGCGCCAGCCGCTCGGCATGCGCGCCGAATTTCGCATCGAGGGCGACGCGTACATCCTCCCCCGGCGCGGGCGCCTCCTCGCCCGGCAATCGCGCAAGGAATCGCTGTGCGATCGCGACCAGATCGTCGAACCGGCCAGGCTCTTCCGGCGTCGCATAGGCGGCGTCCAGCAGGTCGGCGAGATCATCCGGCCGAACCGGCTCCATCCTGGCGAGATCCTCGTTTCTGGCGTTACCCGCAGAGGCTTAGGCCCGGCCCGCATCAAGGCAAGAAAAAACACTGTTAGCTCTGAAATCTGCGCCAACCGGCCGCGCGGCTAACCCCGCGGGGTGATGCGCGCCGTGCGCCCTTTGCCGCATGATGGAGGCGCCAGAACCAGTCCGCCGGACAATAGGGGGAACAGCATGTTTGCACGGACGATAGCCGGCTTGCTGGTCCTCGCGTTCGCCACGCCCGGCTGGGCCGACCAGCAATCGTCCTCGGCGCCGGCGCAAGTCCGGCCAGCGCTCATCGATGGGATGGACCCGGATATCGCCATCGGCATGAAGCTCGCCGAAGCCTCGATCGCCACTCGTGATCGCGCCGGCGCTGTCAAGATCTATCGCGAGATGTGCGGCGGCCCCTTGAAGGCAGGCTCCGGCAAGCCGTGCACGGCCCTGGGCAAGCTGAGCTACGAGATCGGGGAACGCTCTGGCCCGCGGGCAAGTTTCCAGACAGCCTGCACCAGGTCTGACTACGAAGGCTGCTACCTGCTCGCCGAAATGATGCGCAATGGCGAGGGCGGCGCGGAGGACCAATCCGGCGCGCACGGCAAATACACAGTGGCCTGCGTCATGGGGAAGTTGCCGCAGGCCTGCTACAATGTCGGGATGTATGAGCAGTACACGCTTCGTAACCCGAAGAATGCTGCGGCGTATTACGATACCGCATGCGAAGGCGGTGTCGCTGATGCGTGCTTTTTCCGTGGCATGATTCTTCGCGACGACCCCGAACTCAAGGATGTGGCGGCGGCCAAGGCGTCGGTCAGCCGCTCCTGCACGCTTGGCAACAAGGGCGCTTGCGAGGTCCTGAACGACCCGGCGGAGTGGAAATAAACTGGGCCGCGAGCAGAGGCCGGAGGCCGTTTAGGCTGATCGGCCGCGACGGCATGCGACTCTGGATCAGAGCCTTGCGGCATTCTCCCTGATCCGCGCGAGGAGTTCAGTCCCGCAGTGTGATGGAATCAGTCAAGCTGATCCTTCATTGCGGGAGGCGTTATGGGATATCAGCCAGGCGACCTACTTCGCGTGGAAGAAGAAGTATTCGGGTCTGTTGCCGCCCGAGATGCGCCGGCTGAAGCAGCTTGAGGAAGAGAACGCCCGGCTGAAGCGGATCGTGGCGGACCTGTCGCTCGACAAGGAGATGCTGCAGGATATCGTCCGCCGAAAGCTCTGAGGCTTGGTCGTAAGCGTGAGCTCATCGACGAGGCGCGTACAGAGTGGAAGGTGTCGATTCGGCGCGCCTGCGAGGTCGTCGGCGCCGTGAGATCGACCTACCACTACCGCTCTGTGCGACCCGGCCAGGCCAGTCTCAGAAAACGCATTCGGGAGATCGCGGAGGCGCGTGTTCGCTTTGGCTATCGGCGCATTCACGTCCTCCTTCGTCGCGAGGGATGGCGCGTGAACGAGAAGCGGATCTACCGCCTCTATCGGGAGGAACGCCTGCAACTGCGTAAGAAAATGCCGCGGCGGCGCGTGAAGGCGGCGCTGCGCAATGACCGCGCACCGCCTTCACGCGCCAACGAGGTCTGGTCGATGGACTTTGTGCATGATCAGCTGGCGACAGGACGGAAGATGCGCGTCCTGACGGTCGTGGATGCATTCTCGCGGTATTCGCCCGTGCTCGACGCGCGCTTCGCCTACAGAGGAGAGGATGTCGTGCGAACGCTCGACCAGACATGTCGGCGCACCGGCTATCCCAAGCGGATCAGGGTCGATCAGGGCTCGGAGTTTATCTCCCGCGATCTCGATCTGTGGGCGTATCAGCATGACGTCACGCTCGACTTCTCGCGCCCCGGCAAGCCGAGAGACAATGCGTTCATCGAAAGCTTCAACGGCAAGTTCCGCGCTGAGTGCCTCAACGCTCACTGGTTCCTTGGGCTCGAAGATGCCCGCGAAAAGCTGGAGGCTTGGCGCAGAGACTACAACGAGCTACGACCGCACAGCGTGATCGGGAACACCCCCCCAGCCGAGTTGCACGACGCCACCGGCGCATCCAGCCCGCCGGATCAAGCAGGCCGAAAACTCTGCGCCCGGATGGTCCAAAGTTGGGTAGCACCTCAACACCTTAACTCGGTGTTCACGGAACCGGCAGCAGCCCAGACGCCGCAGTTGTGGTTTCAAGGGGCAGGGCGCCTGCGGTCGGTAACGACTGCACGGTTTAACTCGCGTTGGATGCGGTCGGCATCTTGCCCGCGATACGGCGAGCAATTCACTCTACAATCGAGCGAACAAGGTGTGATGACGGTGGCTCGGAGCTTCTTATGCGTCGACTGCCACCATCACTGGGGCGCCGAGGGAGCCGGCCGCCGTAAATCCCTCCACTAACCATTGGCCAGGAGGCAAGAGTAGGGGTGGTCTTTCGCCTGGACGGACGAGGATGCGATCTACAGGCACGGTCCCCGCATCTGTACTCCCGCGCGCCTCAACGATCACCGTCTCGGTTGCGCTAACGAAGATTTCAGGGATGGAAACCTCGGTATCGCCTCTCGACCGCCGCCAGTCAGGTCGGCCGTTGACATATTCCACCTTCGGGTGACCAACAAACAGGTCGACGCCCTGGCTCCGCGCGCTCTGCGGTCCTTGGGAGCCGGATCGGGCCCAGGCAGCGATGGAGGCGGCTCCTGGCGCCCGGCACGCCGTCTGGTCAATGGTCAAGGGGTCGATGCCCGTCGCCTCTTTCAGGAATCCAGCCATCCAGCGCATGTTCATCTGTTCGGGGACCGGACGTTCCAGCATGTGCGAGCCGCCCACATGGATTATCACCCTGGCGTTCGGCCGCGCGCTGAATACCGCCTCCATCAGACGTGCGGCCTGGGCCCTTTCGCGTTCCTCTGCACGGCGGATGATCTCGGCGTTGTCGTTGCTTGGCGTCCGCAGCGGCCCAAAATCCCGCCGCTCATACTCCACCCGTTCAAAGCCAAGGGTCGCGGCTAGCCGCAATGTTCGTCCGAACATGGGCTCCTGGGTGTAATAGCCGTCGGACATCAGCGCCTCTCCATGACCCTCCGCGCTGTTGGAAAACGCCTCGGCGGCGTACACGCTGTAGCCCAGCGGCCGCAGGGCCGTCAGCAATTCGCCGATGAAGTGGCGGTGCAACGGCGCGCCGTGGTCCTCGTTGATGATGACGACGGAAGTCTTCCTCGCCTTCTCGACAATGGCTGCCATCGCATCGCCGCCGCCCGTCTCGCACGGGAAATCGCGGCTCATCCGATATAGGGAAAGGTCCTCGCGTCCCGCAAAGTGCGCCAGTTGATAAAGCGCCACCGGTGGCCTCGCACCGCTCGCGGGAATTGCCCTGAACAGATCGGCGCGAAGATCCGCGGCTTGTTCGGCATCGCTCGGAATTCGATTCTGGGCAGCTGCGCTTGCCGCCAACACCGCCCCCAACACGCTTGCCGCGCTGACCGCCACCCAACCCCGCATAACGCCCCCATGCCTAACAGCCGAAGCATGAGCGCAAACTATGGCCACTCTACGGCGAAGTCCGTTCGCGGGCAGTATGTACGCCGAGGCTCGAGACGAACACAAGCTCGTATATCGTTCATCGGGACACGGCGTCTCGTCCTTGGCTTTGGTAAGTTGATCCCCGTTTCGAGATTCGGTTGCGTGGTTTGCGATGGCCATACTCTATGCGGTCGCCGGAACAGGCGCGTTGGGCACAAATAACCCCCCGCCAAAGTGGCGATCCCGTCCGATCAGGATCGGTCCGGCCAGAGCTGTCTGGCTCGAGAGGCGCGCGCGGCCGACAAGCCCAAGATCCGGAACGCCCCGCGTCTCCGAGGGGTCGATCTCAAGATGAGGCAAGCGCAGCCGGATGCATTCATCCCGAATGTCGGCAGCCAAAGCTGCGTAAGCATCATGCGTTTTGCGATGCCGTGTGACACGATATGGCGTTGCGCTGGTCCACGCACGCGCCGGCGCGAATAAGGGGTCAGTTTCTATATATATGTACGTGCGCGACAGGTGCAAAACGCCCAAAACGCCAGCGCGCAATATCTCAAGGCCGTTCAACGCACTTTCAAGCGTCCGCAAATATTGCGCTTCTCCTCTTCGCATTTCCCGGCGCTCGATAACATGTGGTGCGAGCACGAGCAGACGCGAGCGTGCCGCATCATATGCAAACGCAAGATGCGAGTGTTCGCCGGAACGCGCGACAGAGCCACTTTCCTCATGCCCCGTGAAAAAAGCAGGCAGAGGTTTGCCTTCACCGATTGTTTCCTGGACTCGAGCCATCACCGCGCGACGCAGCGCCCGCGTCAGCTTGTGTGTGTGTGCTCCGGCGGGCGATGAGCCGGCGATCTGAAATGCCAGCACGCCGGAACCTTCCCGCGTAGGCGCCATCAGGCCGAGGCCGAGATAGCGCCCGTCGCCGATGATAAGCGGACCTGCGCGCGGCGTCTGGAAGATAATTTCCACATGCCACAGGCGGTGTTTGCCGAAGCGGTCGTGCGCGAAGGTTTCGGCGCGGGCGCCTTTCGCCGCGAACGGCTCACGCCGCACTCGGATGGTGACTGCGGTTGTATCGACGCCGGCATGACGAAGCGCCGTCAGGACGGCTGAAATGGCCTTGCTCTCTTCATCAGCGCGCTCGCCTCCCTTCTTTGCCTCGGCGTGTTGGCGTGCGGGGGCGATGCGTCGTCGCGAGACAGGCAGTGCGGCGGGCGTTACAGTGCGCCAAAAGCGAGCAGGCTCTCCTTCTCTGACGCCGTAATGGTGCAGCATGGACAGATCCTGCGCCGCGGCAAGTATGAGTTGCTCCGCGATCTCGCCTGTTTCGCTGTCTATATTGGAAGGCAGAATTTCGAGTCCGGAAAAGGACCATTCAAAATCACGCGCCTGTGGACAGTCTGGTGGAAGCTCCACCAGCACGCGGCGAATGGCGCGGTCGGCGTGCGTGTGGCCAATGGAGGGAAGCGGGGTGATGCGGATACGCTGGGCCTTGTCGGCTTCGGTCGCGTCCCTGCCGATCAATATGCGCTCGATCATGTCTTTCTGATCAGGCAAGGCGTCAGTCAGGCGCTTTGCGGCCCCGTCCCTGATAGCTTCCGTCAGCGCGGCGATCCGGTCGAGCCGCCATGGCGCCTTGGCGCCGGAAAGGTCGAACAGCAGACGGCGCGGCGGGCTGTCGTAGATGATCTGCCGGAAGCGCGGTTTCGGCGGCTGCCTGAAGAGTGTCTGTTCTCGTCGGTTTGAGCCGGTTCGTTCGAAGCGCGCGCGGGCGCCTTCATGGCGCGCGATCAGGCTTTGCAGCGAACCCTTCAGAGGGACGGCGAGGATAAGACCGTCGCCGCCGCCGGCCGGGCGATAGATCGCGCCTTCATGGGTCGCGAGGCGATCCTCAATAGTCTCCTCGCCGATGATCTCGCCCGTCGCCCACGCCATGTCCACGCCGCGGCCGAGTTGATAGAGCTGCTCCGCGATCGCACAGATGCGCTGTGCAGCCTCGTCGTTTCCCTCGAAACGCCATGCGTAGAGAAACTGTGCGCTGGCGTTGAACAGCATGGGGCGGATCGTCTTGGCGGCGCGGATTTTGCCCGCGCGCCTCAGATCGCCACCGACCGCATCAAGATCGTTGTTCGGCACGAAATTCGTATAGCCGCACCCCTCACGCGCCACTGGCGCGGCGATGATGGGCGCTTCGAGATTCTCGAGCCAGGAGAGCGCTTCTTGATCTGTGCCGTCCAGCGCCGCGCCGCGCGCGGCACCCGCGACAAGCGCCTGAAACAGCCGCGCCGGCGAAGGCGGCCAGTCCGGCCCGCCCTGCGCGCGCCCATGATAGCGCCCATCGTGAAAGCGAATGGAGATGAGAAGGACGGGCATATTATCCCTCTTCCGACTCATCTTCGTCTTTCTTAGCTAGCAGCCTTTTTGCCTCCTTGATATCGAACTTATGTATCAACTGTTGTGGCCATTTCGCTTTAAACGGCTCGACCGCATCCGAGGCATACCTAACTAGCGCGTCGATTTCCGCAGCGGATGAAATTGAAATTGTCGATGGCGCACCCCGGCGAGGGATAATTCTCAATTCGTCTTGCTCATTCGGTATCTGCAATTGGCATCCCGAACGGAGGAAGAGGTCGAGATCAGCAAGTCCTGCTATCAACGCGAGAGCGAGCAGGTAACGGCGAATCTGCTGGGACTCCGAATCCGACGCCCCTTGCAGAGCGCGAAGCGCCACCAAGTTTATCGTAACGTCGCGCTCAATGTGTCCGCTTACATATATCCCTCCAAGCGTGCGCCGCTCCGGGTTGGGAGAGTTATTTTTGAAATCTGGCATATGCTTCGCCGCGGATGCGCTTACCTTCCTAAAGGTAGATGGCGCATCGGCAAATCCTTTTTCGGATAACTTTACCTTTTTCGACTTAGCCTCTTTTTCAAGCTCCGTTTTCTGCTCGTCAGATAGATGCTTCCAAACAGAATTGAACTGCGCAGCGGCCGAGACTTGGTCGACACCCTCGGCCCTGACGACAGCGCGGACCAAGCGCGGCCTTTTTTCGCCAGAACCGCCTCTAGAATCCCACGCCCCGAAAACGAGGGAGGTTGGAGCGAAGCAGCACAGCGGCATAGCGTTGTTACGACGACGAAGGGCTTGGAACGCATCCACGGCAAGCTGCATTAGTGTTGGCGAAGAGTGCACAACAGCGTCCGCACTACGGTGCGCCAAGTCCAAGAGTGAACGCTTCTCGGTATGATCGCCATCTGTATAAAGTTCTATTTCGATCTGAGGAACGAGAGCTACGAAAGGAGATTCTTTGAAAATCGGCTCCATACGGTTGGCCTGGGAGCCGACGCTGTCGATGGTGCAGACTTTCGTGCCGTCGGAGAGCGTGTCGATATTGTAGCCGATGTCGGCATAGGTCGGCGGGAAGATCACCGCGCCTTCGCCTTCGACCGGCAGCAACTTCTGCTTCAGGTGAAGCGCCACGGTGTCAGGTTTCTCTACCCACTCATTGATCATTTCTGCCGTAAGGGTGCTCATGGGCGCGGTTCCTCTTGTGCGAACGTGACGACTTTGTTCTTGCCGGAAAGGTCGAGGCCGAAGCGGAAGCGGCGTGTAGGAAGCATCTTGAGCTCGGCCGTCAACGCCGCGCGCGCCAGAATGGGCGGCAGGTTTCCACGCCACACGGCGTAGCGCACTTGGCGGAGATCGAACTCGACAGGGCGCGCGTATTCCAGTCCCCACGCACTCAGAAACTCGACGACCGGGGACGCCTGGATTGCGTGCTTGTGCTCGTTGGGCGAGTAACCTGCGTCAATCGCCGTCCAGGCGCCGCGCGGATCGAAGTTGAAGCTACCGCCCATGGGCGTAAGCACGTCAAAAGGTCTTGCGATCAAGTCTTCGCGTTTTTCCTGCCAAAGTTGCGTAACCCCCTTGGTTTTGATTTCGCCGGGTTCGCCATTGGCCTTTTGTTTTCCGGTTGGCTTCTTGCGCACGCCATGCAGCATGGCGCGTGCGATTTTGTCGGCGGAGCGGTTGCCGGCATATAGTTTGAAGTTGTTTCGGTTCGAGCCGTCTGCCCAATGTCCTAGTTCAATGAGTGGATAATTGCCGCCGCCGAAGCGGATAGGCAGCGCCATGCGGTCGCCTTCTTTGGCTGGGAACGTAGGCGACAGCTCAATCGAAGGCGTGGACTCGTCCTCAGAGTCATCGGCGTCTTCGTCCTCGTCCTTTCCCTTCTTCGGGTCGACGTATCCGAGCGGCGCCCAGCGTTCGGAGGCGGCGCCAGCGAGAAACTCCAGAACCGCTTCGATTGGATCAGTGCCGCCGCATGCGCTGACGTGAAACTGCGCGCCGCCATCATCGTCCCACTCAAATCCTCCTTCTGCATCGCCCAGCAACACGTCGGCGGCTTCTAGGAAGCCCAGGCAGGCGAACACCTGTCCCGGATTGAAAAGATCGACGGGGATCGATGCGCGCGCCATCAGAATTCCTCCTTCGGCGCGTCTTCAAGCATGCGTGAAGCCTGTTGGTCGGCGGCGCGCAGCAGCGCCTCCCACCAGGCGAGCCCCCACGGCCCCCATCTTTTCTGCAATCGTGCAAATCTGAGCGCCACTTCGCGCGCGCGTTCGTCAAGAAGCGAGGGCGCGTCTTCGCCGCCGCGCGTGCCGATCACCGGCCGCGCCTGGCCGTGATGCGCCGCGACAAGGTGGAGAACCAGATCCCGCCAGTCTTCCGGCAGCGCCTTGAACGCATTGTCGTTCTGCACGTAGGGCAGAGATCCGAACTCGTGGCGGTAGCCGTCAAGGATCGCCTGATCGATCGGGCCGCGGGTTTTGGCGAGCGGACCTGCGAGGCCGCATCTCTTCGCATCGCGCGGCGCCTTGAACGCCTTTTGCCAGCGGTCCGCCCGTTTGCCCTCGTCGTGCAGGGCTGCGCCGATAATGAGCGCGTCCGCAGCCGGGGCTGAAAGATTCAAGCGCTTTGCGATGCGTTCGGCTTTTTGCCGCGCCCAGTCCTGATGCTCCGATAGTTCTTGCGGCCGGGAGATCGAACGCCCGTCTTCCTTTTGCGCGCTGTTACGGAAATGCTCGACGATGAGTCGTTCGATTGGTGCGCCGTCGCCATCCCTGCGAAGATCGAAGCCGTTCTCGAAGCGCCAGCCATCCTCTCGCGCTTCGCCCTCGCCGGTCTTGATCCTATACACGCGGAAGCCTGCCTTTTTGCTCCAGCTCTCGTCCGCGTCCACGGTCGTGGGCGCCTCGGCATGATCTGCCTTCAGCAAGCCGCCGGACAGACCGCCGTTGCGCGCATCGAGAACAAGAATCCTGCCGGATAGCAGTTTGTCGAAGTTATCCTTTGCCGCGCCTTTGCGCGGTTCGCCAAGATCGCGAAGCGTGAAATAGCGGAGATAGTCGCCGCTGGACGAGAGCAGAAAGGCGGCGATGTCGTCCGGTTTCAGGCGTCGCGTCTTCTGGTTTGTCGTGACGTCCGGCTGCTCGTTCCCGGCGCCGGATCCATCGGATTCCGTCTCCGGCTCATCAGCGTCGGTCGCCTTGCCCCTGGATGGCTTTGCGCGCGCTTGTAGCCAGTCCATAACGCGAAAGGTTTCCGTCTCCAGTTTTTCGCTCTCGTGCGGCGGTGCGGCTTCGAAGAAGTCCGTGATATCCTGCTTGTCGCATTTCGTGCGCGGCCAGTCCTGTTGACCCTCGCGCACCGGCAGATGCGTGCGCCAGATCAAAGTCGTCTGCGGCCGTGGATTCTCCTCCCAGCCGCGCAGCCAGGGTGCGACCTCCGGCCGGCCCGTGTGTTCTTCGAGCGAAGTCATGGACCAGGCGTCCACAAGCGCGCGGCTGAGCGCGGGGCGCAGCGGTTCGGGTGTGGATGCGGCGGCGATCTGCCCGGCGCCAACGCGTTCCTGCAACGCGCGCAGCGCGCCGGGACTCGCATCGCCCTTTAACTCGCCCAACAGATTGCGGACAGATTCCAGCCGCTGCCTCCGCGTCTCATCCTCCATCGTGGAGGTATCGAATACGACAACGTCCGCCGTGCCTTCGCCCCGGCGATTGACGCGGCCGAGCCGCTGCACCATGCGCTCCCACGCGACGAGATCGCAGACCATGTGATCGGCGTCGATATCGACGCCCACCTCGCCGGCGGCGGTGGCGATGAGGAAGGTTGGCTTGTCCGCGGCCCTGCGCCCGCCGATGAACCCCAGCCTTTCCAGTTCGCGTTTGGCGTCCTCCCGCTCCTTCACGCGCCGCGCGCCGACGAGAAGTTCCGGCTGGTTGATTTCAACCTTCGGCTTTCCTGTTTTCCTGTCGCCTTTTGCGAGGGCCTCGATCGCATCCTTCACGCCTTGCGCTGTGGCGGCGGCGCCGCCGTCATTCTTGTCGCGCCGATTGCAGAAGACGACGACGCGCTTTGGTCCATGCTCCGTTGCTAGCCGCCACGCGGCGTCCGCCAACAGTTTGTCGGGGACGCCTTCGTGCAATGACTCTAGGCGCAGACGCTTTTCGGCGTTGAGACGTCGTGCGACGGTCGAATCCAATTTGTCGCTTTCCTCCAGCTTGAACGGGGCGTGCGCGTCGCCGCGCTGCGTCGCGGAAAGCGGCAGCAATCTAAATGGAGGCAACAAGGCGCGGTCCGTCTCGTCCTTCGGCCACAGCGCGCCGTCCCCTTCGATGGTGCGCAGCAGGTGCTTGAAAGGTGGAACGAGATGCGCTTCATCCAGCACGACGAGCGTGTCGACGCCCAGAAAACCCGCATGGTACGGTCGCATCTTCCGCGATACGCCATACCCCTCGAACAGAAGCCGCGAGCCGATCATATCGACGGTGCCGACGATGATAGCGGGCGTGGCTGGATCTTCGAGCCATGATTTGTTGTCGGCATAGGCGCCGCGCAGGGTGGAGATGGGCAGCTTGCGCTCCAGCCCCAGCCTGTCTTTCAGATGTTTCGCTTCGCCTTCCAGCGCCGCCTGTAGTTTCATCGCGACGTCCGTCGCCTGATCGACCACGACACGGCGATCGACGATATAGACGAGTCGGCGGGGCAGGGCGGCGCCATACGCACGGGCCAGCAGCCACAGCGCGATGACGCTCGTTTTTCCGAGGCCTGTGGGAATATCCAGCGCGGCCGGAGTTATCCCGCGCTCCAGAGACTTCCGGAAAAGTCGCGCCTGCCATGACATCGGGGAAAAGCCCGTCAGAAGGCGGAAATCTTTTTCCAAGTCCTCGGGCGCATCGCCTGTGCGGTCCATCCCTTGTCCCCCCAATCGCGGGAAAACTTGCTCCGGATGCACGTCAGGTCAAGGTGATGGGGCTACGTGATGTTGCGGCACATTGGATTTGCTGTGAAGAGTTCGTCAATGTGGATAACTCTGGTATAGTCGTACAGTTAGAATTGGCCGCCTTGTGGGGGGGGCGTTCATCTTGCCATCGAAGTCCGACAGCCAGTTGCCTTTGCCTCTGCATGCGCCTGGTGCTCGCGAGGACGAGCCGCTGGTTCCTGCGCGCATGGTCAACGAATGGGTCTATTGCCCGCGACTGGCCTATCTCGAATGGGTGGAGGGCGCTTGGGCCGAGAGCGCCGACACGGCGCAGGGGCGGCGCGTGCATGCGCGCGGCAAACAGGGCGGCCCGCCGCTGCCTGATCCCGAGGAAACCATCGAGGCCTTTGTCACGCGTCGCGTGACGTTGTCGTCCGAGACGCTGGGTCTCATCGCCGAGATCGATGTGCTGGATTCGGAGGACGGCGCCCTCGTGCCGGTCGACACCAAGAAGGGCAGGCGTCCGCATGTGGAGAAGGGCGCATATGAGCCGGAGCGGGTGCAGGTCGCCATACAAGGGCTGTTGCTGCGCGATGCCGGCTACAAATGCGAGGAGGGCGCCCTCTGGTACGTCGAGAGCCGCAAGCGCGTGCGCGTGCCGCTGGACGAGGAACTGATCGCGTCGGCGCTGTCGGCCGCATCGGAGTTGCGCCTGGCCGCCGCTGCACGCCGCATTCCGCCGCCGTTGGACAACAGCCCGAAATGCCCGCGCTGCTCGCTGCTGCCGATCTGCCTGCCGGACGAGGTCAACCATCTGTTGCGCGGGGCGGCCCCACGCACGCCGCCTCCGCCAGCGGATGCGGCTCTGCCTTTATATGTTCAGCAGCCGGGCGCGCGTATAGGCAAGAAAGGAGAGGAACTGGTTATCAGCCAGGAAGGTGAGATCGATCGCGCCGTGCCGATCGATGACGTGTCGGAACTGGTGATCGCGGGACCCGTATCGGTATCGACGCCCGTCATTAACGAACTGGCGCGACGCGACATTCCTATCGCCTGGATGTCGTCCGGTTTCTGGTTGAACGCCACCACGGGCGGCAAGGGGCCGCGCAGTTCCGCCGCCCGGCAGGCGCAGTATGTTTTCGCCGCTGACGCCGCGCGTTCACGCCGCTTCGCGAAGGATCTGGTTGCCGCGAAAGTGCGCAACCAACGGACCATGCTGCGCCGGAACTGGCGCGGAGAAGAGGCCGAGCGCGACGAGAGGCTGGCTGCGCTAAAGAGCGTTCTCGACCGGGTCGAGCGGGCTGGCGAGACACCGGAGCTGCTTGGTCTGGAGGGCGAGGCTGCGGCGGTGTACTTCCGCGGATTCCCACGGTTGCTGACGCCTGCCGCAGCGAGCCTTCCGGCCTTTGATTTCACGAAGCGGACACGCCGGCCGCCGGCCGATCCGGTTAACGCATGTCTCTCACTGGCTTATGCGCTTTTGACGCGCACGGTCGGCACGGCGATCGAGATCGCCGGGCTCGACCCCTGGAAAGGCCTCTATCATGTCGAGCGGCCGGGACGGCCAGCGCTTGCGCTCGATCTGATGGAGCCGCTCCGTCCGATTCTCGCAGACAGCGCCGTGCTGATGGCGATCAACAATGGCGAGTTGGGGCCGAACGATTTCATCCTCAGCGCGACGGGGTGCGCGCTGAAGCCACAGGCAAGGCGCAGCCTGATCGCCGCCTATGAACGCAGGCTGGACCAGGAGGCGACGCATCCGGCCTTCGGCTACCAGATATCAATGCGGCGCATGCTGCATGTGCAGGCGAGGTTATTGGCCAAACACCTTAAGGGCGAAATCGCCGTCTATCCCCATTATGTGCCGAGGTAGGTTCCATGCCGCGCAACACTGCTGCTGAACGCTGGTACATCGTCACGTATGATATCGCCAATCAGAAGCGGTGGCGCCGCGTATTCCGCATCATGAAGGGCCATGGGCGATGGCTTCAACTCTCTGTATTCCAGTGTCGCCTCACGCCGCGCCGCCGCGCCGAGATGGCCGAGCGCCTGGAACGCTGGATAAAGCGCGATGAAGACCATGTGCTGATTATCGACCTCGGACCTGTGGAAGGGGAGGGCCCAGGTGTTGAAAGCCTCGGCAAAGTTTTCACGCCTATTCGCCGTGAGGCCGTTGTGATCTGATAGCCATGCCATGCTCTGGAGGCCCGGCTCAGGCGGCAGCCGCCGGCGTAGGTCGAGGGGTGCGGTGCGACCGAGCGCCCGCGGAGCGCTCGCCTGCTAGAAAACCATGTAGAGTCAGGATGTTTGACAGTGTGAAGCAAAGGCTTGCCGTGAACGCCCGGCGAACGCGCTTGTATCGCCTTGCCGACCGCTCGAATCTGCTCCAGCATGATGCTGGCGCTGTTGGATTTTCGGGGGCAGGGCTCTTTCCGAGCGTCACCGCTCGGACCTCATTGAAGCCTCGTCACGCACCGGGTGGAGAGCGACGACTTCCCCCTCTTTCCGAGCGTCACCGCTCGGACCTCATTGAAGCAAACAGAACTCCACTACCTCTTCCTGGGAGCCCCAGCAACTCTTTCCGAGCGTCACCGCTCGGACCTCATTGAAGCGTCGATGAAATCGCGAAACATGAATTAGCCTCCTACCTCTTTCCGAGCGTCACCGCTCGGACCTCATTGAAGCGCCGGGAGGAGTATCTCGACTTTGACCAGATCATCCTCTTTCCGAGCGTCACCGCTCGGACCTCATTGAAGCGCGATCAACGGGGCCAAGTTCACGCAGGGCCTCGGCCTCTTTCCGAGCGTCACCGCTCGGACCTCATTGAAGCACAGCGACGGTAAACGTATGGCGTTGTTGACGGTCAACTCTTTCCGAGCGTCACCGCTCGGACCTCATTGAAGCGATAATAACAACAACGTGGTTGGAACCCCGGCCCAAGCTCTTTCCGAGCGTCACCGCTCGGACCTCATTGAAGCGGACTGGAGCCGGTGTGTCAGGTTAAAGCTGTTGGACTCTTTCCGAGCGTCACCGCTCGGACCTCATTGAAGCTGGCCGATGTCGATCATGAGATCGCCCCGGTTGCTCGGCTCTTTCCGAGCGTCACCGCTCGGACCTCATTGAAGCCGCTTCTGGATCGAGAACGACGTCGTCCGCTCGCAGACTCTTTCCGAGCGTCACCGCTCGGACCTCATTGAAGCCCGGCGGGCTATGTGGTCGATGGCTACAGCATGCCGGGCTCTTTCCGAGCGTCACCGCTCGGACCTCATTGAAGCGTCGCTCTCAAAAAGCTGGCGGACGAGCGCGCCGCTGCTCTTTCCGAGCGTCACCGCTCGGACCTCATTGAAGCTTCTTGGCCAACTCGTCGGTCAGTTGGCGCTGCACTTCTCTTTCCGAGCGTCACCGCTCGGACCTCATTGAAGCGGCGAGCAGCTGATCCTGGTGAACGATGAGGACGGCACCTCTTTCCGAGCGTCACCGCTCGGACCTCATTGAAGCCGCTGTGGCGCGTGTGGCGCATGCTCGCAAATCCGCTCCTCTTTCCGAGCGTCACCGCTCGGACCTCATTGAAGCAGCGTCATCTTCGGGCAGGGAGCCGCCCTCTTCGGATCTCTTTCCGAGCGTCACCGCTCGGACCTCATTGAAGCGTCAAAATCAATCGCTCGGCCGACGGGCAAGTGCCCCTCTTTCCGAGCGTCACCGCTCGGACCTCATTGAAGCTGGACCTTCTGGCGTCTCGCAGAACCAAGTCCCTGCGCCTCTTTCCGAGCGTCACCGCTCGGACCTCATTGAAGCGCCCATGCGTTCGTGCCGTTGATTGGGCATGTGTACTTCTCTTTCCGAGCGTCACCGCTCGGACCTCATTGAAGCTCCGGACATTGAGGAGATGCCGCTGCAGCAAGCGCTCCTCTTTCCGAGCGTCACCGCTCGGACCTCATTGAAGCCGCCGCGAGTTCTTCTGGCGTCAGCGTTTCTTCGGCTTCTCTTTCCGAGCGTCACCGCTCGGACCTCATTGAAGCGCCGCCACCGCGGCCTGCCGAACGTGTGCACCTGTCTCTTTCCGAGCGTCACCGCTCGGACCTCATTGAAGCCCCGATGCGGTCCATCACGCCGTCCAGATCGGCCGGGCTCTTTCCGAGCGTCACCGCTCGGACCTCATTGAAGCACCAGACAGGAACTCTTCGTGATCGTTCTCGTCCATCCTCTTTCCGAGCGTCACCGCTCGGACCTCATTGAAGCGTGGACGAGGCGGGAGAGGAAGGCTGGAGACCACGGGTCTCTTTCCGAGCGTCACCGCTCGGACCTCATTGAAGCGGCGGTCAGCGTGGCGACGTGGCTATAGGCGCCGCCATCCTCTTTCCGAGCGTCACCGCTCGGACCTCATTGAAGCGCAAAGTCTCGACGCGGGCTTTCGCCTCGGCCAAGGCCTCTTTCCGAGCGTCACTGCTCGGACCTCATTGAAGCTGTTCCGCCGGTTCCGGCGGGTTCGGTTTCGCCGGTCTCTTTCCGAGCGTCACCGCTCGGACCTCATTGAAGCACAAAGTCCTGACGTCCGAGGCCGCTGCGCGACCGGTGCTCTTTCCGAGCGTCACCGCTCGGACCTCATTGAAGCAGGGCATGGTGTCCCTCTTCGACGCAGCCGCTGCAACTCTTTCCGAGCGTCACCGCTCGGACCTCATTGAAGCTCGTAGCCAATCAAGAAGGTCGCGCCAACGTCGACGCTGGCTCTTTCCGAGCGTCACCGCTCGGACCTCATTGAAGCTCGGTGTTCCGTTGGTGTCGCTGCGGAGTTCAGCAGTCTCTTTCCGAGCGTCACCGCTCGGACCTCATTGAAGCGTGCGATACTCGTGCGCCAGAGAACGTCGACGAATTCTAGATTCTGATTCTGTCCGCATATGCGATTCCCCTACGCTGCGCGTGAGCGGTGCGCTCGTTGGTTTCACTTATACTCGGTTCCTGCCGGGCGTGAGGAATTTGTCGGCTGCGTTGGCGACTATGCGTTCCTCATCCGTGGGCAGGACCCGCACCGTTACCTTCGACTGGCCTGTGCTGATGACCTGATCGTTATTGCCGTTCGCGGCAGGGTTGATCTCTACGCCCAGCCACTGGCATCCGGCGGCGATACGTGCGCGGATGGCCGGGGCGTTCTCGCCTATGCCGGCGGTGAACACCAATGTGTCCAGTCCGTTGAGCGTGGCGGCGAGCGAGCCGATTTCGCGCACGGCCCGATAGACAAAGAGATCGACGGCCTGCCTGGCTGAGCCGGCGCTGCTTTGCAGCAGGGTCCCCATGTCGGCGGAGATGCCTGAGACGCCGAGAAGACCGGACTGTTCGTAGAGCAGGGTGGTGATCGCTTCCGCGCTCATGCCTCTTGCCTGCATCAGGTGGAGTACGACGCCTGGGTCGATCGCGCCGCAGCGCGAGCCCATCAGAAGGCCATCGAGTGCGGAGAAGCCCATCGTGGTCGCAACGCTGCGGCCGCGATCCATGGCGCAAAGGCTGGCGCCATTGCCGAGATGGGCCACGATCGCCCTGCCGCCGGCGCGCTCGCCATCCTGCGCCTTCAACAGGCCGGCGATGTAGCTGTAGGACAGGCCGTGGAAGCCATAGGCGAGGATGCCGTCCTCGCTGAGCGCGCGCGGCAACCCATAGAGGCGTGACAACCGCGGCGCCTGGGCATGGAAAGCCGTGTCGAAACAGCCGATCTGGAGCACGCCCGGGAAGCGGGTAGCGGCGAGCGCGGCGATTTCGAGATTATAAGGTTGGTGAAGCGGGGCGAGGGGCACGAGCCGCGTGAGCGTTTCGAGGGCGCCGGCATCGAGGATGGCGGGTTCGGCGAAGACGGCTCCACCATGGACGATGCGATGGCCGGCGGCTTCGAGATTGGCGAGAAAGCCTTGGGCCGCGAGCCAGTCCAGCGTCAGCCCGGCGGCCTCCATGGCGGGGAGCGGGCCGCCGAGCGGGGCGTCCTTCAGGATATCCGCGCCGGCCTTTATGCGCAGGTGGGCGTTGGGCGCGCCGAGGCGCGAGGCCGCGCCTTTCAGCACAAGTTCCAGACCCGCGCCGCGCCGGTAGAGCGCGAACTTGAGGCTGGACGAGCCCGCGTTGAGAATGAGGATCACGCCGCTCACCGGATGGGCTTCAGGCGTTGATGCTGCGCCAGGAGGACGGCGGCGGCGCAGGAGGCGAGGCGCGACAGGCGACCGTCGGCGCGGCTGGTGAGAACGACAGGCACGCGCGCGCCCATGGCGACGCCGGCCGACTGTGCACCGGCGAGATAGGCCAGTTGCTTGGCCATCATGTTGCCCGCCTCGATATTGGGCGCGATGAGAATGTCGGCCTGGCCGGCGACATCCGAGTCGATGCCCTTCGCGGCGGCGGCGGCCATGGAGATCGCATTGTCGAAGGCGAGCGGACCATCAATCATGCCGCCGACGATCTGGCTGCGATCCGCCATCTTCGACAGGGCGGCGGCGTCGAGCGTCGCCTGCATCGAGGGATGGACGGTTTCGACGGCCGCGAGAACGGCGACGCGCGGCGTATCGACGCCGAGCGCGATGGCGCAGTCGATGGCGTTCTGGACGATATCCTTCTTGGCGGCGAGATCGGGGGCGATATTGATCGCTGCATCACTGAGAAAGATGGGGCGGGGATAGCTTGCGACGTCGAGGATGAAGATGTGGCTCATCCGGCGGTCGGTGCGCAGGCCGGTGTCGCGATCGACAATGGCGCTGAGCAACTCGTCGGTGTGGAGGCTGCCCTTCATGATGGCGGCGACGGCGCCGCTGCGCGCGAGGCGGCAGGCTTCGGCGGCGGCGGCATGACTGTGCTCGACGTCGACGAGTTCGACGCCGGACAGGTCCTCCTGTGCTTCGGCGGCGGCGGCCTCGATGCGGGCCCGCGGGCCGACCAGCACGGGCTCGATCAGCCCGAGGCGCGCAGCTTCCAGCGCGCCGCTGAGCGACACGGCGTCCCTGGGGTGAACCACTGCGGCGCGCAGGGCGGGCCGGCCCGACACGCGGGCCAGCAAGCGGTTCAGCTGCGAGTCGGACGCATCTGTTGGTATCTGGCGGTCATTCATGCGCTGATCCTGGCCGTTGAGGGGCGAGCGTCAATCCGTATCAGGCCTACGCGTTGACGTCCTGCGCAAAAGCGCCAAGTGGGGTACTGCAACTGCCGGGCGGCGCAGTGGCCGCTGCTCAAGGGATTTCAGACGGGACCGTCGCGATGCCAAACACTCTCGAAGGTCTGGATAGTGCGACGGCGGCGCGCCGGCTGAGCGAGGCCGGGCCGAACGAGATCGAAACGCCGCGGTCGCGCAATCTCTGGGCGATCGTGCGGGGCACGTTGCGCGAACCGATGTTCCTGCTGCTGCTTGTCGCCTCGGGGCTCTATCTGACGATCGGGGATCTGGGCGAGGGCATCTTCCTGCTGTGCGGCGCGGGGCTGACGATCGGCCTTGTCGTCTTCCAGGAAGCCCGCAGCGAAGGCGCGCTGAAGGCGCTGCGCAGCCTGGCCCAGCCCTATGCACGTGTCTTTCGGGATGGCGTGGCCAGTTCGATTCCCGCCCGCGATCTGGCGCCGGGGGATCTCGTCCTCATTGGCGAGGGCGAGCGCATTCCTGCGGACGGGGAGCTTGTGGCCGGCGACGTTCTGACGATCGACGAGAGCCTGCTCACGGGGGAATCCGCGACCGTGTCCCGCGCGCCGCTCGGCAAGGGGATGGCGCCGGAAGACTCGCTGCTGTTCGCCGGCACGCTGAACGCCGGCGGCTCGGGCAGCATGCGGGTGACGCAAACGGGCCCGCGGACGCGGTTTGGAAAGATCGGCCTGTCGCTTTCGGGCGGCGCGGATGAAGCAACGCCCCTGCAGAAGACGGCAGGCCGGCTGGTCGCCTATCTCGCTGTTGCGGCCTTTGGCTTCTGCATCATCGTGTTTGTCGCCTATGGGTTTGTGCGGAACGACTGGCTGCAGGGCGGATTGACCGCGCTGACGGTGGCGATCTCGCTGCTGCCTGAAGAGTTTCCTATGGTGCTCGCCATCTTCATGGCGCTGGGATCGTGGCGGCTTGCGCGGCACAATGTGCTGGTGCGCCGGTCGGTTGCGATCGAGGCGCTGGGCGGGGCGACGATCCTGTGCGTCGACAAGACCGGTACGCTGACGCTCAACCAGATGAAGCTGGTGCGCCTTTTTCTGGCCGGGCGATCCATCGATCTGGAGGCGGGCGGAGACAGCGAGCCGGGCGCCGGGCGCCTGTTGCAGACCGCAGCGCTCGCGTCAGCGGCCAAGCCTGTCGATCCGATGGACCGCGCCATTCGTGCGCGTGTTTCTGCCGCTGCGCCGCCGGGCGAACCGGTGCGGACCTGGCCGTTGCGGCCGGGACGGCTGGCTGTGATTCAGCGCTGGGAGCGGAACGGCGAGGCGATCTTGGCGGCCAAGGGCGCGCCAGAAACCATCTTCCAGATGTGCCGGCTTGGCCCGGATCAGGTCGATGCGTTGCAGACTGCGATCGGGGGGATGGCGGCGGACGGCCTTCGCGTTCTCGGTGTTGCTTCGTTTAAGGCGGGGCCGGGCGGCGAACTCGATCCGGACCAGCACGTGTTCGACTTCCTTGGCCTTATCGGCTTCATCGACCCATTGCGGCCCGACGTTCCCGGCGCGCTGAAGGAAGCCGGCGAGGCGTCGATTGCGGTGGCGATGATCACCGGCGATCATCCATCCACGGCGCTCGCCATTGCGCGGCAAGCGGGGATCGATACCGCCGCCGGCGTTGCTACGGGCGCAGACATCGCCGGACTGAACGAGACGACGCTGCGCGAACGGGTGAAGCGGGTGCGGGTGTTTGCCCGGATCGCGCCGGAGCAGAAGCTGCAATTGGTGCAGGCCCTGCGCGCCAATGGCGAAGTCGTCGTTATGACGGGGGACGGCGTGAACGACGGGCCTGCGTTGCAAGCGTCGCACATCGGGATCGCTATGGGCCGCCGCGGAACGGACGTGGCGCGCGAGGCAGCTGACATCGTTCTCCTTGATGATAGCTTCCCGTCCATCGTCGGTGGGGTGCGGTTGGGGCGCAGGATCTTCACCAACCTGCGCAAGGCCTTGATCTTTATCACCGCCGTTCACGTCCCGATCGCCGGGTTGGCGCTGATCCCGATCCTTCTGGGGATGCCGCCGCTCTTCTATCCGATGCATGTGATCCTGCTTGAACTGATCATTGATCCGGTGTGTTCGCTGGTGTTCGAGTCCGAGCCGAGCGAAGCCGGTGCGATGAAACGGCCGCCGCGCCGCTCGACCGAGATGCTGTTCGGCTGGAAGCAGGGGGCGGTGGCGGTGTTGCAAGGCGTGGTGGTGCTCGCGGTCATCGCCGGGTTCTTCGCATGGGCGCTGAGCGTGGCTCCGGAGAACGAGGCGCGGGGAGCGGCGTTTGCGAGCCTGGTGCTTGCGAACCTGGCGCTGGCGCTGTCGGACGCGTCGGGCGGACGCGGAGGGCTTCTTGACAGGAGCCACACGATCTTCTGGCTGATCACGGCGATTGCCGCCACTGTTGTTGCGGCGGGCCTTTATATTCCGCCGCTGGCCGGCATCCTTCAGTTCGCCCCGCCGGATATTTCGGTGCTGGCTCCGGGGCTGGTGCTCGCGGCAATAGCAGGCGGATGGTTTGGCGTGGCGAGAATGTTGCGCCGCCAGACGCAGCGGCCGGTTTGACGTCGTTCAAAGCGGTGGCATGCTGGGAGAAGAAGGTCGCTCAAACAAGCGGACGCAAACGGTTCAGGAGGACGGACGATGGCGCTAACGCGAATCATTCTGCGCCTTGCGCGGAATCCCGGCTACCCCAATGGGGACGATGGGCAGGGCTATGTGATCACTGCGCCGGTCGACAAGGACGGCAAGCTTATCGAGGACGAATGGCGCGAGGCGCGGCAGCAATGCACGGTCATCCGGTTCAAGCCGGGCGTGGAGCGCGACGCCGATGGCTGGCTGCTCCGCCGGGGCGCCAACTGGTATTTCCATTATGACGAAGAACACGAGGGCGACGACGAGCCTGTCTTCCGGCTCGGCGACCATTCCCTCGCTTTGGGGGCGTATGTGACGATCCATGAAAGCGATGGGCAGGATCTGACCTATCGCGTGGCGGAACATGTGCCCGTGGGCCGCGGTGCGGCTGGAAGCAAGGGCGGCTGACAAGGCGCCTGTGTTGGCCGTGTTGGGCTTGGGTTCAAATGTCTCGCGACGACGACGCGCAATCAGGATGGGAGCCAAGCGGTGTCCAAGTCTGCGGCTGACCTGAAGATCCTCATCACCGGCGGCGCGCGCGGCATTGGCGCAGCGACGGCCCGGCTGCTGGCGGCGGATGGCGCAAAAGTGATGCTGGCTGACATCGTTGATGATGAGGGACGGGCGCTCGTCCGCGAACTCGGCGGACAGGCGAGCTATATTCGGCTCGACGTTACGCGCCTTGAAGACTGGACGCGCGCGATCGAGGCGGCCGAGAAGACGTTCGGCGGAGTAAACGCGCTTTTCAACAATGCCGGCATTGTCAGCTTCGGGAGCGTGGCGAACTGTTCGCCGGAAGATTTCAGGCGGGTGATCGACGTCAACCTGCATGGGGCCTTTCTCGGCATCCACGCTGTCGTGCCCGCTCTGCGCCGTGCGGGCGGCGGCGTCATCGTGAACACGTCGTCCACGGCCGGCCTGCAAGGTTATGCCAACACGGTTGCCTATGTGGCGAGCAAGTGGGGGGTGCGCGGACTAACGAAGGCGGCGGCGCTTGATCTTGCGGCGGACAATATCCGCGTGCTCTCTCTGCATCCGGGGCCTATCCGTACGCCGATGACGCAGGATCTCGGCGATGACCTTGCCAGGGCGCAGCCCATCGCGCGCTTCGGCGAGGCGGACGAGGTCGCCAGGATGGCGCGCTTTCTGTTCTGCGAGGCGACTTATTCGACCGGCAGCGAATTCGTCGTCGATGGCGGAGCGGTGACCGGGCAGGTGCTTCCATTGCCGGACGCCTGAATTGGTGACGCTGTCAGACTCGCCCGGACTCCATACAGCTTTCGGGCTGGAAGTGTTTCTGAAGCCGGACCTCGAATGTGAGCCCGAGGCGGAGCCGCCGATAGCATAGGCGTTTTGGACGATGTGGGTGCTGCAATGTCGCGCAGAACATGCAGCCAGTGATGCAGGAGATGCGCATGCGACCGCACATTCTGGCGATGTGCCTCCTTGCCCTTGGAGGTTGCAGCCATTGGGGAGCGAGCGGCGAAGAAAATCTCGGCGCGACGGCGGCGGAGTTCGAATCCGGCCGCAGGATGGCCGAGAGTGAATGCGGGGCCTGCCACGCGGTTGACCGGGCAACAGCCAGCCCCATGCCCGACGCGCCGCCGTTCAGCCTGCTGGGGCGGCGCTATCCGATCAGCAGTCTGGCGGAGGCGCTGGCGGAAGGCATGGTCACAGGCCATGACGGCATGCCCGAATGGGAACTGGAGCCGCACGACATACGCGGGCTCCTGGCATATATTCAGTCTGTTCAGAGATGAGGGGATTGCCGCCGGCTCGCTCTCTGCGGGGCAATTGACCAGCATGTGAATACAGACAGATGGCTTGGATTTTACGACGCTCCAGACAGGGGGAATAGTGCTCCCAGCTTTTCCGGTTGGCGGAGAAGGATGATGACGATGAATGCTCTGGATATCCTGCTGCATCTGGACAGCTATCCGGATCCCAGCCCTACGGATGCGATCGGGCAGGGCGTGGCTTTCGGAGCCAGTCTGGACGGGATCGTGACCGCGCTGGCGATTCATGTCGAGATACGCGTGCCACGCAATCCGGTCGCCGAGTATCTTATCAACGTCAGCAAGCTCGCCGGCGCCGAGGAAGGCAAGAGCCTGGAGACATGTCAGCGGTTGCTGGCGGATTTCAGCACGCAGGCTAAGGCTGCGGGCATGCCGGGGAATGGCCTGGTGGAGCGCGCCAATCTGAATATGGTTGGCGAGCACGTCGCCCTGCGCGCACGCACGCGCGACCTCTGCCTCGTCCCGATCGTCGAGCCGCTCGACGATCAGCGGGCGGTAGCGGAAGCTGTCATATTCGGATCAGGGCGGCCTGCTGTGGTTTTCTGGCCGGCTCTCGCTGCTCTTCCAACGCGGGGCCTTGGAACAGTCGTCCTCGCGTGGGACGGCAGTCGCACGGCGGCCCGCGCCATGGCGGATGCATTGCCGGTGCTCAGGAAAGCCAAGAAGGTGCTGGTGTTCACGGCCGTGAACGAGAAGCCCGCCGCGGCGCATGGCGCCGGGGCCGACGCCGTGCGGTATCTGGGCGGGCGTGGCGTGGCGGCAGTCGCCGAGGAGGCCGATTCCAAGCACCAGAGCATTGGGCGAACGCTGGACGCATACGTTCGCGATGCCGGCGCTGACCTTCTCGTCATGGGCGCTTACGGACATTCGAAAATGCGGGAGTTCATTCTCGGAGGGGCGACCGGACATGTGCTCAGCAACCCTAAAGTGCCGGTGCTTCTGTCGCATTAGGAGGCGCCCGGGGCCGTGATCTTGCGCTGGTGCGACTTTCGGGCCGGGCCCATCAAGACGTCAACCAGCTTGATGACCAGCCTTGATTGCCGCACAAATGCTTGCGCCATTTGGGAGCAGATGCCGTGAGCTTCAGGGACATACTGGCCATCGTGCCGGCAGGTGAGAGCGATGAGCATGTTGTCGCTTTCGCTCAGCAACTCGCGCAGTCGTCGCAAGGCCATCTTCAGGTGCTCCTGGTTGCCTGGCGCGTAGATGTGTCCGTGCTGATCGAAGGCGTGAGCCTTGCGCCCGCCGTCTGGCAGGAGCAGGTTCAGGAAGCGGAGGAAAAGCTTGAGACGCGCCGGCGTTCGCTTGATGCGCGGCTGAAGCAGAGCTTCCCGAACAGTGCGGTGGAAACGCTTCTTGTTGCGGCGGACGACGCGCGCACGAAGGTGGCGCGATATGCGCGATATATGGACATCGCTGTTATCGGCCGTCCTGCGCGGGAGGTTTTCGGCGATCCGCACACGCCTCTCATCGAAGGCGCTCTATTCGGCTCGGGCAGGCCATTGGTTGTCGTGCCGCCGGGATGGACGCCTACACCGGCCGGCCTGCGCATTGCCATCGGCTGGAACGGAAGCCGTGAGGCGGCCCGCGCGGTGGATGACGCTGGCCCGTTTCTGGCGCACGCAAAGCATGTCGGGGTCATATCCATCGACAGCGACCCGCAGCAGGCGGCCGAGGGGCAAGGGCCCGGTGCAGAATTCGGCGCTCACCTTGCGAGACGCGGCATCACCCCGGAGCTGCGGCGCGTGAAACCGGCCGGCCGCTCGGAAGCGGCAGCGATGCTGGATGAGGTCTCCGCGCTTGGGGCGGACATGCTGGTGATGGGCGGCTATGGCCGCTCGCGCTTCGCTGAGATGGTGTTCGGCGGCATGACGCGGCAAATGTTGAGGTCCGCAGCTGTGCCCCTTTTTCTGGCCCATTAGACAGCCGCCTGCTGACAGGGCTTCTTCTACATGTAGTGTAGTCTCGTCCTGGCGTGACATCACATGGTGGAGAAGCAATGCTGGCGTCTCAACAGAACTCGAACAGGCGCCGTGTGCTGGCTGGAGGGGGCGCGCTTGTCCTGGGGCTGCTCGCCGGGTGCATTGCGGCGCCGCAGGAGACACTGGCGGCCAGTACGCCGCCAGTGAACAAGCCGGCGCTGTTTCTGATTGGCGATTCAACCATTCGCAATGGCTATTGGGACAACGGATCGACAAACGGCCAGTTCGGGTGGGGCCGCCCGTTCCGCTACCACTTCGATGCTGACCGCATCGAAGTGGTGAACGATGCGATGGGCGGGACATCCTCGCGGACCTACCAGATTTCGCCGGAGCTTTGGATCAAGGTGAAGCAGATGATCCATCCAGGTGATTTTGTCCTGATGGCCTTCGGGCACAATGACGGGCCCTCTTCACTGCCTGGTGTCGGCGAGGAAACAAGCGCCATTGATCCGCCGAGTCACGACGCACCTGGCGGCGAGATCCGTCACACCTTCGGATGGTATATGCGCAACTATGTCCGCGACGTGCGCGAGCTGGGCGCGGAGCCAATTATTCTGTCTCTGATTCCGCGGAATATCTGGACCGGCGATGACGAAAAAATCCGCACAAGCCCGGATGGCTATGCGGCGTGGGCGAAGCAGGTAGCGGAAGAAGAGGGCGCGGCCTTCATCCCGTTGAACACGCTTCTTGCCAGCCGGTGGAGCGCGATGGGAAAAGACGACGTGACTGCGCGGCTCTTTCCGGAAAAGGAATATGTTCACCCCAACTGGGCAGGCGCCGCCGACATTGCGGACGTTGTTGCGCAAGCCCTACGCGGGATGGACATTCCGCTGAGCGCCTATCTGCTGGAGAACCCGCGCGTTCCCACGGAGCCGGACATCACGCCGGCTGAACATGGCGCGCCGGGACCGCAGGGGATGCTGCCGTCCTCGCGGACGCCACGGCGCCAATAAGGCGTGGAAGGCCGGTGTTGTCTCCGCAGGTTGCGAGCCGTGGTTTGGATGCAGCGTTCGCCGGCAAGATTGTCCTCATCCTGTCGCCGGCTCAGTCCAAGGGTATCCTTCCGCCCGAGACATGAGGGGGCTGATTGTATGCGGAGTTCTGGGCGATGACGTTGTTCATATATGTGCGATCTTCCATCAGGAAGCTTCCCGCCAAATTGGTTGGATGAGGCGTCAGGAAGACAAGCAGCTCGGTGTCGTTTGCGCTGGGAAGCAGCAATTCCTCGCGCCAGTCTCCCAGTATGTCCGCGGACAGCGCCGGGGTGGCCTTGGAGCCATTGTTAGAATGCGCGCCCTTCGCTTCCAGCAGCACTGTCTCGCTGGCGGTCTTCCAGTCCCACTTGGTGATCTGCACATCGTCCAGGATTTCGCGTAGATCATCGCCATCCCAGTAGATCGCGAAGTTGATGCTGCGTGGCCGCGTGGAGGCGATCTCCTTGCCGGCTGCGCTGAACAGGCTGCCGCTGTTGGACGCCCAGCATTCCGCACCGGGATGATCGGGATCAATGTCTATGCAGACGCCGCGTCCTGTGTCGCGGTCAGCGGGCGAACTCCAGAGTATCTCTCCTGTCGCGGCGTCCAGCATCACGGCGCCGCGGTTTCCGCTCATCGCCATGGTTTCCTGGACGCCGAAACGTTCAAGCCCGGGATTGTCCGGCAAGAAATCAGCGACGTGCAACGCGTCGCCATGGCCGAGTTTTGATGTCCAAAGAGGGCTGCCGTCATGGTCGATCGCCATGGCCCCGAACACAATTTCGTCCAACCCGTCGCCATCGATGTCCGCCACCGACATCTGGTGGTTTCCCTGCCCGGCGTATCCGTCCGGCGCCGTGTCGCTGTCGAACACCCAGCGGGGCGTCAGTTCACCCCCGATCAGATCCCAGGCTGCAATGACGGAGCGGGCGTAGTAGCCGCGCGAGAATATGGCGCTGGCGCCGCCTTCGCCAAAATGTCCCACGGCCGCGAGGAAGCGATCTGAACGGTTGGCGTAGCCGTCGCCCCATAATTCCTTCATCCGGTCACTGTTGGGCGAGTGAGTCTCGGGCGCGCGCTGGGGGATGTAGTCGACTGTTGAAATGATCTCTCCCGTCCGGCCATCAAACGCCGTCAGGTATTCCGGCCCTCGCAGGACGCGTCCGGTCAGTTCCGCCATGCGCCGCCCGTCTGGCGTGATACGTGACCCGGTCCGGTCGCCCTGTTCGAGTTCCCCCTCGTGCTCCAGCCAGTCTGCGTCGCCATTCCCTATGACCCGGCCGGCTGCGTCTTTCGATCCGTCCGCCGTCTTGATCACGACCTCTGCGCGGCCGTCATTGTCCAGATCCGCAACGATGAATTGGGTGTAGTGCGCGCCAGAGCGGATGTTGGGACCGAGATCGATGCGCCATAGCCGTTCGCCCTCAAGCGTATAGGCGTCGATCAATGTCTCGCCGGTATATCCCGCGAATGCATTGTCCTGCGCGATCGTAGGATACCATTTGAGGACGATGTCCAGATCGCCATCGCCGTCCAGGTCTCCGATGGATGCATCATTGGCCGTGTATCCATAAGGTGCGCCGTTTGGCGCCGTCCGGTCCGCCGGCTTGTCGAGCGCGATCTTGAGCACGCCGCCATCGAGAACCGTTGCAGAGGTGACGAAATCGTCGCCGTACAGCAGGGAATAGGTCGCGCCGGCGGTCCCGTCCGGATCGAACACGCTGGTCGCTTCCGCGCCGTTTCGCTCGGCGACCAGCTTGCCGTCGCGCATCACGCGCCACGCTGCATCCTGTCTGTCGTTTGCGTATCGCCGCCACGAAATATGAGCGCCGGTCCCCTCAGGACCCGGCACGGCCACGGCCGCCCTGTCGCGTGGTGTTGGGGTTGGCCCCGGCGCTGGTCCCGCCGCGCACGCGGTCAGGCCAGCGGCCGCCAGGCACATAACGCCCCAGCGCAGCGCCCAGAGCCGATCGGCTTTGCGGATGTTCATCGTATCTTCCTTCGCGGGGCCGACTACGGTGTTGCCCTCCATGACACCGGTGTCCTAGTTTGCCAACAGGAGGTCCCCGATATGATGCCAATGCCGAAAGCCCCGCGGCGCACAGTGCGCGCGATCGCTTGCCTTGCGGGGGTGTTGTCCGTGCTGGCGGCATGTTCGCCCGGGGACATTCCCGCCGGGCAGGTCCGCGCCGGGAGCGCCGAGCCGCTGTCGTTGTCCGGCTTCTCGGACGCGATCCATCATTGGCAGAACCGGCACGGCAGCGAGTATCCGCGCTACACGCCGGAGCAGGTTCGCGAGATTGCGGACAATCTGCTCCTCCTGCAACGCGATCATGGCGGCTGGGCCCAGAACCAGGACCCGTTGCGGATCATCGCGGAGACTGAACGAGCCGGGATTGTCGTCGATGCAGGTAATCCAAACGGCAGCTTCGACAATCGCAACGTTTACACCCAGATCGCTTACCTGATGGGCGCATCCGAGCGGCTAGGAGATGAGCGTTACCGTGCCGCTGCATTGAAAGGACTTGATTACCTTCTCTCAAATCAATTCGAGACGTGCGGAGGCTGGCCGCACTCTCTGCCCATATCCGGTGACTATCGGGGCATGCTTACCGTCGCTGACGAGGTCTTCTCGGGACCGCTCGGCCTCTTGCAGGATATTGCGGCCGAGCGCGAGCCATTCGGTAGCGTCGATGTTGCAACACGCGACCGCGCAGCGAAGGCGCTTGAGGCCGGGATAGACTGCCTACTCCGTCTTCAGGTTCGTCAGGGCGACAGGCTCACGGCGTGGGCTGGTCAATATGATCCTGAGACGCTCAAGCCTGTTCAGGGCCGCGCGTTCGAACTTCCTTCGATCGCTGCGCAAGAGTCAGTCTATATCCTGTATTTTCTCATGTCGGTGGAGGACCCGTCTCCCGGGATCGTGGCCGCCGTGGATGGCGGTGTTTCCTGGCTCAAGGACGTCGCAATTCAGGGAAAGCGGCTGGAGCAGTATTCGCTGGCCGAACCTGTGACCTTCCAGTTTCACACAGCCGACTATGATCGCCGTCTGGTGGATGATCCCGGCGCGCCGCTGCTTTGGGCTCGATTCTATGATCTGGAGGACAACTCCATCGTCCTCGCCAATCGAGACAGCATCCGTGTCGACCGCTATGAGGACGTTAGCCAGGAGCGGCGGACAGGCTATCACTGGTTTGGCACGTGGGGCGAAACGCTTGTCGAGACCGATGCCGCGGCGTGGCGGTGTCGCGTGGTTGCGAAGCGCACGGATTGTCCCGACTTTGCCGAAAGTCAGGTTCGCATCGACTAGCGGGGCTCCTGGGCCGGCGCGAACGGGCCGGAGAAACCGGAGCGGCGCAATGGCAGGAATGAGAGCGTAAGCTGTCCGCGCCACGGACATTACCGGCTCGACTTGGCCCGATAAGGCCGCTGCGGGAATGTGGTGGTTGTTCTCCTGCTTGTGACGGCGGTATGCGCGATAGCGCATGGCTGGCTCTGGCCGGACGAAATTCAGATTTCGTCCGGCGGCTTCGGGAAGTGATGCGAAAACAGAAGCACCGGCGGAGCAGTCTGGCCGGCCCCACATGTAACACAACATGTAACATTAACAAAATCAAAGATGTAACCGTAAATAACGTGTTTGGTGCGGCGGAACCTTGCAACGACCCCGTGAAACGGAAAACGGGAGTTCGGGTGCTATGTGTCGTTTCGCAGTTGGCAATTCAGGCGCGCTTGTGCGTGTTTCAAGCATCGCCTTGGCCGTTTCGCTCGGCGGACTGCTTGCCGCGCCGGGCGCCCTCGCGCAGACGGCCCCGGATAGTCGAGACGTGGTCGTCATCACCGGTACGGCCGTCGCCACTGAATACGAGAAAGTCGGCAACTCGCTGACCGTCGTTTCCAGCGAGCAGATCGAGGAGGGCGGCTATACCTACGTTCCGGACGTGCTTCGCCAGGTTCCGGGCCTGTCGGTTAGCCGTACAGGGGCTGGCGGCGGCCTGACCGCCATTCGTATCCGCGGCGCTGAAGGGAATCATGCCGTCGTGCTGTTCAATGGCGTCGATGTGTCAGGCGCGGGCAATGGCGAAACCGACCTCTCGACATTGCTGGCGGCCAATGTGGATCGCATCGAGGTCATTCGCGGCCCGCAGAGCGGCCTTTACGGCTCCAACGCGCTGGCGGGGGTCGTCAACGTCATTACCCGCCGCAATGTTGATGGCTCGTTCCTCAACGCCTCGGGCGAGATCGGCAGCAACCGGACGGCGACCGTGGCGGGCGGCTATGGCCTGGGCGACGGCCAGACTTTCCTCGACCTGGGCGTCGCCGGCACGACCAGCGAGGGCTATGACGTTTCGGCGTTGGGCGCGGTGAACGGTCCGCCGGGCGAGGCGGGCGACAAGGAAGGGTATGAGAACCTGACGGGATATGTCAGCGGCGGCGCCGAACTGTCGCCGATCTTCCGGATCGATGGTTTCGCGCGGTATGTGAATTCCTTCGGCGAGTCCGACGGCCAGGATTTCTCCGGCATTCCTGGTCAGCAAGGCCAGACGTTTGACGACGCCAGCGAAGCAAGAGCCAAGAGCTACAACATCGCCGGATCGGGCACGATGTCGCTGCTCGATGGTGCGTGGGTGACGATCGGGTCGGGCTCCTATACCAACTCGCACACTGAGGGCGGCGACGGGACGGCGTTTGGCGACTATGGCGACAAATCGAGCCGCGCCAAGTTTGGCCTGCAATCCTCCTACAAGTTCGGCGCGCCTGATTTCCTGTCCACCGTCACGGGGTTCGCCGAGACCAAGACCGAGAAATACCGCAACACGCACCCGTTCGACCCGTCGCAAGTTCCAGAAGAGCGGGAGATGATCGGTTACGGCGTGCAGTATCAGGCCGAGATCGCGCAGCAATTCTACCTGCTCGCCACAGTGCGTCACGACGACAATCGCGGCGAGTTCGAGGATGCCGGTACTTATGCGGTCGCCGGGTCCTGGGTGATCCCTGACACCGGCACGCGTCTGCACGCTTCGATCGGAACGGGCGTGACGAACCCCTCGTTCTTTGAACAGTTCGGTTTCGTGCCAGGCTCCTGGACCGGCAATCCAAACGTGAAGCCGGAAGAGGCCGAGGGATTCGATATCGGCGTTGAGCAGACATGGCTCGATGGACGCCTTGTCACGGACGTGACCTACTTCAAATCGACGCTGAAGAACGAGATCGGCGGCTTCACGACGCCGGTGAACGCCACGACCGAAAGCGAGCGCGAAGGCGTCGAGGTCTATGCGAGGTTCAATCCGAGCGCCGATATCGATGTGATCGGCACGTACACCTATCTCGACGCCACCGAACCGGCCGGCATCGAAGTGCGCCGCCCGGAGAACCAGGCCTCGCTGGACGCCAACTGGCGCATCTCGGGCACGCCGTGGAGCCTCAATCTCGGCGTTACCTACAACGGCGAAATGCGTGACACGGAGTTCGTCAACTTCACCCGTGTTGCTGTCGATCCGTATTCGCTGGTTCGGTTTGGCGCGTCTTACCAGTTCAGCGACCAGATCGAAATCTATGGCCGTATCGAGAATCTGTTCGACGAGAATTATGAAGAGGTCATCGGCTATCGCGGCGCGCCGCAAGGCGCCTTCATCGGCATCCGCTTCAAGGACGACAAATCCAGATAGGTGTGCGCCCCGGTGCGAAAACGTGGGCAGCTCCATCACAAACTTCCTCCTGTGATGAAAAACTGCCAAGACTGGCGCTGCGGGTTGATGACACCCGCAGCGGCTTTGTCTTTTCAGGGAGAGGTAACTGCACCTTGATATGCGGGCAGGGCTTTCCCCTGCAATGATGAGACCGGTAAGACGTTCAGGTTTTGTGGTTTGGGTTGAATTGTGCCGTTTCTGGTGTCCCTCATGCTGATGCTGGCCCTGCTGGCCGCCGCCGCCCATGCGGCGCGTCCCGGCGCCGGCTGGCGTGATGCGGCATGGTTCATTGCGCCATTCCTGCTGGTATTCGGAGCAACGCGCTGGATCGAGGCGCAGGCGGAATGGGTCGGCGCCGTGATCGCCTTGGCGGCTGCATGGCGGCTGGTGCGCGGCGGATCGACGGCGGGCGCTTTGTTGCTGGCGGGGCTGACAGCGGGATTGGCGGCTGCGCTCTATGCGGCGAGCGGCATGAATGTGTGGGTTGCCGCGGCGATCGGCCTTGTCGTGCCTGGCGTGGCCATTCTCCTCGCGCGCGATGAGTGCTTCGCGTTCACGTCTGTGCGGGATGGCGTGCTGCTGGTTGTCGCATGGTGCGCGCCGGTCATTGCGGTGACCCCCGGCGTGTTGGCAGGGTGGGGATCGGCGCGAGCGCTTAACCAGTTGGCCGAGACGGCGGCGATGGGCATTCCCGTCTGGGCGTGGCTGGTTCCGGTGGCGGCGCTTCTGACCGGCGGGATACGAGGGTTTTGGGTTCGTAAATGACGTTGCTTGATGGTCTTGAGAACGGCCTGTTTGCGCTGGGCCAGGTTCTGCGCTTTCCGGTAATGGCGTTGCTGTGGGTCTGCGTCGCGGCGACGCTGTACTATGCCGGGTATTCGCTGATGGAAGCGGTGCGGCGGCGGCGTGAGCATTCGGGATTCAATCTCAAGGCGTGGTTGCAGCAGGGGCGAGTGTTGTCGGCCGACGCCAGCCGCAAAACGGCGATGCCCGCTGGGCTGGGCCGGTTGCTGTCAGCGATCCAGAGTCAGAATGAAACATCGACGCTGCATCATGGCGGGCTGGAGAATATTGTCGCGGAGCATGAAGAGAGGCTGCGTCACAAGCTTGATGGGCCGCGCGCGTTGGTGAAGCTGGGGCCGAGCCTCGGTCTGATCGGCACGCTGATCCCTATGGGGCAGTCGCTGGCGGCGATGGCGAGCGGCAACATGCAGGAGATGGCAGGCCAGATGGTGGTGGCGTTCACCTCGACCATCATCGGTCTTGCGACGGGAACGATCGCGTATGCGCTCGTGGCTGTGCAGCAGGGCTGGGTGAGCGCCTCGATCCGGGAGCAGCGCTATCTTGCAGAAGTGGTGGCCGCAGAGATGGAGGCGCGCTGATGGGGCGTTTCCTGAAACTCGCTGCGCCGGATGAGCCGCCGGATGAAGACCCGCTGTCTGGCATCGCCAACCTGTTCGACGTGTCGATCGTGTTCATCGTCGGCCTGATGATCACGCTGTTCTCGGTTTATAATCTCGGCGACCTGATGAACGCCGAGAGCGAAGTCACGATGGTGAAGACCAGCGCCAATGGCGAGCAGGAGATCATCGTCAAGAAGGGAGAGACGATCACGGCTTACAAGCTGACGGGCGATACCGGGCAGGGCGACGGCACGCGACTCGGCACAGCCTATCGGTTGGCCAACGGGCAGGTGATCTACGTGCCTGACACAGGCGATGGCGCCGGAGAAGGCGCTGGCGAAGCGCAGACAGATGTCACGCCTGCTCCGGTTCCTTAGCCTTCTTTTTCTGGCGCTGCTGGCGCCGGCGGTGGCTGTGGCGCAGGAGCGCGTGCGGCTGTCCTATGTGTTTTCCGACGGAAATATTCCCGGCACGCTCGCGGCGTTCGAGCAGCTATTGAACGAACGCCCAGACCTGCGTGGGTTGGTGGAGTTGAGTCTGCTGGCCGAGTCGACCTTCGAAGACCTCGCCCCGGAGGAACTGGAGAAGAGCGACGTTCTGGTGTTCGACACCATGAACGAACAGATGATCGCGCGCTTCGACACGGAGAAGAAGACGAGCCTCCTGAAGGCCATCACCACCAGTGGTGTGGTGCTTGGCGTGGGCGAGGGCTTGCTGGGCGAGGATATCTACAAGGAGCAGGGCGTCACGTTCGACAATCGCGCACGCGCATATTGGCAGCACTCCGGTCCGCAGAACCAGCTGGCGCTCATGAAGCTGGCGCTCACGCGCGCAGGCATTCGTGGCCTCGATCTGCCGCCGCCGCAGATGTCGATCGACTTTGGGTACTACTATCCTGACGGCAAAACGGGCCGCGTCTTTGCGGCATGGGATGAGTTCGACGCATGGCGCGCCGCCAATGGCAAGAAGCATCCCGGCCGCGCGCAGGTGGCTGTGAGCTTTTTCAAGGCGACCTACTACAGCGGCGACACGGCGTTGCTGAATGCGCTGATTGCTGAGGTGGAGCGGCAGGGCGCGGACGCGATCCCTCTGTTTGGCTATCCCGGCGCCGTCTCGTTCGATCTGCTGCTGAAGGATGAACACGGCAAGCCGCGCGCCGATGTCGCGCTGGGCGGAAACTTCCAGTTCGCGGACGCCAACGCCGCGAAGATGATGGAAACCATCGATATTCCGACCCTGAACCTGATCAGCCTGTATGGGCGCAGCGAGAAAGAGTGGCGCGAATCCGCGTCTGGCCTCTCGATGTTCGAGGGCACCTTCAATCTCGCCGTGCCCGAACTGGCGGGAACGATCGCGCCGATCGTTGTGGGGACAAAAGAGAAAATTCGCGACGAAGCGACGGGCCTGACATCGGTTATCACCAGCCCGATCAGGTCGCGTGTGGAAATGGCTGTCGCCCGGGCGCTGCGTTATGCGGAACTGCGCCGCAAGGCCAACGCCGACAAGAAGATCGCGCTGATCTACTACAACTATCCGCCCGGCAAGGCGAACATCGGTGCGAGTTACCTCAATGTCGCCGAGACGCTGTCCAACACGCTTCAGCGTCTGAAAGCCGAAGGTTATGATGTTGGGGATAAACCGCTCGATGCGGACAGCGTGCTTGCCGACATCACCAGCAAAGCGCGCAACGTAATGGGTGCGGCGCCGGGCGAGTTGCAGGAGATGCTGGCCCAGGGCGGGGTGGTTCGCGTGCCGGTGCCTGAATATCGCAAATGGCTCGACGCTTATGCTCCATCGCTGCGTGACAAGATGCTCAGAGATTGGGGCGAGCCGGAGGACAGCAAGCTTATGGCGGTTCGCGAAGGCGGGCAGACGAGCTTCGTCATCCCCGGGGTGCGCTATGGCAACATTCTGCTGACGCCTCAGCCCTCGCGCGCCTGGGGCGAAGACCTCGACAAGCTGTTCCATGCAAAGGACCTGGCGCCCCATCACCAGTATGCCGCCGTCTATGCCTGGCTACGGCACGGCTACAAGGCCGACGCGGTCGTGCACATCGGCACGCATGGCACGCTGGAGTGGCTTGACGGCAAGGACACCGGCCTGAGCGAAGAGGATGCGCCCGATGCCATGATCGCGGACTTGCCGGATGCGTACATCTACAATGTCGACGTGGTTGGCGAGGGGCTGGTCGCCCGCCGCCGCGGCATGGCCACGCTGATTGATCACATGGTGCCGCCTTTCAAGGAGGGCGGGCTCTCGGAGGTGCTGGCCAGGCTCAGCGAGGCGATGAACAATCACTCGCAGAACGAAACCAAGAGTCCTGAACTCGCCGCCGCCTACGGCAAGGAAGTACGCGAGCAGTCGATCCAGCTTGGCGTCGCGAAGGATCTTGGTTTGCCGTCTGACGGCGAATGGAGCCATGAAGATCTCCACCGCGTCGAAAACTACCTCATCGAACTCAAGGCCCAGACCATTCCCTATGGTCTCCACGCCTTTGGGCGCACGCCGGAGGACGGCGCTATTGCGAGCACCGTGAAGGCCATCGTCAGTGTCGACCGCTCCGCGCTACCTGATGCGCGAGACATTCTTGCCGCCGACATGGAGCAACGCATCCGCGACTCCGGTCCCCGTGAACTCGACGGTCTTGTGAAAGCGCTGAGTGGTCGCTTCGTTCCCGCCGGCATGGGCGGCGAACCTATCCGCAATCCCGACGCCTACGCCACCGGCGCCAACTTCTACGGTATCGACCCCGACAAGGTGCCCAAGCCGGCCGCGTGGGAGATGGGTGCGAAACTCGCCGAACAGATGCTGCAGGATCATCTGAAGAAGAACGGCAAGTATCCCGAGAAGGTCTCCTTCGTGATCTGGGGCGACGAAACCATGCGCCATGAAGGCGTGATGGAGTCCCAGATATTCTACCTGCTTGGCACGAAACCCGTATGGAATGAGCGCGGCAAGGTCGTCGGTGTCGAGGTGATCCCGCGCGCCCGGCTCGGCCGCCCGCGCGTCGACATCGTTATCGCGTCCGCCGCCGAGGGGATGTTCAACAATGTCACCGTGCTGATGGATGAGGCGGTGCAGCGCGTGAAGGTTCTGGACGAGGCGGACAATCTTGTCCGCAAGCACTATCTCGCAACCAGGAAGGCGCTTGTCGCCAAGGGTGTTGAGCCTGAACTGGCCGATCGCATGGCCGGTGTGCGCATCTTCGATGAGCCGCCGGGCATTTTCAATCTCAACACGTCGGGCATTGCCGCCGCATCCGGCTCGTGGGACTCGGACGCCGGCATGGCCAACGAGTACATTTCCAAGATGAGCCATGGTTATGGCAACGGCTTCTGGGGCGAGAAGATGGAGGACGCCTTCCGCCTCACGCTCTCGGATGTCGATACGGTCGTGCACTCAAGTTCAACGGCGCTTTATGGCGCGCTCGATAACGACGACATGTTCATGTATATGGGCGGCTTGGCGACCGCGATCCGCTCGATCAGCGGCGAGACGCCCGAAACGCTGATTACCAACTCACGCGATCCCGGCAAGCCGGAGATGACCAGCATCGACAAGTTCGTCGGTCAGGAATTCCGTTCCCGCTATGTGAATCCGGCCTGGATCCAGGGCATGCAGAAGGAGGGGTATGCCGGCGCGGGCGCCATGCGCGAGTTCGTGGAGTATATGTGGGGCTGGGACGCCACGATCGACACCGTCGTTGACGACACGATGTGGCAGCAGACTTTCGAAACCTATGTCGCCGATAGCCAAAATCTCGGCATGAAGGAATTTTTCGAGGACAATTCCCCTTTCGCCTTTCAGGACATTACCGCCCGCATGATCGAGACGATCCGCAAGGATCGCTGGAACGCCGGCGACGCCACCAGGCAGCGCCTGCTCGCCGAATATATCGACAGCATCAATCGTCACGGCGTCAGCTGCACGGATGTCAGCTGCGGCAATGGCCGCTTGCTGGAGTTCGTGATGGAGGAGGCGGCAAGCGCCAACATCCCTGCGCCCGCCATCGACAGCGCTCGCGCCGCGCTGGAGCAGGCGATGGGCCGCACGATTGAAAGCGCCGCGCAGGAGTTGCGGGCCTTCGCCGAGAGCAACGATGCGCTGGAGAACGCCAAACAGGCCGCCAGCCGTCAGGACATCGCCGAAGCCCGTATCGCCGCCGGGACAGCGCCATCGCCCAGCCCGGCGGCGCAGCCTCCGGCGCCGGCCGTGGAAACGCCATCGGCGGATATGCCCGAAGCTCCTGTCGAACCGTCGCCAAAGCCGCTCGAAGGCATGGTGATGACGGAGGAGACGCGCTCGCCACAGCCGGTCCAACGGGCGTCCGCTTCCGTGGAGCCTGTCCGTCTCAATGGCTGGGAGCTCGCCTGGCCCATCCTGCTCGTTGCTAGCCTGATGGTGGGTTGGCGCTGGCGTGGTCTGTTCGGCAGCACCGCTTCGTCATGATCGCGCAGGAATGATTCAGGGCTGTTCGGGGTGGTTGTCCGCCTACCGGAAATTCAACCTGCCGCTCTGAAATCCCGCAAAGATCTGGTTGGCATCTATCGCCGCCGCTCGCCGGGCTGCGCGACGGCATGGCGATAGCGATTCGAGGCGTTGTTATCGGTCCGAACCGGACAGTGGCGGTTCCGGGACGGGGGAGTGTTCGACATGAATCTTGAACTCGCGCATGGCCGGCAGGAAGTTTTCGTTATCGTGATTTGAGCGGGCGAGTTTCACGAGTGCGAAGCGTTCGATCGGCGAAAGACTCATCCACTGATCGTCGGAAGGCGGGTCTATACCAGAGCGCGCAGCTTGTTCGATCACCGGAAGCGGGGTTTTCCGGTCATCCGCCCATACAGGCGCCGAAACGGGTTCGAGCCATACGATTGGCCCGCCGTCACAGGTTGTCACCAGCGCTGTCAACCTGCGCCGGTAGTTTTCGACTTCGCTCGCCGTGTCACACCGCCAGGCCAGCAGCGCCGCGCGATTGTCGCGGCCGAGCCTGGACCACTGCTTTAGCGAAAGCTTGATCTCGCACCTGTCGAGTTTGAATCGTACGACCATTGGTATGCAGCGGAGGTCTTTCGCGAAATCCGCTTCAAATCCAAAAATGCGTTGTTCGCCGGCAATGGCGGCGTGGTCAGCGGGATCGTCTTCCAGATGCGCAAGCGTCATGCGGTTGCTCCTTCATCGTTGGGCGTTGGCGTATGCAGGGCCGGCCTGGTATCGCTTGCGAGCGCCAAGGGTGTCAGTCGCCATCCCGCAGTCCGCGATGTGCTCGCATGGGCCGATTTCGGGCCCGTGCTGTTCTCTGACGCGGACACGTTTATGAACGTCAACATCCCCGAAGACCTCCAGCACGCTCAAGCGATACTAAGTCTGCGGCAGTAGTCGCGCTTCCGCATGCTTCACCGATGCAGATGAAGACCGGCGCGGCGATCTGTTCGCGTAGAAGGTCGTTCGCTATCTCTCGTATGCTCGAAATCATGAGACGTGAGTTGGGGCGCGACACATCGAGAGCAGCGACCGCCGGCGTGGCAGGCGGCATGCCGGCCTGCATCAGCTGCCGCGAAATTGATGCAATATCGGCGCAACCCATATAAAGGCAGAGCGTCGTGCCCGGGTCCGCCATGGTTGCCCAGTCTCCGGCGGCGCCCTCAAGCGTCCGGCCCGTCGCCAGCACGACGCGACGTGCGCCCGCGCGTGTGGTCAACGAGAAACCAAACTCCGCCGCAGCGGCGGAGGCTGTGGTGACGCCTGGAATAACCTCAACGGCGACGCCGTGGTCTTCGAGAAATTTCCGTTCCTCCGCGGCGCGGCCGAAGATGGATGGGTCGCCGCCCTTTAGCCGGGTCACCAGCGCGCCGGTGCGCGCGAACCTCAGCATGAGGTGATTGATGAAGTCCTGCGGCGTGGAGGCGCGATGGCCTCGCTTGCCGACTTCGATGGCGCGGGCCGATGCTGGAAAGAGTGCGCGGATATCGTCACCGACAAGTGCGTCGTAGAGAATTATGCCGGCCGATTCGATCGCGTGGAGTGCGCGGAGGGTCAGAAGATCAGCGGCTCCGGGGCCTGCGCCAACCAGCTGAACGCGGCCGTGCTTTTCATGCAGCATTTCGGTTCTCTGTCCTGGAGTTGCCGGGGGTGGGGGCTTCGGCGATGAGGCGAGAAATTTCGGTGCGGCAAGAACCGCAGGTTGTACCGGCGCGGGTAGTCTCGCCGACTGCATCGGGCGTGCGGCAGCCGTCTGCTATGGCGGCCAGAATGGTGCGCGAGGTGATGCCGGCGCAGGAGCAGATGATTGGGCTGGAATCCATCGCGGCATGTGGCGCGCGGCCATGGAGAAGGAAGCGGCGCGTATCGTCGGAGACTTGTTGTTCCGCGAAGGCGGCGACCAACCAGTCGCGCGGCGGCAGGCGCTGGCCGAAGAACAGCACACGTTCGAGACGGCCATTTGCTATCCACGCCTGGCGGGAAGAACGGGCGGCGGCATCGTCGAAGCGGATGCAGTCGCCTTCGGCGTTGCGGAGAAGGCTTTTCGAGACGAGATCGCGTTCGCCGGCATCGCCTCGGCCGGCGAATTCGTGGAGGTGGGCGTGGGCTTGCGGGATACGCCGCCATATCACGTCGGCGCCTTTGGGCGGCGTGGCGGGTTCGCGTGAAATGTAGAAGCCTGCCCAGGTTTCGCGATAACCGTAGATGCGGGCAGGCGTGTGCTTGAACTCGGGCTGGCCGGAGGTTGCGTCGACCGTGCCGCTGACATTGGCGTTGCAGCGAGCGCTGGGGGCGAAGGCGTCGGTCCAGTGCATTGGCATGAAGATCGAGCCGCGTCGCTGGCGGTTGGTGATGCGGGCGAGGGCTACGGTTTTCCCGCGAGATGTTTCGATGCAGGTGAGACGGTCATGAATGACGCCGGATGCGGCGGCGTCGTGCGGGTGGATTTCCACGAACGGCTCGGGAATGTGGCGCATGAGGCCGGGAGCGAGGGAGGTGCGCGTCATCGTGTGCCACTGGTCGCGGATGCGGCCGGTGTTGAGCGAAAGCGGATAGCGAGGGGTGACTGGTTCGGCTGGGCCTTTCGCCTGGACGGCGACCATGCGGGCGCGGTCATCGGGGCGCGGGAAGATGCCGCCGGTGAAGAGCCGCGGCGTGCCAGTACGCGTGCGCAGGGGCCACTGGGCGGGCTCGAATGCGTCGTAGTCTGCGTCTGTCATGCCGACCAGGGAGGAGAGGTCGAGGAGGCGGTCCCTGCCTTCGGAGGGGCTGTTCTCATAGGCGGTGAGGCGGGCGTATTCCCGGAACACGTCAGCCTGGTTGCGCCAGCTGAAGGCGTCGCGGTGACCCATGCGGGCGCCGACGGAGGCAATGATGCTCCAGTCGGAGCGGGCCTCGCCGGCGGGGGGCAGCGTGGCGCG
Organism: uncultured Rhizobium sp.; assembly: GCA_964550535.1. Taxonomy (GTDB): domain Bacteria; phylum Pseudomonadota; class Alphaproteobacteria; order Caulobacterales; family Hyphomonadaceae; genus UBA7672. The sequence continues at coordinate 46,042 of CAZJZQ010000002.1, forward strand.
CTGACGGGAGATACGGCGTTCAGAGTTGGTGACTGTGCCATCCTTCTCGCTCCACGCGAGGGCGGGGAGCTTCACGTGGGCGAATGACATCGTGTCGGTGCTCGCCATGCAGTCTGACGCGATGACCAGCGGACATTTCGCCAGCGCTTCGCGAATGCGGTTGGAGTTTGGAAGGCTGACAGCCGGGTTGGTCGCCATCACCCACAAAGCCTTGATACGGCCATCGTGGATCGCATCGAACATGTCGATCGCCTTCAGGCCCGGCTTGGGCGCGATGACGGGCGAGGACCAGAAGCGCTTCACTCTGTCTTTTGAGGCCGCGTCAAAGCCCATGTGCGCGGCGAGGGTGGTGGCCATTCCGCCGGTCTCGCGGCCGCCCATCGCGTTGGGCTGGCCGGTAATGGAGAAGGGGCAGGCGCCGGGAATGCCGATACGGCCGGTGGCGAGGTGGGCGTTGATGACGGCGAGCCCCTTGGCGACGCCTTGAGCGGACTGGTTTGCGCCCATCGAGAAGAGGCTGACCGTCTTCGGTGTTTCGGCGAACATGCAGAAGAAGCGTTCCAGATCGGCTTGCTCGACGCCGCAATCTGCGGCCACGGCGGAGATGGATTGGTCGGCTTCGCGGAGCGTTGCCTCGACCTCATCGAAGCCAATGACGTGCGCGGCGATATAGGTGCGGTCGATGGCGCCGCGGCGGCTCAGATCCGCGAGGAGGCCGTTCCAGAGGCGGACATCGCTTTGCGGGGCGAGGGGCAGGTGGAGGTCGGCGGCGTCGGCCGTTTCGGTGCGGCGGGGGTCGATGACGACGTGGCGTTGGCCGCGCTTGCGGGCGGCTTCCATGCGGCGAAAGAGGACGGGGTGTGTCCATGCCGCGTTGTGCCCTGTCATCACGATGAGATCGGCGAGATCAATGTCTTCGTAGCAGCCGGGCACATAGTCTCCGCCGAAGGCCTGCGTGTGGGCGGCGACGGCGGAGGCCATGCAGAGGCGTGAGTTCGTGTCGATATTGCCCGAACCGATGAAACCTTTCATCAGCTTGTTTGCAGCGTAGTAGTCCTCGGTCAGCAACTGCCCGGAGACGTAGAAGGCGACGGCGTCGGGGCCGTGTTTGTCGATCACGCGCTGCAACCCGCGGGCGACATGAGTCAACGCGCGATCCCAGGTGACACGCTTGTCGCCGATCATGGGATGAAGCAGGCGGCCGGTCAGGCCGATGGTCTCCCCAAGCGCTGCGCCTTTGGAACAGATGCGGCCTTCGTTGGCGGGGTGGGCCTGGTCGGCCACGATCTTAAGCGAGCGGTTTTCGCCCGCCGTGGCGATCAGCCCGCAGCCTACGCCGCAATAGGGGCAGGTGGTGCGGACGCCATCCGTCATGCGGACAACCCGGCCGCGTCGATGAACACACGGCCGTTTTCGATGCGGACATCGATGCGCGGAGCGCAGCCCTTGCCGGCGTCGGCGCCCATCAGCTCGCCGGTGGCAAGGTCGATCTTCATGGCGTGCAGCGGGCAGGTGACAGCCGAGCCGTGGACGATGCCCATCGACAGCGGCCCCCCCTTGTGGGGGCAGCGGTCGATCAGCGCATAGAACTCATCTTCGCCGGTGCGGAAGATCGCAACGGGCCTGGCGAAAGAGCCGATGCGCCGTGCGCCGCGGGGGGGGATGTCTTCCAGCGAGCAAATATCGACCCAAAGGCGTTCGGCGACAGACACGTTCATTCGGCGGCTTCCAGCACGGGTGCGTGCAGTCCCTGGAATTCGGTTGTTTCGGCGCCGGCGGCGCGCTCGGCCCATGGGTCTTCCTGGCTGTGCGCCTGCGACGCGATGAAGCGGGCGTAGAGCGCTTTGCGCTCCTCCACGTTTTCGATTACGCGCGCCTTGATGGTGTCGAGGCCGACGCGATCCATCCATTTGTACATGCGTTCAAGATAAGAGCCTTCTTCGCGATAGAGTTGCGTGGCGGCGGTGATGATCTCCATGGCTTCTTCTTCCGTGCGAGCCTTGCCGAGAATCTCCGTGCCCTTGATGTGCAGGCCCGCGGCGCCGCCGATGTGGATTTCGTAACCGCTGTCGACACAGATGACGCCGATGTCCTTGCAGGTGGCTTCCGCGCAATTGCGCGGGCAACCGGAAACGGCGAGTTTCACTTTCGCAGGAGTCCAGGAGCCCCAGAGCAGCTTTTCCAGCTTGATGCCGAGGCCGGTCGAATCCTGCGTGCCGAAGCGGCACCAATCGGAGCCCACGCAGGTCTTCACCGTGCGCAGCCCCTTGGCGTACGCATGGCCGGAAACCATGCCCGCCGCGTTGAGGTCCGCCCATACTGCTGGAAGCTGGTGCTTCTCGATGCCGAGAAGATCGATGCGCTGGCCGCCGGTGACTTTCACGGCGGGGATATTGAACTTGTCGACCACATCCGCGATGGCGCGCAGTTCCTGCGAGGACGTCATGCCGCCCCACATGCGCGGAACGACGGAGTAGGTGCCGTCCTTCTGGATGTTGGCGTGCACGCGTTCGTTGACGAAGCGGGATTGTGCGTCGTCCTTGTAGATACCTGGCCAGGCGCAGAGCAGGTAATAATTGAGCGCCGGGCGGCAGGAGGCGCAGCCGTCCGGCGTGGACCATTCGAGCGCCTGCATTACCGCAGGGATGGATTTCAGCCCTTCTTCGATGATGCGTTTGCGCACGATGCCATGGCCGTAGTGCGTGCAAGGACAGACAGGTTTGGGGCCCTTGTGTTCGACGACTACGTCGCCCGCCGTGAGCTTGAGGATCTTCTCGACAAGCGGCGTACAGGCGCCGCACGAAGCGGAGGCCTTGGTGACGGCGCGGACGCTGTCCAGGCTGGTAAGCTTTTTTTCGACGATGGCGCTGGTGATCGCGCCTTTGCATACGCCGTTGCAGCCGCACACTTCTGTGGCGTCAGCCATCGCTGCAACGGCGGCGCTAGGGTCCAGGTTGCCAAGGCTCTCCGTCGCCGCCTGTCCGAACATCAAGGTTTCGCGAATATCGGTGACGTCTGTGCCTGCCTTCATCAGGTCGAAATACCAGCCGCCGTCCACGGCGTCGCCAAACAGGACCGCGCCCGCGATCTTGCCGTTCTCCAGCACGATGCGCTTATAGACGCCACGGCCGGCGTCACGGAAGACGATGTCCTCACAGCCGTCTCCGCCGGCAAACTTGCCTGCTGAGAAGACATCGACCCCGGAAACCTTGAGGCGCGTCGACAGCACCGAGCCTTCATAGGAGCCGGCGGCGCTGGTCAGCGTATCGGCGAGCGCGCGACACATCTCCCAGATCGGCGCGACAAGGCCATAGCACTGGCCCCGGTGTTCTGCGCATTCGCCGACGGCGAAGACGTCGCGGTCGGACGTCTGCATCGCGTCGTCCACGACGATGCCGCGATTGACCGTGAGGCCCGCTTGCTTGCCCAGGGCTGCGTTGGGGCGGATGCCCACGGCCATCACGAGCAGGTCGCAGGTGAGGACGCGGCCGCCTTTCAGGCGCAGGCCCGCGACCTTGCCATTGACGCCCATGATCTCTTCCGACTGGGCGCCGAGGATGGTGGCGACGCCCCGCGCCTGGAGGGCTTCGGCGAGGAGGTGTCCCGCAGAGGGATCGAGCTGGCGCTCCATCAGCACATCCATCAGGTGCACGACGGTGGCGTCCATGCCCCGGCGGGCGAGGCCGTAGGCCGCTTCGAGGCCGAGCAGGCCGCCGCCGATGACGATGGCGTTGCCGCCTCGTCCGGAGATGGCGACCATGCGATCGACGTCATCAATATCGCGGAATGCGACCACGCCCTGCAAGTCTTTTCCGGGCAGCGGCAGGACGATGGGGTCGGACCCGGTTGCGAGGATCAGCTTGTCGTAGGACTCGGCGACGCCGCCCTCGGCGAAGACGGTGCGGCTGACCGTGTCGATGCTGGTGACCTTGCAACCCGCGTGAAGCGTGATGGCGTTGTCACGATACCAATCCGCGCCGTTTATGATGATGTCCTCGAACTTCTTTTCGCCGGCGAGGACGGGAGAGAGCATGATGCGGTTGTAGTTCACGCGCGGTTCGGCGCCGAACATCACGATATTGTAGCGGCTGGCGTCACGCTTGAGAATTTCCTCGACCGCGCGGCAGCCGGCCATGCCGTTGCCGATGACGACAAGCTTTTGATTGGTGCTCATGTCTGTCCTCAGGCCTGGGCTGATGATTGGGAGGGAGCAAGCCAGGTGGCGCGCCATTGCTTGCGGACGCCAACAAGGGCGAGCAGCGCGACAAGCGCCAGCGCGGCGAACCCGAGGAAGCCGATCTGGTAGGAGCCCGTCACCTGCTTTGCGAGGCCGAGCGTCGAGGCAAGGTAGAAGCCGCCGATGCCGCCGGTCATGCCGATGAGGCCGGTGACGACCCCGATCTCACGGCGAAATCGCTGCGGAGCGATCTGGAAGACGGCGCCATTGCCTGCGCCCAGCGCGCACATGCTGAACAGCACGATCGCCAGCGCCAGCCACGGAGATGACCAGGAAAGGCTGGAAAGCGTCAGCCCGCCGATGGCAAGGGCGTACACCACGGTCAGGGTGCGGATGCCGCCAAACCTGTCGGCCACCGCGCCGCCGATGGGGCGCACGAAGGAACCCGCGAACACACAGGCGGCGGTGAAATAGCCCGCGACAACTGGCGAGAGGCCGTATTCGGAGTTGAAGAAGATGGTCAGCGAGGACGACAGCCCGACAAAGCCGCCGAAGGTGACGGAGTAGAGAAGCATCAGCATCCAGGCGTCGCGCGTCTTCAGAACGTCGAAATAGGCGGCGAGGGGCTTGGGCTTGGGCTCGGGCTGGTTCGGCGCGTCCTTGGCGAAGATGGCGTAGATGGCGAAGGCGGCCAGCAATGGCAGGACGGCAAGGCCGATGACATTGTTCCAGCCATATGCTTCGGCGAGGCCGGGCGCAAAGAGGGCGGCGAGCGCCGTCCCGGAATTGCCAGCGCCCGCGATGCCGAGAGCAAGGCCCTGATGCTCGGCTGGATACCAGCGCGAAGCGAGCGGCAGCGCCACAGCGAAGGAGGCGCCGGCGACGCCGAGCAGCAGGCCGAATGTAAGGACGCTGTTGTAATCCCTGAGACCGGCGAGCCAGGCGATGACAAGACCGGTGAGCACAACTGCCTGAAAGATCAGCCCGGTGCGCTTGGGTCCGATGCGGTCGACCATGATGCCGGCAAGAACACGGAGCAGGGCGCCGGACAGCACTGGTATGGCGACCATCAGACCTTTCTGTGCGGCGTCGAGATGGAGGTCGCGGGCGATGGCGACGCCCAGCGGCCCGAGCATCACCCAGACCATGAAGCTGAAGTCGAAATAGAGGAAGGATGCGGCAAGTGTTGGGGTATGGCCCGCTTTCAGGAAAGCGCGTGACGGCATGACGGATGAGCCCTGTGATCCATGATCGGCGGCATCGCCGGGAAGGGACTGCATCCGGGCAGTCAGCCAAGGGGCTCGCGAACGCCGTTGTCCGCTGGCCGTGCAATGAGGAGGCGCACGAAGACCGTCCAAGTCACGTTGGGATGACGCCGCGGAACACTGTGAGCGCGCAAACGCCTGCCGGTGCGGCGCCCGATGTGGCGTTCTGATCGTGATTTGGGCGCCGTTTCAGGCGTTTACTCTGCTGATGGCGAAGCTTGCTGCGTATTGGTTAAGCGAGTTGGGGTCGAACGCGGCGCCATCGGGAAAGATGTCCCGCGGCATAGGGATCGGCCCGCGCGAGCCCGGCAACGTCCACGGTTCCGCGTGTGCGCCTTCGATCTTGGAATCGTTGAGCGGCGCTGAAATACCGAGTTCGTCCGCCGCTTTGCGATAGAGGTCCGGGCGGTAGCATTCCAGCGCCCGTTCCAGATCAACCCGATGACCGGCCTGTCCCCAGCGAAGCATCTGGCTGACAATCCACGCCGCATGACTGCGCCATGGGAAGGAAGCCGCGGGAGAAAAGCGGATGCTGTTCTCGTCCTTGCCAAGCCGTTTGGCGATCAGGTCCGGCGGCGTCCCCAGATAGTGCGGCGCCGCCAGCATGCCGGCCAGTTCGTCGAGATTTTCCGGGGCGCCGGCCCAACTCATCGCGTGCAATAGCGCGCGGAGCAGCGCCTGCATCGCGCCGGGCTGCCGATGCGCCCAGGTCTCGGATACGCCAAGCACCTTGTCGGGACCGCCGGACCAGAACTCACCTGCGTTCAGCAATATCTTTGCGCGGCACTGAGCCTCGCAGACCGCGCCCCATGGCGCGCCGACGCTGAAGCCGTCAATGCCTTCGCCCTTCAACCGGTCCACGATGGAGGTGGGCGGCGCCGTGACGATCCGCATGTCGAGGTCGGGGTCGATACCTGCCGACGCCGCCCAGTAGCGCAGCATGTAAGTGTGCATGGAGTAGGGAAATACAGTTGCGAACAGCACTTGCGCACCGCCGCCGCCCTGCCGGTTTGCGATGGCCTGCGCGAGGCCAGCCGCGCTCACGTTCTTCATCTCCGCGCCGAGTTGCGCTGAGACGCCGATCGTTGCGCCGTGGGCGTTCAGCGACAATGGCGCGATCACGTCCGCCTGTTCCGCCCCAAGCCCCAGTCGCGCGGCGATGGCCAGCGGCGCCAGCATGTGCGCGCCCTGAAACACGCCTGCCGAAACCTTGTCCCGAACCGTCGCCCACGACACTTCGCGATGAAGCGAGACGTCCAGGCCCTCTTTCGCAAACAAGCCTCGCTCCTTTGCGACGATGAGCGGAGCTGCATCGGTCAGAGCGACAAAACCGAGATCGATGGACATGGTCACGGCTTGTCTCCCTTCAGCACGCCATGAAAGGACAGAAGGTCTGCCGCAACAGCCGCTACCGGCCGGCCGGTGTTCATCGCCAGCTTACGTAGCATGGCGTAAGCCTCTTCCTCGCTGATCTGTCTTTCTTTCATCAATAGGCCCTTGGCCCGATCGATGGTCTTGCGCGAGGCGAGGTCGGACTGCGCCTTGGCGAGATCGGTGCGAAGCTGCTGCATAAGCTGGAAGCGGCTCATCGCCACTTCGAGGATCGAGCGCACGCGCGCCGGCTGCAACCCGTCGACGATGTAGGCGGCGACGCCCGCGCGCACCGCTTCTTCCGCCCGGCCCGGCTCGGAGCGATCTACGAACATCACCACCGGGCGCGGGTTGTTCTGCGTTGACTCACGTAAGCTTTCAATGGTGTCGCGGTCCGCACTGTCGCAGGCGACGACGACGACGTCAGGCCGGAACTGCCCCAGCTCGATTCTGGCGAGGCTCGCGGTTCGTTGAATTTCAAGCGGACGCATATCGGCGAGCCCTTCGGCGACAAGGGCGGCGCGAGCAGGATCAGGATCGACGATGAGCAGCCTCATGCAGAGGATGCCTGACATGCATTTGGTGCAGACGGCTGGAAAGGTCTGGAGGCGACGCTCATTGAAAGGAGGTGCTGCCTAAAAAGACGGCGCCCCGGAAAACGATCGCGCTATAGCTGTGCAGTATCGCAGGTCCGAGCCCGGCGGCGGCGGCGCGCTCGGACGTTTCGATTGCCTTCAGCGCAATCGCCCGTCGCCGAGCCGCCAGCCGTGCCCGCACGCACCGCACTTTATGGCCAAATCCTCGCAGATTTGGTCCAGTTCCGTTAGGCGTTACCTCAGAAAGTCAGCAGGGAAGATTAGGCGGCAAACAAATGTCGTCTCGACAAACACCAGCACAGCCAAGCGCGGCCACGACAACCATCCGCCGTCTCCGTTCCGGAGGCGGCTGCGCCTGACGGCATAGTCCGCAGGCAAACTGAACAACACCTTCCGTACGCGAAAGATTATGCCGCCGTAAGTCCGCTGCTCATGCTATTCCGTGCAGAATGCTGCTGGCCGCTGCGCTCGGATGGCGACATGCTGGCGGCGGCCATGAAACGGAGACAAGCATGATTGAGATGGTGATCGCTCAGCGGCGTCGCGACCTTGGCGGCTTCGAGGTTGGGCGGCTCCTGCCGTATGCGAAGCGGCGGATGGTGGGGCCTTTCATCTTCTTTGATCATATGGGGCCGGTGCATCTGGAAACCGGCATTCCGGGCAATGTCGATGTGAGGCCTCATCCGCACATCGGCTTGTCCACCGTCACATATCTGTTTGAAGGCGAGATCATGCATCGCGACAGCGTTGGATCGGAACAGCCGATCCGGCCAGGCGAGGTCAACTGGATGACGGCGGGACGCGGCATCACGCATTCCGAACGCTTCGAGAAGGCGCGCCGCGAAGGCGGGCCGATGCACGGCGTCCAGGCCTGGGTCGCGCTTCCTGACGCCGAGGAGGAGACGGACCCGGCGTTCGCGCATCATGGTGCGTCCGACCTGCCGAGCTTCGATGAGGACGGCGTATGGGGCCGCCTGATCGCCGGCAAGGCGCTTGGCCTCGAAGCGAAGGTTCGCACGCACTCCCCCATGTTCTATCTTCACTGGGAGATGCCCGCGGGCACGCGCACGAGCCTTCCGGCCGACTATCCTGAGCGCGCCATCTATGTCGTCCGCGGCGGGGTCGAGATCGGCGGCCAGCGATATGGCGAAGGCGAGATGATCGTATTCGCACCGGGGCGGGCGGTGACGCTCCGTGCGCTGGAGCCTGCGATCGTCATGGCGCTGGGCGGAGAACCGGTTGGTCCCCGCTTCATCGACTGGAATTTCGTCTCGTCCTCCAAAGACAGGATCGAGCAGGCGAAGGCGGACTGGCGCGCCGGGCGGATGAAGCTGCCCGATCTCGACTCGGGCGAATTCATTCCCCTCCCGCCCGAGCCGTCGCGGCCCGCCAATCCCATGTCATGATGATGCCGATCAGGATCTGTGGGGCGCATAGATGGGAATGGCCTTCCCCATCCTTTATATCGCATTCAAGGCTGGCGGGGTACGGTTGACCGTGCGGATTGACATGGCGGGCTGCGAGAAGCCGTCATTTAAGGCAGGCGCCGGTTTCTATCAGAAACCAGCGCCGTAGCGGGGCGGACCTGACCCATACGCCGGACTTGTTGTCTGGCCTCTATGTCTGGAGAGGCTGGGCGAGGCATTGCATATTGTTGCGTTAGGTGAAGATGGCCGGAGATGGCGCCCTTGTTCCGCTTGGACTTTGTCTGCTCGGCCTGATCGTTCTGATCGGCGGGGCGGAGGTGCTGGTGCGCGGCGGGACGGCGCTGGCGCAGCGGTTTCATATCCCGCCTGTCATCATTGGCCTTACAGTCGTGGCGGTGGGAACGAGCGCGCCGGAACTAGCCGTGGGGATCGATGCGTCGCTGAAGGGCAATGGCGCGCTGGCGGTGGGCAACATTGCGGGGACCAATACCGTCAACATTCTTCTGGTGCTGGGGATCAGCGCGCTGATGCGGCCGCTGCAATTGCAGCGCAGCACGCTGAGGTTCGATCTGCCGGCGATGCTGCTGGCGGCGGCGGCGTTTCTGGTGCTGTCGCTGGATGGCGAGTTGGGCCGGACGGACGGGCTGGTGCTGGTGGCGATGGGGCTGGTCTATTCGTCGCTGCTGATCCGGCAGGGATTGCGCCACCGGGCGGAGACGCGGGCGCAACTGAACGAAAGCCGGTTGAAAGACATCGAGGGTGTGGAGCGGAACAGCCTGCTTTCGGGGCCGCTGCGTGATGTGGCGATGCTGGCGGGTGGGATCGTGGTCGTGGTGGTGGGGGCGGACTGGCTGGTCGCCGGCGGGGTGCGGCTGGCCGAAATATGGGGCGTGTCCGACGCCTTCATCGGGCTGACCATTGTTGCGATCGGCACGTCCGCGCCGGAACTGGTGACTACGGTGGTCTCGACGATGCGGAATGAGCGCGACATTGCGATCGGGAACCTCCTGGGCAGCAGCACCTACAACATCGCTTTCATCATGGGCGTCACCAGTCTCATCCCCAGCGAGGGGGCGCCGGTGCCGGACGATCTGCTGATGATCGATATTCCGGTGATGGCCGCGGCGGTGGTCGCGTGCGTGCCGGCGTTCCTGCTGGGCAAGCACATGTCGCGGCTGGAAGGCGGACTGTTTGTGGGGGCCTATGTGATCTACCTTGCCTACCTTCTGATCGTTCGCACCTGACAGGGCGCCGGGCGTGACGGGCGCCGGGCGGGGCGCTAGACAGGGCGGATGGGAACCAGCCGCTATGACATTTCCGGACAGGAGCGGCGCGTGAAGCGCCTCGGCCGGAGGTATGGCGTCAGCCTCAAGAAGTGCGAGAAGCCGTTCGGCCGGGTGGCCGGGCATGGCGGCTACATGCTGCGCGACGACGAGACCAGGCAGATCGTGTTCGGCAATACCGGGTACGATTATTCCGCCACGCTGGACGAGGTGGAGGATTTCCTGCTGGCCCAGCCGAAAGGCGGAGACGAGGGCTAATTTCCCCGCACCCTCGAATGGCCGGAATGTAATCGGTTTCAGCTATTGACCATCCGTCACGACCGACTATGGGAATGCAAGTCATTCGCATAAATATGGTGTTCGGGGGATTTCATGAAATTGCAGGTGATGTTGGCGGCGGGCGTGTCATGCCTTGCGTTTACGCAGGTTGCAGGCGCGCAGGTTGCTGTCGCTCAGGCGACGGATGACCGGGATACGGTTGTCGTGATGGCGCCGCCGGCGGCGACGACCAGCGCGGGCACCAAGAGCGACGCGCCGCTGATCGAAATCCCCCAGTCCATCACCGTCATTACCGCTGAACGTTTCAACGACCAGGGCGCGCAGGATCTGGAAGATGTGGTTCGCTATGCGGGCAACGTTCGCACGGAAATCTATGGCGTGGATTCGCGCGAAGACTGGATAGAGGGGCGCGGGGGAAACATCGAGCAATATACGGACGGGCTGATCTCGCGGCAGGGCTATTACAACGCCGCGCGCATCGAGACATTCGGCCTGGAGCGTGTCGAGGTTGTACGCGGGCCGGCGGGCGTGCTGGGCGGCGAAGGCTCCATCGGCGGTCTGGTCAACGCAGTCACGAAACGGCCGCAGGATCAGTTCGGCGGACAGGTAGGCGTGTCTTTCGGCAGCTTCAACCGGTTCCAGATCACCGGCGATGTGACCGGACCCGTGAGCGACCAGGTCGATTACCGGCTTGTCGGCTTGTATCGCGACAGCGGCACGCAGGTCGATTTCGTCGATGACGGCCGCGTCTATCTCGCGCCGTCGGTGACGTTCAAGCCGGGCGACAAGACAACGCTGACGCTGCTGGGCGCGTGGCAGAAGGATGAGACGGGCTCGACGGCGGCGTTCCTGCCGCATTCGGGTGTGGCGCTGCCCAACCCCAATGGCGAAATCCCGCTGGAACGGTTCACCAGCGAGCCGGGCTTTGACGAGTTCAACACCGAACAGACGAGCGTGACGTTTGTTGGCGAGCACCGTTTCAACGAGAACCTGAAACTGAACACGACGGCGCGGTGGACGGATGGCGATGTCAGCTATCAGAACCTGTTCCCGGCGACGTATCTGAATCCGGAAAACCCGTTCATCGACGCGGACCAGCGCGTGGTGGAGCGCGACTACTGGGTGCTGAAGACGCAGCAGGATACGCTGGCGGCGGATACCCGGTTGCAGGCGAAGCTGGATAATGGCTGGAGTAAGCACACCATTCTGGCGGGGATCGACTATCGCCAGAACAACCAGACGCGGCAGTCCGACTATGCGCCGGCGGGCCCGCTGGACCTGTTTGATCCTGTCTATGGCGATATTCCCGTGGTGAATCTTGTCGATGAGCCGGCGCTGAAGGGACAGCAGGCCGGCTTCTATCTGCAGGATCATGTGAAGCTGTTCGACCAGTTCGTTCTGCTGGGTTCGGTGCGTCACGATCTGGTGGACGAGGAGTTCGGCGGCGTTAAGGAAAGCGACGGCGCCACCACTTATCGCGTGGGCGCAGTGTGGCTGACGCCGGGCGGCTGGGCGCCTTATGTGAGCTATTCCGAAACCTATGATGCTTTCCAGGGCGTGGACTTCTATGGCGATCCCTACGATGCGGTGCGCGGCGAGCAGGTCGAGGCGGGCATCAAGTATGCGCCGCGGGACGGCTCGTATCTGGTGACGGCTTCGGTCTATGAAATCGAACAGCCGAATGCGTTGTTGCCCGATCCCAACAATCCGATGAACCAGATTCAGGGACCGGCGAAATGGAGCGGGTTCGAGATCGAGGCGTCGACCAAGGTGATCGGCGACATCGACCTGATGGCCAATTTCAGCCGCGCGAAAAATGAGGGTTCAGGCCAGACCGACAGCGATACGGCGTCGCTGTGGGGATCGCGCAAGTTCGACATTGCGCCGGACACCGAGTTGCAGTTCGGGGTGGGCGTGCGTTATGTCAGCAAGAGCGTCGTGGAAATCGCTGATCCGCTCTACATCACCACGCCCTCGGTGACGCTGGCGGATGCGATGGCGGCGTGGCGGCACAAGGATGTGCGTGTGACGTTCAACGTTACTAACATCACTGGCGAGCGTTATCCCAGCCTCTGTCTGGGCAGCGGGGAGTGCTATATCGGCGCGTTCCGGTCGTTCTCGGTTGGCTTGTCCCGGCAGTTCTGAGCCGGGGCCGCCCCCCGCTCAGGCGCCTACGGGCACGCGGGTGAAGTTGCCGAGTTGGCAGGGCGTGCCTTCGTTGAGGACGTAGATGGTCTGCTGGTTCGAGCAGACCTGCGCGCCATGCACCTGCCAGGTGAAGCCGCCTTGCATGCGCAGGCCCGGACAGGCGCGCGGCAGCGTGTTGGTCCAGACCTCGCCATTATTCAGGGTGAAGCGGATTTCCTCGTTCGAGACGATCTCCTGCTTCGCGATGCGGGCCGGGTTGATGCAGGAGTCCACCTGAGAAACCGCCGGGGCGTCGCCTGCGGAGGTGCAAGCGGCGGCGGCGAGAGTTGCGGAAGCGGCGATTGTGGCTTGCCAGATCCTGTTCATGTCGTTTCTCCCTTGTGGGTGGAGTTTGATCCCGCCGGGACAGCGAGGCAAGGAAGAGCACGATGACGGTTGTGACGCTTTATGGGCTGGCGAACTGCGATACCACGCGGGCGGCAAGGAAATGGCTGGACGCGGCCGGTGTCACATATCGCTTCCATGACGTGCGGGCTGACGGTCTGTCACAAAAGCAGGTGAAAGCGTGGGCGGACACGCTGGGCTGGGAAAAAGTGCTTAACCGGGCCAGCACGACGTGGCGCGGACTGGATGAGAGCGAGAAACAGGATGTGGACGCAAAGCGCGCCGTGGCGCTGATCGTGCAGCATCCGGCGCTGCTGAAAAGGCCTCTGCTGGAAGGCGCGGGAGAGCTTCTGCAAGGCTTCAAGGCGGATATCTATGCGGCCCGGTTCAAATGAGGCGGAAATTGCGACCTGCGGCGCCAAAGCTGCACACCGCGACATGACGCGGCCTTAATGCCGCACGGGGTGGACGAAGCGCTGCCAGCCCCCTATGTAGCCCGCACCTCAGTCATCGACTCAGTGTTTCAATCCGAAAGAAATATGCAAGCTAAGCACTCGACATTCTCTGATCGGCAGGCCGCATCGGCCGCCGCGAAAAAAGCCCTTCTCGAAAAATTCAAGCCGAAGCCCATGATCGTCTCCGACACGGTGATCGATCACGAAGCCGAGCGGCGCGAGCGGATAGAAGCCATCCGCAAGCAGCGCGAAGAGGAGCGTCAGGCTCGCCAGCGCGCCCGTGAGGAAGCGGAAGCCGCCGCCGAAGCCCAGCGTATCGCCGAGGCCGAAGCCGCTGAACAGGCCAAGCTGGACGCTCAGACGCTCACCGACCAGCAGAAGCGCGAAGACCGCAAGGCGCGCAAGAAAGCTGTAAAAGAAGCGGCTCGCATAAAGAAGGAGACGCGCCAGGTTGCGCGTCCGGCATCTTCGCGCGGCCACGATGATGCGCCGGTGGACCCCTACAAGGAACACGAACGCTACATCCGCAGCCTGGAGCGCGCTCGGGCCTAAGCCCGGCCAATCCGGCTAATCGAAGAACAAGGTGCGGCGTCCGGAAAAATCTTCCGGACGCCGCATCCGTTTCCGGGGCGGCGGTGTTCATCGGCCAGCGGCGCGGACGACATCGCGGACAGTTTCGATGACGTCCCGGGCGAGCGCATGGCTCTGGCGCGCGACATGGCGGAACTGGAGCCGAACGAACGTCACGCGGTGGCGGGCGCTACCTTCTTCCCCGTCTCCACGCTGTCGAACGCGCGTTGACGCCGCGGCGTCCGGTGCGAGCGCCGGATAGCGGGAATAACCTTGAGCGGGGTTGACCAGATTACCTCTGGCGAACAGCGTCGGCGCGCGCTTTTATGCGCGCCGGTCAAGCGTTGCGTCAGGGGACCAGCATGTACATCGCCGCTTTCCTCGCCGGGCTGGTGCTGTTCTTTGCGTCGCATTTCTATTCCGTGTTCCGCCCGCGCGGGGACAACGACATCAAGCTGCGCATGGGCGCGCCGCTTTACATGGGTCTCTATTCGGTCATCTCGCTGGCGACGTTTGCGCTGATGATTTGGGGGTATGACGGCGCGCGGCCGTGGGTGAATGTGTGGGTTCCGCCCGCGTGGACGCGGCATATCGCGATGACGTTGATGCTGCCCGCGATGATCCTTCTGGTCGCGGCCTATGCGCCGACGGGCTTCATCAAGAAGGCGGTGAAGCACCCGATGCTGACGGCGGTGAAGCTGTGGGCGGTGGCGCACCTGACGGCCAATGGCGACCTGGCGTCGATCATCCTGTTCTCGGCCTTCCTGATTTTCGCCGCGGTGGACCGTATCGCGCTGAAGAAGCGGGGCGATAATGGGCCGGTGCACAAGAACGCGAACATACTGGGCGACATGATCGCCATTGCGGTGGGCGGCGCGGCCTACGGGATCATGGTTTACGGGGCGCACACGCTGATTGTTGGCGTGCCGATCACCGGCTGACCCTGTCCAGCCCAACATTGCGCGCGGGGCGGATGCGCCCTATGCAGCGGCGGACGCCTTTGTGCGCTGCAACAGGGGATCAGCCATGTCCGCCCAAGTGCAAACAGCCCGGAAGACCACGCGCGATATCGCGGCCGCCAAGGGCGGCGCGCCGCTGGTGTGCCTGACCGCCTACACGGCGCCGATGGCGGAACTGCTGGATTCGCGGTGCGACATTCTCCTCGTGGGCGACTCGGTCGGGATGGTGGTCCACGGCTTGCCGACCACCGTGGGCGTGACGCTGGAGATGATGATCCTGCACGCGCAGGCCGTGATGCGGAAATCGGCCCGCGCCTTCGTGGTGGTGGACATGCCGTTCGGCTCCTATGAAGCGAGCGTGGAGCAGGCGTTCCTCAACGCCTCGCGGGTGATGAAGGAAACCGGCTGCCAGGCCGTGAAGATCGAGGCGGGCGAATACGCCGCTGCGACGGTGCGGTATCTGGTCGAGCGCGGCATTCCAGTGATGGCGCACGTGGGCCTGCGTCCTCAGGCGACCAATGTTGATGGCGGGTTCAAGGCGCGGGGCCGGACGGAGGCGGAACGTAACCGCGTGATCTCCGAGGCCGCGGCGGCCGACGAGGCGGGGTGTTTCGCCATGGTGATCGAGGGGGTGGCCGAGGATCTGGCCAGCCAGATCACCCGGCAGGTGTCCTGCCCGACCATCGGAATCGGGGCGTCCAGCGCCTGTGACGGCCAGATTCTGGTGACGGACGACCTTCTGGGCATGTTCGACTGGACCCCCAAATTCGTCCGCCGGTATGCCGATCTGCGGGGGGCGATCGGGCAGGCGGTGGATGGGTATGCCGCCGAGGTCCGGGACCGGAAATTCCCCGGCGAGGCCGAGACCTACAGGCTGAAACCAAAACAGCCCTGACAGCCATCGCGAATTGCACTGGCGGGCGGGCCCGGCTAGGTTGCGCCACCCATGGGCCGGAGCGTTTACGTTTGACCGACATCTTTGAAGAAGTTGAGGAAAGTATCCGTCAGGATCAGGCCTCGTCGCTGTGGAAGCGGTGGGCGCCCTATGTGATCGGGGCCGGCGTGCTCGTGGTCGGCGGCGTGGCCGGGTGGGAGATCTGGCAATGGCAGCGGTCCTCGCAGGTCGAGGCGCAGGCCGTGGCCTATGCCGACGCCATGACCACCATTCGCGGCGGTGACAGTCAGGGTGCGGCGGACAAGTTCGCAACCATTGCCGGCGGCAAGGGCGGGTTCGCGGTGCTGTCCGGTCACATGCGTGCGGCCGCCCTGAAGGAATCGGGCGCGGAGCAGCAGGCGGTGGTGGCCGCGCTGACAGGTGCGGCCGACAAGGATGATGGATATTACGGCGATCTCGCGCGGCTGAAGGTCGCCTACGAAATCGCGGACACGGCGACGTTGGCCGATCTGGAAGCCGCCGTCGCGCCGCTGGTGGCGAAGGGCGGGCGCCTTTCGGCCATGGCGCGCGAAGTCGTGGCGGCGAAGGCGCTGGCTGATGGCGATGTCGAGCGCGCGCGCCGTGAGTTTCAGGCGTTGTCGCTCGATCTCGATGCGCCGCCCAACATGGCGGTCCGCGTGCAGCGCGTGCTGGCGGGCCTTCCTGCCCCGGCGCAGCCTGCCGCCGCGGATGCTGCTGCTGTTCCGGCGGCGCCGGCTGACGCCGCTGCACCCGCTCCCGTTCCTGAACCCACAGACGGACAGGCCGCTCAATGACATCGACCCGCTTCGCACTTCTCGCTGCGGCCGCGTGCACCCTGCTCGCCGGTTGCGGACTGTTCGGCGGCGGCAAGCCCAAGGTCAGCGAGGAGGAACTCAAATCCCGCGTGACCATGAGCGTGCTCGACCGGAAGCTGGAAGCCGATCCGGCGCAGGCCTCCGTCACGGTGACGCTGCCGGAAGCGGTGGCGAATGCTGACTGGTCGCAGTCCGGCGGCAGCGCGTCGAAGGCGACGGGGCATGTCGTGGCGGGCGAAGCGTTCCGCATCGATTGGCGCGCTGACGCAGGCGCGGGTTCGTCGAAGCAGCGCCGCATCGTGGCCGCGCCGCTGATCAAGGGCGGGCAGGTGTTCGTGATCGACGCGAACCAGCGCGTGACCGCGCTGGACGCGAAATCGGGCCGGCGTAACTGGTCGGTGCAGCTGGACGGTCTGAACCCGCGCGACGACCGCGCCGTGGGCGGCGGTCTGGCGGTTGCGGGCGACAAGCTGATCGTGCCGTCGGGCTATGGCTATATCGTTGCGCTGTCGCTCTCCGATGGCGCCGAAGTCTGGCGCCGCCGCGCGGAAAGCCCGCTGTCGGGCTCGCCCGCCGTGCTGGGCGACCGCGCCTATGTGACCAGCACCAACAACGAGCTTTATGCGCTGGACGTGAACACGGGCGAAGTGCTGTGGACCGACCAGGCCATCGCGGAGACGGCGCGGGTTCTCTCCTCGCCCAGCCCGGCCGTGTCGGGCGATATCCTTGTCGCGCCGTATTCCTCCGGCGAACTGATCGCCTATCTGCCGCAGAACGGCCGCCGCCTCTGGCAGGACACGCTCACGACTGTGGGCCGCTTTACGCCGCTGTCGGCCATCAACGATATCGCGGGCCGTCCGACGCTACAGGACGGCGTGGTCTATGCATCGAGCCATTCGGGCGTGACGACGGCGATCGATGCGCGCTCGGGCGTGCGCCTGTGGAACCTGCTGTTTGGATCGCGCATGGGGCCGGTGGTTGCTGGCGATCATGTGTTCGTTGTGGGCACGGGCGGACAGGTGCTGTGCCTCAACAAGACTTCGGGCGCCGTCGTGTGGGCGCGTGACCTTCCCGAGTTCGAGAAGGAAAGCAGCCGCAAGAACCGCATCGTGTGGAGCGGGCCGCTGCTGGCGTCGAACCGTCTGGTGCTGACGTCGTCGACCGGGCTTGTCGTGGCGCTGTCGCCGCAGACGGGCGAGACGGTGTCGGAGCTGAAAATCGGTACGCCGATCTATATCGAACCTGTCGCAGCCGGCGGTGTCATCTACGTGCTGACCGACAAGGGGCAACTGGTGGCGATCCGCTAAGCGCGGCCTCGCGGATCTCACATCTGGGCCGTGGGCCCTGGAGCAATCGTTATGACTATGTCGGTGGCCATTGTCGGTCGCCCGAACGTCGGCAAGTCGACGCTCTTCAACCGTCTCGCGGGGCGCAAGATCGCCATCGTGGACGACCGGCCGGGTGTGACCCGCGACCGCAAGGAGACCGCAGGCCGTCTGGGTGATCTGGAACTTCGTCTGATTGATACGGCGGGTTTTGAAGACGCGACGGATTCGTCGCTGGAAGCGCGCATGCGCCGCCAGACGGAGATCGCGATCCAGCAGGCTGATGTGTGCATCTTCCTCTATGACGCGCGCGATGGCGTGACGCCGGTGGACAAGCAGTTCGCGCAGATCCTGCGCCGCTCGGGCAAGCCGGTGGTGCTGGCCGCCAACAAGTGCGAAGGCCGTCAGGGCGATGCGGGCCTCGTCGAAGGCTGGCGGTTGGGGCTGGGCGAGCCGATGGCGATTTCCGCCGAGCACGGCGAAGGCATGAGCGATCTCTATCAGGGGCTCGCCGGCGCCGAGAAAGTGCTGGCCGAGCGTGCGGAAGCCAAAGCGGCGGACGACCTGCCCGAAGAAGAAACCGACGAGCCGTTCGATCCCGACGTGGAAGCGCCGCCGGAGCCGGACAAGCCGGTGCGTATCGCGTTCGTGGGCCGCCCCAATGCAGGCAAGTCCACGCTGCTGAACGGCATCCTCAACGACGATCGTTTCGTCACCGGCCCCGAAGCCGGGATCACGCGCGATAGCGTGACGGTGAATTGGCGCTGGCGCGATCGCGAAATCCGGCTGGTCGATACGGCAGGTCTGCGCAAACGCGCGCGCGTGCAGGAAAAGCTGGAACGCATGTCGACGTCGGAGACGATCCACTCGATCCGTTTCTGCGACGTCGTGGTTCTGGTGATGGATCCGTCGGAGGCGTTCGAGAAGCAGGACAACCAGATTGCGCAGCTGGTGATCCGCGAAGGCCGGGGCATCGTGTTCGCGATCACGAAATGGGACGCGGTGGAGAATCCCGGCGAGGCGCGCCGTGCGCTGGAGCAGATGGCCGCCGACAGCGTGCCGCAGGCCAAGGGCGCGCCCGTGGTGATGGTGTCGGGTCTGACGCGGCGTAATCTCGACAAGCTGATGGACGCCTGCCTGAAGGCGCACAAGGACTGGTCCGCGCGGGTTAAGACGCGCGACCTTAACGACTGGCTGCAATACGTCACGCAGAAGCACCCGCCGCCGGCGCCGGACGGCAAGCGGATCAAGCCGCGCTACATGGCGCAGATGAAGACGCGGCCGCCGACCTTCGTGCTGATGGGATCGCGCGTGGAGTCGATGCCGGAAACCTACAAGCGCTATCTCCTGAACGAGATGCGCGAGGCGTTCGACCTGCCGGGCGTTCCGATCCGCCTGATCCTGCGCCAGGGCAAGAACCCGTTCGTCGACAAGGACGAGTAGGCAGGTCTGCTATCTAACGGCCTGCTATCTAGCGAAATGTCAGCCGGGCGCCGTGTTGCTGGAAGTCCGGCGACAGGTAGGCGGGGATGGGCGCGGCGACGTCAGCCGGCGTGGGCAGCGCGTCCTGGTCTTCGCCGGGCATCGCCTTGAAGCGCATTTCGGTGCGCGTCGCGCCGGGGTTGTAGAGGTTCACACGGATCGGCGTGCTCTCCACCTCGTCGGCATAGCAGGCGATCATTGCTTCCAGCCCGGCCTTCGAGGCGGCGTAGGGGCCCCAGAAGGCGCGCGGTGCATTGGCGGCGCCGGAGGTGATGAACAGCGCCCGGCCCGCCTCGCTGATACGCAGCAGCGGATGTACGGCGCGGATCAGACGCCAGTTGGCGGTGAGGTTTACGTCGATCGTTTCGTTGAAGCTGGCCGGCGAAACCGTCTCCAGCGGGCCGATAGTGCCGAGCACGCCGGCATTGCCGAGCAGGCCGTCGATGCGGCCGAAGCGTTCCAGCAGGGCCGAGGCGAGACGGTCAACGCCCGCGCCGTCGCGCAGGTCCATCGGGATCAGCGTGGCGTTGCGGCCGGTGGCGGCGAGGATTTCGTCATCGAGCCGGGTCAGCGCTTTTTCCGAGCGCGCGGTGGCGATGACGTGATTGCCCGCCTTGGCCAGCGCGAGGGCTGCGGCGCGGCCAATACCGCGCGAGGCGCCTGTGACGAGGATGATGCGTTGGTTGGTCATGGGGGGGGATTTAGCGCAGGCGGGGGGAAAGAGCGATAGGGCCTTCGGGACGCAACTTCGCGTTCAGGCCGGTTTGAACCGCCAGGGATGTCGCCATGTTTTAGCTCCGGGCATGAGGGAGCGGGGCGCGCAATGCGCTGTAGGCGTGGCGGTCAGCTTTTTGAGGGCTGAGCGCCGGGGGTAGTCCGTAGTCTGGTGCGCATTCACGCGCCCCGGTGATTGTTTTCAGGGCTGACTGGAG
>CAZJZQ010000003.1:0-14688 GCA_964550535.1 uncultured Rhizobium sp.
CCCTGACGCCGAAAGACGCGGATGCACCTCGCGACCTCCCTCCATCAGGACGGGGTAAGTATGGGGGCTGGCGGGAGGGGTAGGAGAAATGAGGCTCTATCCTGCGATTTTTCTTCCTTGTTCGCCGCGAAGAGATTGAAATCGTTCGCGAAGAAAATTCTCGCGGTTCAATCTGTCCTTCGGTTGACCGGGCTGCCGGCGACGCCCCCCTAATTGTCCCAAACGGCTTTTCCGGCGGCTTTTGGGGGTGCAGTCTGACAGGGTGAGGAATCTCATTCGCGGGGACTGGCGTGAAGCTGCAATTCTGGTTCGAATTCGCCTCGACCTATTCCTACCCGGCCGCCATGCGGATCGATAAGGCGGCGGCGGCGCGGGGGGTGAAGGTGGACTGGCGGCCCTTTCTTCTGGGGCTGTTGTTCCACGCCCAGCAGGGGCTGAAGGACAGCCCGTTCAACGTCTATCCGGTGAAGGGCCAGTATATGTGGCGCGACATGGAGCGGGTGTGCGCCAAGCATAATCTGCCCTTCAACCGTCCGCACCGCTTTCCCCAGAACGGGTTGATGGCGGCACGGATTGCCCTGTCCCTGCCGCAGGCCGACCGGCCCAGTTTCGTGAAAGCGGTGTATCAGGCGAATTTCGTGCACGACCGGGACATCTCGGACTTGCAGATCCTGCATGCCGCCGCCCGCCGGGGCGGGCTCGACCCGCTGGAAACGCTGGCCGCGATGAACTCCGAAACGGTGAAAGAGGAGTTGAAGCGCGAGACAGCTTTCGCCGCCGATCTGGGCCTGTTCGGCGCCCCGTCCTTCATCACCGATGACGGGGAAATCTTCTGGGGTAATGACAGGCTTGAAGACGCTCTTGATTGGGCCGTGCGGGGGACGCTAAGACCGCCGGGCTGATACAGTCTGAAAAGCCGGTGCTGACCGGCCCCGGAGGGTTGCCCATGGCTTTCGTGCTTACCGAAGAGCAGCAGATGCTGCGCGACAGCGCGAAGTCGTTCGCCGCCGAAAAACTGCCGGTGGCCCAGCTTCGCGCCCTGCGCGACGCCGCCACGCCCGCGGGCTTTGACGCCGCCGCATGGACCGAGATGGCCGAGCTTGGCTTCGCCGGCGTCGTCGTGCCGGAAGACTTTGGCGGTTCGGCGTTCGGTTATGTCGGCCTTGGCCAGGTGCTGGAAGCGCAGGGCCGGACCATCGCCGCGACGCCGCTGCTGTCGACCGCGCTGATCGGCGCGTCGGCTCTGGTGCTGGGCGGTTCAGACGCCCAGAAGGCCGCGCACCTGCCGGGCGTCGCCAGCGGCGAGACGCTGACCGCGCTGGCCGTTGATGAAGGCCCGCACCATGATCCGGCGGAGATCGCGCTGGCGGCGAAGGCCGCGGGCGGCGGCTACACCCTGAGCGGCGAAAAGCGGTATGTGGTGGATGGCGGCGGCGCGACGCTGCTGATCGTCGCCGCGCGCACGTCGGGCAAGCCGGGCGATGAAGCGGGCATTACGCTGTTCCTGGTTCCGGCCGATGCGAAGGGCGTCACCCGCACGCCGCTGCGCACGCTGGACGCGCACGCGGCCGCGAACATCACGTTCAGCGACGTGACGGTGGGGGCCGATGCGGTGCTGGGGCAAGCCGACAATGGTTTCGCCCTGCTCGACCAGATACTCGACCGGGCGCGCATCGGGCTCGCGGCTGAAATGCTAGGCGCGGCGGATGCGGCGTTCGAGATGACGAACGACTATCTCAAGGTGCGCAAGCAGTTCGGCCAGCTGATCGGCTCGTTCCAGTCATTGCAGCACCGCGCGGCGATCATGTTCACCGAACTGGAGCTGACGCGCTCGTGCGTTGGCGCGGCGCTGGCCGCGCTGGACGAGAATGCGGACAACATCGCCGAGCTGGCCTCGCTGGCCAAGGCGCGGGCGGCGGAGACGCTGCATCTTGTGTCCAACGAGACGGTGCAGATGCATGGCGGCATCGGCATGACCGATGTGCACGACAGCGGCCTCTACATGAAACGCGCCCGCGTTCTCGAAGCGCTCTATGGCGGCGAAAGCTTCCACCGCGACCGCTACGCGAAACTGGGCGGGTATTAGGGGCCGGAAGACAGGAAGGTCATTCCGGGTTATACTGGAAACATGGATGACCTTCTTTCCCGTATAACCTCCGAGCCCGGCAAGTTCGGCGGCAGGCCCTGCGTGCGCGGCCTGCGTATTCGCGTGGTCGATGTCCTGGACCTGTTGGCGGCGGGCCTCAGCCATAAAGAGATCGTCGAAGAACTGCCGGACCTTGAGGTGGATGACATCAAGGCGGTGCTCGCCTACGCCGCGCGCCGCGTGGATCATCCGCTGATCGCCGCTGAGTAATGATCTGGCTGGACAATCATCTGTCGCCAGCTCTGGCAGTGTGGATCGATGCCGAGTTCAAAAAGCCTTGCGCTCACATCCGCGATCTCGGACTTGCGCGTGCGGCTGATACGCAGATCTTTCAACAGGCGAAAACAGAAGCCACGACCCTGATCACCAAGGACCGGGATTTCGCGGATCTGGTGAACAGGCTCGGCCCGCCGCCAGCCATCATTCTGCTGACCATGGGCAATACGAGCACGGCCGCCTTGCGCGTTACGCTGCAAGACAAACTTCGCATCGCTTTCGATCTGATAACTGCGGGCGAACCACTGGTCGAAATCGGCGGAGCCAGCTAGACAGGCTTCCGCTGATGGAGGCCCGGAACATGATCGAAAATCTTTTCTCGCTGAAGGGCCGTGTGGCTCTGGTTACGGGCGGGTCGCGCGGGATCGGGAAGATGATCGCGCAGGGCTTCGTGGAGAGCGGCGCGAAAGTCTATATCTCCGCGCGCAAGGCGGATGCGTGCGACGCGACCGCCGCGGAACTGTCGAAGCTGGGGACCTGCATCTCCATTCCGATGGACGTCTCGTCGGTGGCGGGATGCAAGGCGCTGGCCGAAGAGATCTACAGCCGCGAAGGCAAGCTCGACATTCTCGTCAACAATGCGGGCGCCGCGTGGGCCGCTGACTTCGACGAGTTCCCGGAACATGGCTGGGACAAGGTGATGAACCTCAATGTGAAATCGCCCTTCTTCCTGACACAGGCGCTGCACGCCGCGCTGGCCAAGGCGGCGACGGCGGCGCAGCCGGCGAAGGTCATCAACATCTGCTCCATCGACGGCATCACGCTGAACCCGCTGGAGACGTATTCCTATCACGCATCGAAATCGTCGCTGATCTACCTGACGCGCCGCATGGCTGCGCGGCTGGTGCAGGACAATATCGTGATGACCGGCATCGCGCCGGGTCCGTTCGCGTCCGAGATGAATCGCGCGGCGCGTGATCTGGAGGACAAGGTCGCCGCGCGCACGCCCTTGCGCCGCATCGGCCGCGACGAGGACATGGCCGGGACGGCGATCTTCCTGGCGTCAAAGGCGGGCGACTATGTCGTGGGCGACACCATCGCGGTCGATGGCGGCATCGCCTACGCCCGCCTGCCCGACCGCGAGGTCTGAGCCGGGTTCGGATATCTGCCTGTCATGACTCACGGGGCTTTCCGGCGCTCTGCTGGGGGCTTCCGGGAGGTGTGCGAAACTGGAACCCGGTTAGCGACAGCCGCGTTATCTGCCTGCCCCAATTTCATCTGGAGCAGGAACAGATGCCGCAAACACTGGAAAGACCGCCTGTCGACGAACTGGTCCTCGATCCGAGGAAGTGGTTCGACGTGCCTGAGGAAGTGCTGTCTGACCGCCGTCTCTCTTTCGCGGACAAGAAGCGCATTCTCGAAAGCTGGCAGCTCGACGCCGCGCGTCTGGCTGAATCCACCGGTGAAAACATGACCGGTGGCGAGGAGACGAACCTGCGCGAGGTGTCGCGCGTGCTCGTCGAGCTTGATGAACAAAACCCCAGCAAACACTAACGATTACGTGTCAGCGGCCTGCATCCGGTTTCCGGACGCAGGCCGAGGCAGTCCGGCCGGGAACCATCAAGCCAGGACAGCCATTCCCTCCCTGCACATGCCGGGGATCATGATGGAAACAGGACGAATGAACGACCGGACCAACAAAAAGACCGAGGAAGGCTTTGAACAGGAAATGGCGGCGGCCGACCGGCTGATGGCCATAATGCTCCTGTTGATCTTCAGCGGCGCTCTCGTGATCGTCGGCGTGGCGGCGATCGCGGGCATGTTCACCTGACATAGCCGGCGCACCACGCCGCTGGGCGGACCTGCACAAGACATGAAGACCATCGCGCTCGTGAATCCGCTGTCTGGAGGCGTAGGCGCCGACGGCGTGGCTCGCATGACCGAACAGCTCGAACGCGCCGGCCTCAAGGGCGCGACCGTCATCGCGCTGGAAGCCGGCGGGCTGGAGCGGCAGATCGCCGAACATGTGAAATCTTCGCCTGACTTTCTGGCTGTATGGGGCGGCGACGGCACGCTGCGCACGGCGCTGTCCGAATGCGGTCTGGATTACAAAGGGCTGATCCCCCTGCCCGGCGGCACGATGAACCTGCTGCTCAAGTGGATCTATGGCGAGCGGACGTGGGAGGAGATCCTCGCGGCGGTGATCGCCAATCCGCACGATCGCAGCATTCCCGCCGGCCGTGTGCGCGACCACACTTTCTATTGCGCAATGCTCGCAGGGGCGCCCGCGCCAATGGCCGAGGCGCGAGAGAGCCTGCGGCGGGGCGATGTGATGGACATCGTCAAGAAGTCCAGCGCGGCGCTCGATGCGCTGAACCACATGCATCTTTCCGCGCGCTATCACGACGGCTACAGCTTTGGCGATGGCTTGCTGCCGACCACCAGCGTACTTGGCGCCATGGTGGGACCGCTGGCCAGCAATAACGGGATGGAAGTCGCCGCGCTGGCCGACGCCTCCACCACCTCCGCGCTGGAAATCCTGTGGAGCTCCTTCACGACTGACTGGCGCCAGTCGCCGTCGCTGCGCATCGCGCCGGCGAGCGAACTGGTGATTGAACGTGAGGACGATGACGATACGATCCCCGTTATTCTGGACGGGGAGAAAATGGATTTCGAGGGGCTCATCCATGTTACCTATGTCGAAGAAGCGGCCCGGTGCCTGATCCCGGCTCCGGCCTGAGCGAGGCGCCTGTCCGGCTCCTGCATCTTTCCGACCTGCATTTCGGCAGCGAGGATACGGAGGCGTTGCGCGCCGTCGCCGGCTTCGCGCGCAGGATCAAACCCGAAGCGCTGCTTGTTTCAGGCGACCTCACCCAGCGCGGCCGCCGCCGGGAGTTCGCGGCGGCGCGCGAATGGTTCGATGCGCTTGGCATCCGCACGGTGGTGGCGCCCGGCAATCACGACACGCCGCTGCTCCACCTCGGCGCCCGCCTCGCCTCGCCATTCCAGAGATACGCCCGCTACATGCACGGGATGGACGCCGTCGACCAGACGGTCGCTCTGGCCGGGGGGCGTATCCGCGTTTCCGCCATCAACACCGCGCGCGGAATGCAGATGCGGCGCAACTGGGCCGAGGGCGCCATCAACCTCAAGGAGCTGGACTCCGCTCTCGCACGTCTCGACGGCGGACCGGACAAGGCCTGGCGCATCCTGCTGTGCCACCACCCGCTGGTGAAGCCCGATCTCGCGCGGATCAAGGTGACCACGCATCGCGGCCCCGAAGCGCTGCGCCGTGCGGCGGAGGCAAAGGTGCATGCGATCCTGACCGGGCACACGCACGACGCGTTCATCCAGACCGTCGAAAGCCCGGATCACAAGCTGGTCCAGATGGGGGCCGGAACGCTGTCCACGCGCCTGCGGGCGAGCGATCCGGGGTTCTGCGTTCTGGGGATGTGGCCGGACAGGCTGGTTCAGGATGTGGTGCACATCGAGAAGGCGTCGCTGCGCATCGACCGCCATTACGATTCGTCGGCGGTCGCGCCCGCCGCCTAGGCGGCGGTCTTCATGCGGATGCGAACGATCCGCCCGCCCTTTTCCGACACGCCTTCTTCGAGCGTGCCGTGCAGCTGTTTCGCAAACGCGCTCATCAGCGTCGTGCCGAGACCGGCGGGCACGCTCCTGCCATCCGCATCCCGGGCTGCGCCATTATCCTCCACGCACAGCACCGTTTCATTCGGGCCGACGAGATAGCTGACGACCACGCGGCCGCCGCGCATTTTCGGAAAACCGTGCTTCACCGCATTCGTGACGGCCTCGGTGGTGAACAGGGCGACGGGCACGGCGTGATCCGTATCCACCATGCCGGAATCGATGCGCGACTCGAGGGTGATGTTCTGGTCCGCCGCGCCCAGCGCCTGATCCAGATGCGCAACCAGTTCGCCCAGGAAGCTGGCCACCTCGACCTTGCTGATATCGGTGTTCTCATAGAGCGAACGATGGATCAGCGACAGCGCGCTGATCCGCGACCGTGCGTCATCGAGCGCGGCGACGGCGTTGGGATCGGACACCTTGCGGCTTTGCAGGGACAGCAGGCTGTTGATGATCTGCAAGTTGTTCTTCACGCGGTGATGGATTTCCTTCAGCGCCGCGTCGCGCGAATTCAGCGCCAGTTCCAGATTCGCCGTGCGGTCGCGAACGTTCGCGGCCATCTCTTCCATCACATCGGCCAGCTCATTGATTTCCGCCGGCGCATCGCGGCGCGCGCGCAGAAGCTGGACCGACCATTTGCCGCTGGCGTAGAGACCCGCAATGCGCCGCAGGTAATCGAGCCAGCGCAGCACCAGCCTGTCGGTCGCCAGCCACGCCGTCACCAGAGCCAGCAGCCACGCCAGCAGAGGGAGGGCGAAGTTGGCGAAGGCGTTGACATGCTCGATGGCGATCGGCGCCGGACGCGGCGATGACAGCAGCACGTAAAGCTCGCCCGTCGAGACCGGCACGATGGCGGCAACGCGTGACTGGCCGTCCAGCGTCTTCATGTCGACGAAGGCGCCTTCGCCGCCAGAAACCTGCTGGATGATGTCGCGGCCGACCTCGGTGAACGTGCGGCTGCCGAAGACGCGGCCCTGCCGGTCCGCCACGGCGATCTCGCTCTCTTGCGGCAGGCCGGACCTGTTCAGCGTATGGACCAGCGCGCTGATCGGAATTTCAGCCACCACGGCGCCGTCGAAGCGGCCATCTCCTGTCTCCCTGCGCGCGGCGACGGCGATGACGGTGGTGGGAATGATGCGGCCGGCGAAGGTGACCGATTTGACGAGCGGCGCCTGCTGCGCCTCGACATCATGGAACCACGCCTCGCCGCCGACGCTGGCGCCGACGCCTTCCGGCGCGGCCGAGCACCGGACGACGCCATCGGGGCCGACGACCGCCATATTGCTGAACTGTACGCCGTCCGTCAGCCGGGCCAGGACGGGCGAACAGCCTTCATCGGGCGTCAGCGCATCCACGGCGGCCAGCATGGCCGGCGATATGCTGAGCACGGCGGTGGCGCGGCTGGCCGCCTCTTCGGCGACGAGCGTGATGAGATTCCGCCTGCGTTCGGCTTCTTTCTGGATATCGCCCGACCACCGAACACCGCCGATGACAAGGACGGGCGACAACGCGAGCGCGAGCATCAGGAGCAGCAGGATCCGGAGCGAAAATCTCGCGCGCGGCTCATCCCTTTGTCCGGGCTCTCCCTCCGCCCTCGGCGAGGGCTGCGGCTTGTTCGAGAAGATCGTCAAAAGCCCTCTCAGCGGGGATGTCGAGGTCTCCATTGATGTCTCTAGGTCCCGCCTGCGTAAGAAGAGCTTCCAGAGCGCGTCGCGCCCGGCTCACCCTGCTCTTGATGGTCCCTACAGCACATTGGCAAACCTGCGCCGCCTCCTCATAAGCCATTCCGCCGGCGCCGACCAGAATAAGGGCCTCGCGCTGATCGTCTGGCAGTTTCGACAACGCCGCCCGCAGTTCAAGCAGGTCGACGCCGACGGTCGGATCGTCGTTCGCCACAAGCGTATTCTCGGCGACTTCCGCATCCAGCGGGGTTGAGCGCCATGAGCGGCGTTTCTCGGAATAGAACTGGTTGCGGAGGATCATGAAGGTCCACGCCTTCATGCTTGTTCCCGGCTCGAAGCTCTCACGCGCCTTCCAGGCCTTGGCGAGCGTTTCCTGCGCCAGATCGTCGGCATGCGCGGCGTCGTTGCACAGGCTGCGCCCGAACGCCCTCAGGTGGGGGATCGTGGCGACGAGTTCGTCGCGGAAGGTGTCATCGGCATTAGCCATTTACGCCTGCGCTCTTTTCACGAACCGGTTTTGCTGGAGTCGGCGCCGTTACCGTTGGCATGTCCCGCGGGTTGAGCATTCGTCTGCGCGCCGCCGGACTCATCGCCCTCAGTCTCGCGCTTCTCCGCCTGTTTCAGAAAAGACAGAAATTCGTCGGGGACAGTCTCGTCGACGACATTGTCGTAAAGCTGACGCAGCCTTACGCCGATCGCATCCTGCCGCCGGCGGGCCAGACGCGAATCGACCGGTTTCTCGTCCCCAGAACCGTCCGATGAAGTGTTTGCCATTGGCCCGTTATCTTGGTCAGTATTGTCAGATCAACTTGCAAGTTGTGGAGCGAAATCAATCGCTTCAAGGCCAGAAACGCTGACCGGACCGAACGGTTCCGCTAAAACTGAAAAATTGTGGAACCGTCCTTAACACCCGGCGTTTTCTACCGAACGGCGAATGGCCTGACGTGGAGGGATACTATGAGTCTTGTCGAGCAGCTCGGACCGCACCTGCCTTTTCTGCGCCGGTACGCGCGGGCCTTGACCGGAGATCAGGTCAGCGGCGACCGCTATGTCAGAGCCGCCCTGCAGGCGCTTGCGGCCGGCGAGGCGGAGTTGTCGGCGTTGCCGCCGCGCGTCGCGCTTTACCGCCTGTTCCATGTCATCTGGGATGCGACCGGGGCCCAGCTGGACACCCCTCCCGCCACAGGCTCCGCTCCCGCCGCTGGCGATGTCGCCACGCGCCGGGTTCTGCGCATCCCCCCGCGCCATCGCCAGGCCTTTCTCCTGACCGCGCTTGAAGGCTTCTCCGTTCAGGAAGCCGCCCAGATTCTCGACGAGACGCCCGAAGGCGTCCGCGATCTGATCTCTCACGCCCAGAAGGACATCGAGGAGCAGCTCGCCACCAGCGTTCTCATCATCGAGGACGAGCCCGTGATCGCGGCTGATATCGCCGCCCTCGTCCAGGATCTCGGCCACGACGTTTCCGCCATCGCCGCCACGCGCGACGAGGCGGTCGACGCTGTGCGCTATCACAGCCCGGGCCTCGTGCTTGCGGACATTCAGCTGGCTGACGGCTCGTCAGGCATCGATGCGGTGAACGACATCCTGAAGGGAATGCGGGTGCCGGTGATCTTCATCACCGCTTTCCCTGAACGCCTGCTGACTGGCGACCGGCCGGAGCCGGCCTTCCTCATCACCAAACCCTTCCAGCCGGAGAATGTGAAGGCCGCCATCGGCCAGGCGCTGTTCTTCCATGAAGATCATCAGATCGCCGCGTAATCGCCAGATCTCCGCATATTGAAAACGCCGCCCGCGAAGGCGGCGTTTGCTTTTCCGGAAAACCATATCTCGTCAGACCGCGTGGCTGCCGATAGCCGCGCGCGGTCTGGAGGGTGCGATGTCATCTTCAGCGGGCGTCGCCTGATCGCTGCGCCGCATGACGATGTCGATCTGGATCAGCGTGCCAGCGCCAGCTTCGGCGACGTGCTTAGTGGCGGTTCGCAGCGCAGGCATCGGCACGCCCGTCGCCGCAAGCTCTTTCGCAATCGTATCGAGACGGCCAAGGGACAGGCTGAGCGCGCCGTCGCCTTCAATGCCGGGATTCACATAGGCTACCAGATCCACATGGTCCGGCCGGCAGGACTGCGCCGCTTCGCCGATCCGGCCAAGGACAGTCAGGGTTTCAGGCGATGCGGACATGTTGCCCGAGCTGAAATAAACTGAAACCGGCCGCTCGGGGCATGAGGGATAGGCAGTGGTTTCCGGCGACGCCGGCGGTGCGTTCTGGGCCATGGCGGCGACGCAGAACACGCTGGCCAGAACGGCCGCGCCAGCTCCATTCAGGAGATTTGACGCCCTCATGGTTACCGCCCTCCGGAAGCGCCCGCCCTCGCACAGCCTTTCGCCATGCAGGACGGGCGCCGGTTCGGGGTTGAACTAGTTGGCGGCGTCCTGAGCCGCGTCTTCAATGGCTTCGCCGCCGGACTGGATGTCCCGGCCGGCCCCTTCGATGGTGTTGCAGGCGGCCGCGGCCGCCGCCAGCAGGAACGCAAAGGCCGCATAAGCGATTTTCATGTATGTCTCCATGTCCACGTCAGATCCGGTCAGCGCCGGGCCTTCCACACAACGCCGTGGGTCTTTGGCTGTTCCTTGAGACACGGCGCCAGCCCGGAACATGCCCGGGGAACGGACTCCTTCCGCCGGGCGTTGCCTTGGAAACTATCATAGGAGATCGATCATGCTTGGTTGGGCGCTAGTGTTTCTCGTTGCAGCGATCGTCGCCGCAGCTCTGGGGTTCGGTGGTCTGGCCGGTCTGGCCGCCTCGATCGCCAAAGTCCTGTTCATCATCTTCCTGGTGCTGACGGTTGTGGCGTTCGTCGCCCGCGCGGTACGCGGCAGATCGGTGATGTGACGCCGCCGCGGCGGCACGAAGCGGTCGCGCATCGCGCGGCCGTTTTCATATTTGGAGAAAGACGGGATGCACGCGCCGCGCGAAGCGGACAGGGAATGGTGGGCCCGGCAGGACTCGAACCTGCAACCAGACCGTTATGAGCGGCCGGCTCTAACCATTGAGCTACAGGCCCCACCTGCTCCGTCAGCCTGTGCCGCGAGGGCAAGACCGAAGCGGGCGCACAATACGGTCTTTTCCGCCGTCGCCAACTGTGTATTCCGCCGCCATCCCGCCGCTGGAAAGCTCGCGCACAGCCTTGAGCCCGCCTAAATTGGACGATGCCTTGGGGCGGTCCCCCAAAGACCTCCCCCGGGGAGACACCAACAGAAAGGTCCAGCCAATGACCCGCCTCGCCGCCGTCGCCCTTGCTGCCGCCGCAGCCGCGGCCTGCACCACCGCCCCGCTCCAGGCGGCGGCCCAGAATCCTCCAACCTCTCAAGTTTACGGAACGCCCCCAATGAGCGCGATCCAGCCGGAAACCACGATCAATCTCAACGGCCGCGGTACGGTCGACCGCGCGCCCGACATGGCGACGATCTCCGTCGGCGTCTCCATCGACGCCGAAACGGCCAGCACGGCGATGAGCCAGCAGGCCGAGCGCATGAACGCCGTCACCCGCGCCCTGCGCGCCGCCGGCATCGCCGAGCGTGATATCCAGACGAGCAACCTGTCGCTCAATCCGGTGTACGACTACAACACCAACAATAATGAACGGCCGCGCCTCACCGGCTACAACGCCTCCAATCAGGTCACCATCCGCGTCCGCGATCTGCCGAAACTCGGCAGCGTGCTCGACGCCACGGTGAAGGCCGGCGGCAACACGATCCACGGCATCAGCTTCGGCATCGACAAGCCGGAAGCCGCCACCAACGAAGCGCGCACCAAGGCGATCCAGGACGCGATGGCGAAAGCCGAACTGTATGCGAAGGCAGCCGGCTATCGCGTCGTCCGTATCGTGACGATCTCGGAGAACAGCTATGTCGCCCCGCCGCCCATGCCGATGATGGCGCGGATGCAGGCGATGGACACCGCTGCGGCGACGCCCGTGTCCGGCGGCGAGGTCTCACTCACCGTCGACGTGAACGTGGTCTTCGAACTGGTGAAATAGCCCGGCAGCCAGACCGCCCGGGAGCGACAGCTTCCGGGCGCATGGCCTCAGGCTATGCCCGTCACCACTTCGTTCTTCTCGTTGAGTTTCACGACGGCGGGCGCGTGCTGGCGTGCGGCCTGTTCGTCCATCTGCGCGAAGGCCGCGATGATCACGCGGTCGCCGGTCTGGAAGAACCGGGCCGCGGCGCCGTTCACGCCAATGGTCTTGGACCCACGCGGAGCCTCGATCGCATAGGTCGCGATGCGTGCGCCGTTCGTGATGTTCCATATCTCGATACGCTCGTGCGGCAGGATGTTCGACGCTTCGAGCAGATCCATATCGATCGAGCACGACCCCTCATAATGAAGGTCGCACTGGGTCACGGCTGCGCGATGAAGCTTACCCTTCATCATCGTCAGGAACATGTTCATTCCCTCCAACGCCCCACAGGCTGGAACCTGCGGTGGCCAGCGCGTGTTCTCGTTAATCGGGAAACTGTTTCCCCGTAGTAAAGAGTTGCGCGCATTTCGCCCCGTGCACGAATTATTCCGCGCACGTCAGCTTTGCTTAATTCTGGGACGATAAGGTCCGAAACCTCCACCGCCCCCGAGTGCGCAACCGATACATACGGCCGCAGTAAGGAAGCCATATATGGACCTTCGCCATGTCCGCGTCCAGTCCGGCGACTGCACCTTGCGGGCGGCTGTCCAGGGTGAAGGCCCCCTTGTGATTCTCGTCCACGGGTGGCCCGAAACGGGTCACGCCTGGCGCCGCCAGATGGCGCCCCTCGCCAGATCCGGCTTCAAGGCCGCCGCGCTCGATCTGCGCGGCTGCGGCGGCTCCACCGCCCCGTCCGGGGCCGGCGCCTACGCCATGCCCAACCTCATCGCCGACTTGCAGGCGACCGCCGACCAGCTGGGCGGCGGACAGGCTGTTCTGGTGGGTCATGACTGGGGCGCCGCGATCTGCTGGAACGCCGCCCTGATCGACCCGGAGCGCTTCCGCGCCGTCGCCGGCCTCGCCATCCCCTATGTTGGACAGGGTCAGGCGCCGTTTATCGACGTCGTCCGCCGCGTCTTCTCTGATCGCGGCCGCTTCTTCTATCAGGTCTATCTACAAGACGAGGGCGTCGCCGAAGCGGAGCTGGAGGCGGATATCCCCTCCGCCCTGCGCCGCCTCTATCACGCTCTGTCCGGCGACTCGCCACGCGACGCCTGGCCGGAAGACAAGGTGCATGGCGACACGCTGCTTCACCGGCTGGAAGATCCGGGCAAGCCGCCCGAATGGATGAGCCAGAAGGATTTTGACTGCATCGCCGCCAGCCACGCCCGCACCGGCTTCCGGGGCGGCATGAATCTCTACCGGAATTTCCGGCGTGACTTTGTGTGGCTACAGCAATTCGCCCAGCGCCGCATCGAACAGCCCGCCCTGTTCATCGCCGGCGACCGCGACCCGGCGCTGCGCCTGTTCCGTGGCAATCTCGAAGCGCGGATGCGCCACCACGTTCCCGGCCTGCGCGGTTACTACATACTGCAAGGTTGCGGTCACTGGACGCAGCAGGAACGGGCCAACACCGTGAATCGCCTGCTCACCCAATGGCTCAAGGCGGAACGTCTCGATGGCCGCAACGCCGCCCGCCGCGCGGCGTGATGAACGAGATAAGCGTCGCCGCAGTAACCACGATTTTCGACCAAGCGCTGATTTAAACTCAGGCACCAAGAACTTAGCCGATATACTCCTTCATCGAAAATTTCCATGGCGGAAAAGGAGTTCTAAAAATTGTGTCACTATCGGTAAATCTGGAGAGAGATGGATCTGCGGGCCAAGATTGACGAGATCTTTCATTGTGAGTTCTGCGGCAGCAATTACCATCTCGACATCTTCTTCACATCCGATTTCCAAGATCGGATCGTTAGCCAGCGAAGGTTGAAAACCTTGCGGCATCGATCCAGTCCATTCTACGGTATTGCCGGCAAGGGCATCTAAGTTCTTATCTATTTGCGGCCAGTTCAGTGGGTGATAGGACCAAGCGGTAATGTTGGAAAACCGATGGACCTCACCTGCCATCTCGACAATCACGGCGCTCCAAGGAGGAATCACGCTGGCGCATCCCCACGAAATTTCGCATGTCACGACCGCTGGAGCCTTGCTACTTACATGTAGATCACCTGCTGGCCGCAGAATTTGAACCAAGCCTTCTCGCTCCCCGGTAACTACAAACAACAGACGACGTGAGCTCGCATGAGCCAGCCGATCAAGCGTGACCACTCGCCCTAAGACTTCGTGAGGCGCGATGTGAACATGAAAAGTTTGTTCCTCGCCAACTCTCAGTGCGTGAAGCGACGATGTCGGTTTCGATTCATGCCGAAGCGGCCGTGTTTCGATTTGTACACTTTCCTCGCCAAAGAGATCAGTTTTTAGGCGGAAGCGAGACATCTCCCAAAATTCTGAAATAGTATTTTTTGCACAATTCGCGTTTAGAAAAACCGGCCTTATGTCAGGCTTGATGCACATCAAAACACTCACCGACCACCCCCTCCAAAATAACGTCAACGAGACTTGGGCAAAAACACAATCAGCAACCCGCACATTGAAAACGTGCATCATTGCGTGCTTTAGACGGGTCCGCCTAGACTTAAATGCGGCGCCATTGCGAAATATTGGTAGCTTTTGAGCAGCCCGGTTCTCGCCTTTGCCCCCCCCAAAGCCGAACGCCTCGACGGCCGCAACGCCGCCCGCCGCGCGGCCTAAAATCCGGCTGTCGCGCCAACCTGACCTGATTTCAGGCGACTCATGTGGATGGCCTGTGTGCGGGCTGTTTGCGCCATTGACGGCTTGCGCCTCCTCGCGGCACATGGCGGGGACGGCTGCGCCCGGCGGGAGTCTCGCGCATCCGGACATTCGAACCCCGCGGGAGAGAGCGGCCCCTGATTTCAGGATCGCCGCCGCCGAAGGCGCAACCGCCCCGGAAACGCTC
>CAZJZQ010000003.1:14698-63880 GCA_964550535.1 uncultured Rhizobium sp.
AAAAGGACCGTGGGGGGAACGAAAACGCTGGAAAGCGCGCCTGGACCCCTTGCGGGTGCAACCGCCGCCGACGGAGTAAGCGGGCCAGATGTCTGGCCGTGAATCTCTCAGGCCAATCCGACAGCGGGGGCGCGTTTCGCGAAAGCGACGCCGCGAACCTGTCGGAGAATCGAATTGGGCGACCCTGCTGCTGTTCTGAAAACGACCCCGTTGCATCCGCTGCACACGCGCCTTGGCGCGCGCATGGCGGAGTTCGGCGGCTATGACATGCCGATCCAGTATGCCGGCGGCATCATGGCCGAGCATAACTGGACCCGCACGCACGCCGGCCTGTTCGATGTTTCGCACATGGGGCCCGGCTTCCTGTCGCTGCCCGAGTTGGGCGCCAAAACACAAGAAGAAGGCGACGACGCGCACCGGAAGGTGTCGGCGCTGGTTGAAACGCTGGTCCCGTCCGACATTGGCGGTCTGGCGCCGGGCAAGGTGCAGCTCACCGTCCTGCTCAATGAGGATGGCGGCATTCTCGACGATCTGATGATCGGGCGTCCGGCTGATCCGGCGTTGCAGGGCATGCTGTGGATCGTCGTCAACGCGGGCGTCAAGGAGCAGGATTTCGCGATGCTCGCGGCTGCGGCGGGCGACAGGGCGGAGTTGCGCCGCGCGGACGACCGCGCGCTGATCGCGCTCCAGGGGCCGGACGCCGAAGCGGTGCTGTCCGCCATCATTCCCGGCGTGGAAACGCTGACCTTCATGACGTTCGCGCGGTTCGACACCGCCAGCCATGGCCGCATCCTTGTCACGCGCTGCGGCTATACCGGCGAAGATGGCTTCGAGATGCTGGTGATGGCCGAACACGCCGCAGCCTTTACCGACCGGCTTCTGGCCGACGAACGCGTGAAGCCCATCGGCCTTGGCGCGCGCGACAGCCTGCGCCTTGAAAGCGGCATGTGCCTCTACGGCCATGATATCGATGTGACCACCTCTCCGGTGGAGGCGTCGCTGTCGTGGATGATCTCCAAGCCGCGCCGCGAGCGCGCTGATTTCCCCGGCGCGCAGCGCATTCTCCGCGAACTGAAAGAAGGCGCGTCCCGCAAGCGTGTCGGCATCCGCCCGCTTGGCCGCGCCCCGGCGCGTGAAGGCGTCGAGGTGCAGTCGGCGGATGGCGCAAGTGTCGGCGTCGTCACCTCCGGCGGCTTTGGCCCCACGGTGAACGGGCCGATCGCGCAAGGATATGTGGCGGCGGCGCACGCGAAGCCGGGCACGCCGCTGAAACTGATCGTGCGCGGCAAGGCGCTCGACGCCGAAGTGGCCGCGCTGCCCTTCGTGCCCGCCAAATACAAACGCTGAGACAAACGACAAGAGAGGGTGAGCGAGATGACGACCTATTACACCAGGGATCACGAGTGGATCAGGGTTGAAGGCGAAGACGCCGTCATGGGCATCACCGCCTATGCTACAGAAAAATTGGGCGACGTTGTTTTCGTCGAACTTCCCGAACGCGGGAAGACCCTCGGTCAAGGCAACCCGATGGCGGTGGTCGAAAGCGTGAAGGCTGCTTCTGATGTGTATGCGCCAATTGATGGCGAAGTCACAGATATCAACGATGAGATCGTAAGCGATCCGTCACTGGTCAACGCCGACCCAGAAGGCAATGGTTGGTTCGCTAAAATCCGGGCGTGGAAAGACGAAGACCTTGCAAAGCTGATGGACAAGGCCACCTACGACGCCTTCTGCGAGAACCTGTAGGACACGGATGTACGCCCCGCCTGCCTTTTGCATGGACGACAGGGACGAAATGGCCGCGCTCATCGAAGCGCGTCCTTTCGCAACGCTTGTCGTTTCCGGCGAGGCGGGACCACAGGCAGCGCACATTCCAATGATCCTGCACCGCGATGAAGCGGGCCGGCCGCTGAGCATTGAGGGGCATATGGCGCTCGGCAATCCCATCACCGCGCTTACCACAGGGCCAGTGCGGGCGCTCGCCATCTTCAGCGGCGCGGACGCCTATGTGACGCCGTCGCTCTACCTGTCCAAGCGCGAGCACGGGAAGGTTGTGCCGACCTGGAACTATATGGCGGTCCACGTCTCCGGCGTGCTGGAAACCTTCAGCGACGCCGCAGCCCTGCACGAACAGGTGAACCGCATCACCGACATGATGGAACAGCCCGCCGCCGTGCCCTGGAAAGTCGCGGATGCGCCGGATGATTACATCGCGAAGATGCTCGCCGCGATCACCGGCGTGCGCCTGACCATCGACGCCATCGAAGGCGTCGCCAAGCTTTCGCAGAACCGTGGTGAGGGCGACCGCGCAGGCGTTCTCAACGGCTTCCTGCATTCCCCCGATCACGCCGCGCGCCAACTCGCGGCCGAAATGACGAAGAAGGTTTAGTCCATGCGCTACCTCCCCCTCACCCCGGACGACCGCGCGGAGATGCTGCGTGTCATCGGCGCGAAGTCAGTGGACGATTTCTATACCGACGTTCCCGCCTCCGCCCGGCTGAAGGGCCCTGTCGCGGGCCTTCCCAACCATCAGGGCGAGATGGAGGTAGAGCGCCACATGACGAAGCTGGCCGCGAAGAACCGCGCCGCTTCGGACGGTCCCTTCTTCGTCGGCTGCGGCGCCTACAAGCACCACATCCCCGCCAGCGTGGATCACATCATCCAGCGTTCGGAATTCCTCACCACCTACACGCCCTACCAGCCCGAGATCGCGCAGGGCACGCTTCAAACCATGTTCGAATTCCAGACGCAGGTGGCGGCCCTCACCGGAATGGAGGTGGCGAACGCCTCCATGTATGACGGCTCAACCGCCTGCGCCGAGGCCGCCGTGATGGCCTGCCGCGTGACGAGGCGGAACACCGTCGTTCTGTCCGGCGGCCTGCACCCGCACTATGCCGACACCACGCGCACGCTGTGCGAAGCCTCGGGCGTCAAGGTGATCCAGCTTCCCCCCGCCATCGATGGCGAGCTTGAGCTGTCGGCCCACGTCTCTGCCGAAGTCGCCTGCGTGATCGGCCAGACGCCCAACGTCTTCGGCACGCTCACCGACCTCACCCCCGTCGCAGACGCCGCCCATGCGCAAGGCGCGCTGCTGGTGACCGTGTTCACCGAAGTCGTGTCGCTCGGCCTCGTGAAGACGCCCGGCGAAATGGGCGCGGACATCGCGGTTGGCGAAGGCCAGTCCATCGGCGTGCCGCTCGGCTTTGGCGGGCCGTATGTCGGCCTCTTCACCTGCAAGTCGAAACTGATGCGCCAGATGCCCGGCCGCCTCTGCGGCGAGACGGTGGATGCCGATGGCAAGCGCGGCTTTGTGCTGACGCTGTCCACGCGCGAACAGCACATCCGCCGCGACAAGGCGACGTCCAACATCTGCACCAATAGCGGCCTGTGCATGCTGGCCTTCTCCGCGCACATGACGCTGCTGGGCGACAAGGGCCTGACGCAGCTTGCAACGCTGAACCACGAAGCCGCCTGCGATCTCGCGGACGCGCTCGCGGCGGTGAAGGGCGTGAAGGTTCTCACCTCGCGCTATTTCAACGAGATCGCCTTCGAGACGCCGAAGCCAGCCGATCAGGTTCTCGCCGCGCTGGAGCAGCAGGACATCATCGGCGGCGTCCGCGCCTCGCGCCTCTTCCCCGGCGCCGGCATGGACAATGTGATCGTGGCCGCGGCGACGGAATGCGCAACAAGCGCGGACATCAAGGCCTACGCAAAGGCGCTAGCGGAGGTGTTGAAGTGAACCTCGTCTCTCAGCTCCCACAATCGCCCCTCCCTCGAACGGGGGAGGAGAACACCTGCCCCGCTCAAAAAACTTTCGCCTTCCGCTCGCGAGTTTCCCAATGACCATGAACTCCACCGGCCGTCCCACGTCCATCGCCGCGCATGACGGGTCTGGCGTGGACACCACCGTCTCCGGCTCGCGCGGCCTGCTGCAAGCCGAAGGGCTGATCTTCGAGATTGGCTCCACGGACAAAACCGGCGTCGATCTCGCCACGCCGCAGCGCGCGAAGAACCGTCTCGGCGGCGTCACGCGCGCGGAGCCCACCGGCCTTCCCGGCCTGACGGAGCCGGAGGCCGTGCGCCACTATGTGCGCCTCAGCCAACGCAACTACGCCATCGACCTCGGCGTCTTCCCGCTCGGCTCGTGCACGATGAAGCACAACCCGCGCCTCAACGAGAAGATGGCGCGACTGCCCGGCTTCGCCGATGTTCACCCGATGCAGCCGCAATCCACCGTGCAGGGCGCGCTGGAAGTCATCGAGGAGCTGGCGCACTGGCTGATGACGCTCACCAACATGCCCGCCGTGGCGATGAGCCCCAAGGCCGGCGCCCATGGCGAGCTGGCCGGGATGCTGGCGATCCGCGCGGCGCTGATCGCCAAGGGCGAAGGCCATCGCAAGCGCGTGCTGGCGCCGGAATCCTCGCACGGCACCAACCCCGCCACCGCTGCGCAATGCGGCTTCGCCGTCGATGAAATCCCCGCCGCCGCCGATGGCCGCGTGGATATGGATGC
Source organism: uncultured Rhizobium sp. (assembly GCA_964550535.1). GTDB lineage: Bacteria > Pseudomonadota > Alphaproteobacteria > Caulobacterales > Hyphomonadaceae > UBA7672. Next base: position 19,212 of record CAZJZQ010000003.1, read on the forward strand.
GCTGAAAGCCAAGCTGGTGGATTCGTCCGACGTCGCCGGCATCATGCTGACCAACCCCAACACCTGCGGCCTGTTTGAACGCGACATCAAGGAGATCGCGGACCTGATCCACGCCGCCGGCGGCTACTTCTATTGCGACGGCGCGAACTTCAACGCCATCGTCGGCCGCGTGCGGCCGGGCGATCTCGGCGTCGATGCGATGCACATCAACCTGCACAAGACGTTCTCCACGCCGCATGGCGGCGGCGGTCCCGGCTCGGGCCCCACCGTGCTGTCGGCGGCGCTCGCGCCCTACGCGCCCGTGCCCTACATCGTGAAGACGGAAGATGGCCTGCGCTTTGTCGAGCACGCGGAAGATGCGCCGGACTCGCTCGGCCGCCAATCCTTTGGGAGAATGTGCGCTTTCCATGGCCAGATGGGCATGTTCACGCGCGCGCTGGCCTACATCCTCTCCCACGGCGCCGATGGACTGAAACAGGTGGCGGAAGACGCCGTCCTCAACGCCAATTACATTCTCGCCCGCCTCAACGGCCTGATGAGCCCCGCCTTTGAAGGCTATTGCATGCACGAGGCGCTGTTCTCGGATGCGTTCCTGAAGGACACCGGCGTCGAAACCATCGACATCGCGAAAGGTCTCATCGACGAGGGCTATCACCCGATGACGATGTATTTCCCGCTCGTCGTCCATGGCGCGATGCTGATCGAGCCGACGGAGACGGAATCGAAAGCGGAGCTGAACCGGTTCTGCGACGCGCTCGCCTCCATCGCACGCCGCGCGCTGCAAAAGGATACATCGCTGAAAACCGCGCCCCACCTCGCCCCGGCCAAGCGCCTCGACGAAACGCGCGCCGCGCGGGCGCCCCGCCTTCGCTGGACGCCGCCCGTCACGCCGATGAAAGCCGCAGAATAAAGAGGGTTATTGCATCCCGGCCGCATCCGGCCCGGACACCACAACGGCGTCTGGCGTCGCCGGCGCGAACACCGGCGCAAGGACAACACCGGCCAGCGCCACAAGAACTGCGGCGATCACGAGTGTTACAAGCGGTTTGCCCAGTCTGGACATGGCGCACCTGTCGATTGACGAGCGGGAGCGCAAATTATCTCTCAGTCGCGGACGCCCGGATCGGTCATGTCAGCGATATTCACAGGGTACACCTTTATCCCGGCGAGTCGATGCTGGCAGGCACTACTGGGCGTGAAATGACCGCAATAAAGGTCCGGGAAACTATTCCGTCGCCCCCACGCCAGCGCTCAACGGGCTGCGCCATGCGGGGCCCAGCAATTCTGTTTCGATCTCGAACATGACGTCATCGCCCACGCCCATTTCGCTCGGCGGTGTGGGCACGCCAAGGCTGATGCCGAATGCGGACCGCTTCAAAACACCCGTCGCACTGAATCCGATGCGCGCCTGCGGATCGACGGTCTGCCCCGCATAGCCGCCATTGAACACCGCCGCGATATCCACCGGACTGGTGACGCCGCGCAGCGTGAAATCGCCATGGATGATCGCGCGGTCCGGCCCCGTCATCTCGATGGTTGTCGAACGATAGGTCATCGCCGGAAACGCCGCCGCATCCAGCCATGCAGGCCCCAGCAACAGCTCCGCAAAACCATCCGGCGCGCCGGTCAGATCCAGCGACGCGGGATCAATCTCCGCCACCAGCTTCGCACCCGCCGGATCCCGTGGGTCGATCTGGAGCTCCACGCTGAACCGCTTGAACTGCCCGGTATAGTTGGAGAACCCCATATGCGGCACACGAAACACGATGCTGGCGTGCGTCGCGTCCAGCGTGTACGCGCCCGCCGGAACGCCCGCGATCTCCGCCGCCAGCGCGTCATCGGGTGCAGCGGCAGGCGCCTCGCTCACCAACTCCGCCTCTCCGCACGCGGCCAGAAGAAGCGCGGCGCTCACCACCCAACCAGCGCGCATCATCGTCATCTCCCGAATTCCCATCGCACCATCCCCTCTCATTCCTCCGCGACAGCCGCCGCCATTTTCTCCAGGCTCTGCGACCAGCCTTCGCCCATGCTTTTCGCCGCTTCGCGCAGTTCCGGCTTCACGCGCTCCACGCGGGTTTCCAGTTGCATCGTGGCCGATCCGCGAAACTCGGTCAGCGTCACGATCGAGACATGCTCGATCCCCGGATCAGCCTCCGTCCCGAAAGCGCGCAGGCGCAGCACCAGACGCCGCGGCGCCTCCACCGCCAGAACCTCGCCCGTCGCATAATGCGTGTCGCCGGTCGCGATCTGGCGCATGGCAAGCTTGATCGGCGCGCCCGCGCGCGGCTCGATCTGCGCCTCGGGGCAATCGAAGCCGTGCGGGCCCCACCAGCGCGCGAAATGCTTGGGCTCGGTCCACATGCGCCACACGCGTTCCAACGGCGCATCGAACGTGCGCACCAGAAGAGCGTCAGGAATGGAAACATCCCCGCCGGTTTCCACGAAGTCCGCCAGCTTGTCCCAGGTTTGCTGGCCCAACTCCACCGCGCCGAACTTCCTCGCCGCTTCGCGCGCTTCCATCGACCGGAAGGTCGAAATGATGCGTACCTGCGTGCCGCCGCGCGCCTCGGTAAAAGTCACGTCGATGCGGAACCCCATGGGGTCGCTATCCCACTCGCCGCCGATATCGCTGTCCAGCGTGAAGACCATGCGCTCGGGCGCCTTCAGCTCGCGCCAGATCACGCGGTTGGGAAAGGCCGTCCCGTCCGGCATCTGCATGGAAAAGCGCAGGGCGCCGCCGGCGCGGAACTCCATGCCGTGAACCTCGATCCGCGCGCCGTGCGGACCCCACCAGCGGGCGATGGCTTCCGGCGTGGACCAGGCGCGCCACACCGCTTCGCGCGGGGCCGCCACCAGCCGCTCCATGATGGTCACGGGCATGTCGTCCGGCGCGGTCGCCATCGTCTTGCTGCGAGTCATGGCTCTGCTCCGGCCTCCGCTTCGGCGGCGGCGATTTCCTTCAGGTAGGCTTCCATGCGGTCGAAGCTCTGGTCCCAGAACTGGCGGTATTGCTCCAGCCAGCCAGCCGCCGCCTTGATCCCGCCGGGGTCCAGCTTGCAGGGGCGCCACTGGGCTTCCCGGCCCCGCGTGATCAGCCCGGCCTTCTCCAGCACCTTCAGATGGCGCGACACGGCCGGCAGGGACATCTCGAACGGCTCGGCCAGCTCCAGCACCGTGGTTTCGCCCACCGCCAGCCGCGCCAGGATCGCCCGCCGCGTCGGATCCGCCAGAGCCGCAAACTTCGCCGAGAGGGCATCAATCTCCATGCCCGCTATTTAGCACATTTGTTATTTAACACAACAGCTAAATATCAAGCGGCAGAAGCGGCCGCGAGAATAGCCTCACCGATTACCGGAACAGCCGCCCTACAACCCGGCCCAGGTCGCAACCCAGAACGTCGCCAGAGACGCCAGATACGCCAGGCCGACGAGGTAGGTGAACATGAACCCGGTCCACCGCCACGAATTCGTCTCGCGCTTCACAGTCGCCAGCGTCGCAAAACACTGCGGCGCGTAAACGTACCAGGCGATAAACGACAGAGCCATCGGCAAGGTCCAGTCGTTCAACAGCATCTGCTGCAACTCAAGGCTGGTCTCATCCACCTCGCCCAGCGAGTAGATCAGCCCCAGCGAACTCACCGCCGCCTCCCGCGCCGCCATGCCCGGCACCAGCGCAACAGTCATCTCCAGGTTGAAGCCGATGGGCGCGAACAGGGGCTGCAACATCTGCCCGATCATGCCCGCATAGCTGCCATCAAGCCCGGCGCCGTTGTTCGGGAAATAGACCAGCACCCACAACACCATGGTCGTCATGAAGATGATCGTGCCTGCACGCTTCAGGAACGCCCAGGCTTTCGACAGCAGGCCCAGGAAGAAGTCGCGCCACACCGGCAGCTTGTAGGTCGGCAGCTCCATGATCAGCGGCTGGCTGGGCCCGCGCGTCGCAGTGCGTTTCAGGATGAAAGCCACCAGCACCGCGCTGATGACGCCCACCACATAAAGCCCGAACAACACCAGCCCCTGAAGGTTGAACGGCCCCACCATCTGCATCGGGATGAACACGCCGATCAGCAGCGTATAAACCGGCAATCGCGCCGCGCAGGTCATCAGCGGCGCGACCATGATTGTGGTGAGACGGTCGCGTTCCTCCTCGATGGTCCGCGTCGCCATGATGCCCGGAATGGCGCAGGCGAAGCTCGACAGCAGCGGAATGAACGCGCGCCCGTTGAGCCCCACGCGCAGCATCAGCTCATCCATCAGGAAAGCCGCGCGGGCCATATAGCCGGAGGCCTCCAGCAGCAGGATGAAAGCGAACAGGATCACGATCTGCGGCAGGAACACCACCACCGAACCGACGCCGTTGATCACCCCGTCGATAATGAAGCTGGCCAACGGCCCCTCGCCAAGCGCGGGCGCGATAAGTTCCTGAAGCCAGGCGAAGGCGTCCTCGATGCCGCCGATCATCGGATCAGCCCATGCGAACACCGCCTGGAACACCACGAACAGGATGGCCGCGAGAATGAACGGCCCCGCGAGCGGGTGCAGCAGCACGGCGTCGGCGGCGCGCGTCGCCTTGTTCATCGGCGGTTCGCTGACCGTCTCTGTGGCGATGCGGCGGGCTTCCTTTTGCAGGGTCCGCAGGTCGGCATGGGGCTGTGCGGCGGCGGGCGCCGCCGCGTTTTTCAGAACAGCGTCGATCTGCTCGATCAGGGCGTCACGGCCCGCCTTGCGGGTCGCGCGCGTGCGGACAACGGGCACGCCAAGAAGGGCCGACAATCTCTCGACATCGATCTTCACGCCGTCACGTTCGGCGAGGTCGATCATGTTCAGGGCGACGATCACCGGCTTGCCCAGCGTCTTCATCTGCAGAACGGTGTGCAGGTGGGTGCGCAGGTTGGCGGCGTCGGCGACGACGATCAGCACATCCGGCGCCGGCGCGCCCGAGGACGTCTGCCCCGTAATGGCTTCCACAGCGGCCCGCTCGTCGCTGGAGCGCGCCTCAAGGCCGTAGATGCCGGGAAGATCAACCAGATCGACCATGGCGCCGCCAGGCGTCTCGAACCGGCCAGTGCGTGTCTCGACAGTCGTGCCCGCATAGTTCGCGGTCTTGGCGAGGCCGCCGGTCAGACCGTTGAACAGGGTGGTCTTGCCGCTGTTCGGCGCGCCGACCAGCGCGAGGCGGATTGATGCCGCGGTCATGATGCAGCCCCTGCCGCGATCTCGATTTTCACCAGAGCCGCCTCATTCCGCCGAAGCGCGATCACGGTGCGGTTCAACCGGACCGACAGAGGCGCGCCGCCAAGCCATCCGCGGCCAAGCAATTCCACTTCGTCGCCCTCGGCGAACCCGATCTCGCGCAGCTTCGCGACCAGCTGGTCGGCGCCGTCCGCGAATCCCGTGATGCGGGCCGGCTGATTACGGACCAAACGGTCCAGGCTTTGGGGAAAATTCTTGTTCATCAGGCGGGTATATTGAGAACTGTTCTTAGGAGCAATGCGCCGCTCCCCGCCGTCACGACTTTGTTTGGGCGAACGGGAACCTTTTTGAACAGCCGGATCGTAGAAGAGGCGCCCGGCGTTTCCGTTCCAGACATCCGCGGGCTTTTGGCCTTTCAGGCTGGGGAAGCATCTCCGGATAACGGGCGATCTAGCGAACTGCCGTCTGCTCGCCGTTCTTGAGGAATTTCACGAACACGCGCTGGCCCACCAGCACCGGCGCGTTGGTGGCGTCCACCACCACTTCCACAACGCGCTCGTCCGTCCGCTCGGACGGATCGTCGGAGCGCAGCTTGCGCGATCCCATCACCTCCGCGATGCGGATCACGGAGCCGGTGTAGGTTTGCGACTGGTCGGATTCCGGCGAGATTTCGACCTTCTGGCCGACAGACACCAGCCCCAGCGAGCGCTCCTCCACCTCGGCGCGCACGATGCGCTGCGTATCGGGTTGAAGCTGGAACAGCGCCGTCACCGACAGCGTCGAAGCGCCCGAACCCGGATTGGCGTAGCGGCGCACAATCGTTCCGTCCGTCGGCGCGCGCACAATGTGCAGCTCCACCTGGAAATTGGCCTCGCGCAATTGCGCGCGCACAAGCCCGACCGATTTGCGTTGCGCATCAAGCTGGGCTTCGAGTTGCTTGGTGCGGTCCACCGCCTGCTCATATGTCTGTTCGGAGGTCGCGTTCTCCGCATACAAACGCTCCAGCCGCTTCTCTTCGCGTTCGGCCGCTTCCAGCTGCACTTCGAGAATTGGCACCTGCGCATCGGCCTGCGCCAGCTGTGCGGCGACACGGTCGCGGCTCAGGCGGGAATCCTCGTCGTCCTGGCGCGCAAGGATCTGGTCCTTCACGACCTTGTCGCCTTCCTGCACCAGCACTTCGCGGATGATGCCCGGCGCGCGCGCGGCCACGTCCACAAGACCGCCCTCGATATCCACCTTGCCGGCGGCGATGGCGGCGTATGGCGTCTCGACTGCGCCCGCACCGGCGGCGCCCGCAGCCGGTTGCTCGGGGCGCCCGCCACATCCGGCGGCGGCGAGAGCGGCCAGCGCCAGAGCGCTGGCGGCGATTGTCCTGAGAGGGGTCATGGAAAAGCTCCGGCCTCAGTGAAACAGGGCATTGGGATCGGCGTTCGTCGACGTGATGACGCCATCCTCAATGGTGATGATACGGTCAGCGTATTTCGCGAGACGCACATCGTGGGTCACGCACAGCACGGTCGCGCCGCGTTCCTTTGCGGAGCGGCGGAGCAATTCCATGACGATCTGTCCGTTCTCGCCGTCGAGCGCGGATGTGGGTTCGTCGGCGAAGATCAGCCGGGGCCGCTTGGCCAGCGCACGCGCGATGGCGACGCGCTGCTTCTCGCCGCCCGACAGCTTGTCCGGGCGATTGTTCAGGCGATGGGCCAGCCCGACCTCGACCAGCGCGGCGTTGGCGACGGCCTTGCGTTGGGACGGCTTCACACCGGCGAATTTCAGCACGGTCTGGATCTGCTGGCTCGCGGTGAGCGCGGAGAACAGGTTGAAGCCCTGGAAAACGAAGCCGCAATTCGCGAGGCGGAACTTGTCGATACGCCCGCGCGGCATCTCCCAGAGATTCTCGCCCAGCGCGATGACGCTGCCCTCATCCGGGCGCATCAGCCCGGAGATGGCCGCGAGCAAAGTCGACTTGCCCGAGCCTGACGGCCCCATCACCAGCGCGATCTCACCCGCCTCGATCTGGAGGTCGATGCCTTTCAGGATCTCGGCGCGCACCGCGCCCTTGCCGAAAGACTTGCGGATTCCCGTGGCGTCGATGGCGTAGCGGCCGGTGAACGGCCGGGTCGCGGCGTCTGCGCGCGCGGGCGCCGCCGCCGGCGGCGCGCCAGCCGTAGCGGTTCGGAGGGCAGGCGCCTGTGTCATCGCAGAAGATCCGCCGGTTCGCCCTTCTTGAGGGCGCCAAGTGTCAACATGCCGGAGCCAACAGCGATCAGCAGCAGGAGCACGATCGTCTGGATCACCGAACCGATGGGATAAGCCATCGGCAGGTTGTTGGCGCGGCCGAGCATGGCGATGATGGACAGGAACACGCCCGACGCCAGAACGCCGGCGACGCCCACCCACAGCGACAGTTCCATGACCACCCAGCGCAGGCTGCCGATGGATACGCCGAGCGCGCGCAGGCTCGCGAATTCCTTGATGTTGGCGAGGATCGCCCCGCGCAGCGTCTGCCAGGTGATGACCGTGCCGATGATGAAGCCGATGATGCTGAGGAAGCCGAGCATCACGCCCATCATCTGCTGCTGCATCACTTCCTGGATGGTGGCTTCCGACAGCTCCTTGATGCCCCAGGCGCGATACTGGCCTTCGGACATGGTGTTGAGTTCGTCGCGCACGCGCTGCCATTCAGCAGGTTTTTCGACGCGCACCATGATGGCGCCCAGCTGGGTGGGATCATCCTGCCCCATCAGGCGCAGCGTGGCGCGCGAAGCGAATACGGTCGGCGCCTGGATGTTACCGTAGTTCTCGACGATTTCCGCAACGCGCACCGTGCGCCCCAGCATCGTTGCCGTATCGCCCTTCTTCACGCGCAGCTGGTTCAGCGCCGACTTGTCGACCACGACATTGAAGGGGACGGAGAGCGCCTGCCGGACGTTGTCGCCAAGGTCGGAGGGAAATGTCACCGCGCCGGGTTCGATATCGACGCCGTTGATGCTCACCATCACCGGCTTGTCGGCGCCCGGTCCGAAGAACGGACCGAAGCCTCCGGCCGGCGCGCGGGCCTCGGCGACTTCCGGATGACGATAGAGCAGCGGCAACACCCGCGCGGGCATCGGCGCGCTCTGCCCCGCCATCGAGGTGGAGGCGGACGGCATGATGATGATCTGCGCGGGCGAGCGGTCGATGGTCGCCGTGAAGGACGACAGCAGCCCCACGAACAGGCCGACCAGCGCCAGCATCAGCACGCCGGCCATCGCCAGAGCAATCATGGCGGCCATGTAGCGGCGCCATTCAAAAATCAGGGTCGAAAGCGCAAGGCTCATGACGGTTCCGTCTCAGGATCGGGGAGGCTGATTTTTTCTGCTGGGTTCCTGACGCCCACATTATCGATAATCGATATAGTCGCCGCCGGCAAGCTTTTTGACGATCAACCGCGCCCGCCTACCTAACAAAAAGGGCTAAAGGATGAGTAATTGCCAGTTTCCGATGGATTGAGTGCACGTGGACGCTGAATCCGTCGATATGTAATCGAAATTACCCCGCCCTCAGCCGGCGGCCGCTTTCAGGAATCGTTTTACCAGCTCTTCGTCCACCGGCTTGGTGAAGATCGGACGGCCGGCGAAACGCGGATCGATGTCGCGTGCGCCCTGTCCGCTGGTGAAGGCGAACGGCACGCCTTTGCTCTCCAGCGCCTCGGCCACCGGCCAGGCGGCCTTGCCCTTCAGATTGCAGTCAAGCAGCGCGCAATCCACACGCGCGCCGGAATTGATCGCCTTGAGCACGGTGTCGACATCATCGAACGGTCCGAGCACCGACCATCCCAGATCCTCAACAAGCATCTCCATCGACATCGCGATGAGCGGCTCATCTTCCACGACCAAAACCTGTACACTGGACATGGATGTTCCCTCGACGCCGCACCAAACGCTTTGGCGGACGTGAAGTTCCCATATCTCAAACAGAATGTCGCTCCGGCAAACCCAGCCACATCCGTGCGGCAGACCAGCGCGCCAGCACCAGCCGCTCGATCACCGCAATGACCACCAGGGAAATACCCAGCACCGGCAACACCACGCCCAGGCCGATGATGATCGCGGCCAGCCCATATCCCACACGCGCGCCGCCTGTCCCGGCGGGCGCGGCAAGAGCGCCGGCGCGCGCCGCGCCCGGCGCACGCTGCCGCCACATCACGAAAGCGCTGACGCACAAGAGGACCAGCCCCATCGCCGTCAGCAGACCGAGGATCTGGTTCAACGGTCCGAACAACTGGCCTTCATGCGCGGCGATGCCAACGCCGACGATCTGGTCGATGACGTGCCTGTCTCCAAAGTTGCGGCGCGCCATCGCCTCGCCCGTCTGCGGAGACAGAAACACATCGGCGCCTTCCGGCCGGTTCGCCGTGTCCGACTTCACCTGCCAGTAGGGCGAGCTTTGCGTCGGCGGCGTGATGATGACCGGCGGCGCAAGGTCCAGCGCATGCGCTCGCGCGACAATGGCGTCCACCGGCAGGTCGTCATGTCCCATCGCCGCGTGATCGTGATCCTGCGCCGCGTGGTGCGCGTGCTCATCCGCCGATGACGTGAACCAGTCCGCCGAAACCGGCGCCGTACCCGTCCACTCGCGCACTTGCTTGAACGCCGATCCCCACACCGTCGCCCACGGCATCCCGCTGGCCAGCAGGAACAGCGCGAACGCCGACACCCACACGCCGGCGACCGCATGAATATCGCGCCAGAACCGTTTCGATCCCTGGCCGATACGCGGATATAGAACGCCGCCCAACCCGCGCGCGCCGCGCGGCCACCATAGATACAGCCCCGTCACCACCATCACGATGGCCCAGCTCGCCGCCAGCTCGACGAGATAGGATCCCTTCGGCCCCAGCAGCAACTCGCCATGCATCTTGAACACGATGCGGCGGAAGCGGTCTTCCTCCGCCACTGACTTGAGCACCTCCAGCGTGTCGGGATGCACATAGACACGCGTGCGAACGCCGCCCTCGCTGACCAATACGCGCGCAGCCTGATCCGGCCGCTCCGGTAGAATGATCGACGCCAGCCTTGATCCCGGCACGCTGCCCGTCGCCGCCGCTACGATTTCGTCCTGCGTCGCGGCCTGTCCGGTGCGTTCCAGAACCATCAGGTCGCGGTCGATCCAGTTCTCGATCTGCGGCCGGAACAGATAGACCGATCCGGTGATCGCCAGAACGATCACGAACGGAATGCAGAACAATCCCGCATAAAAATGCCAGCGCCACAGCATGCGATAGAGGCGGGCGGATTTGCCCGCCTCCTCTGCACCAGCGCTTTTCTCTTCGACTCCGGCCTGACTGCTCATGGCTAGAACCCGACGCTCACGCCGGCATAGACCGACCGTTCATCACCCGGGAAAAACACATTGGTCGCCGCGACGCGTGCATCCGTGACCGCCGTGAAATTCGAGACATAGCGCTCGTCCGTCACGTTGCGCACGTCGATGAACGCTGTGACGCCATTGCCGAACGCCCAGCCCGCGCCGAGATTGAACACCGAATAGGAAGGCGCCTTCATCGTGTTGGCGTAATCGACCCACGTGTCGTCAATCGACCATTCAACCGACGGCGCGATGAACCATCCCGCTTCGCTTTGGTAACGCAGTTCGGCGCGATAGAAGTGTTCCGGCACAACAGGAAGCCGCCCGTCGCCATAGGCAGTATCGCCATCAAAGCGGAAGTCCGACCACATATAGGTCTGACGCAGGCGCCAGCCATCCGCGAACATCCAGTCGAGGCCCGCTTCAACACCCTGATGAATTGTGTTCTCGGCATTCCACGTCGACGCCGGACGGTCAGCCGACACAATGAAGTTGAGCAACTCGCCTTCGATCTCCGCGCGATAGGCCGCGATGTCCCAGACCAGCGCGCCGGTGCGCCCGCGCGTACCCACCTCTCCCGTCCACGCGTCCTGTTGTTCGAGCGGACGGAAGCCATCGGCCGCCGGCGCCAGCGCGGAGAAGTTCGGCGGCTCAACCGAACGCGTCACGTTGGCATAGACCTGCGCCCCTTGCTCGCTCTGCCACAGCAGGCCGATGCGCGGCGCAAACCAGTCGAACGTCTCATCGGCCGCGACCACGACGATGCTCGGCGCGAAACTTTGATAGTGACGCTCTGCACGGCCATAGGAGCCGCCGGCCACAACAGCGAACGCGTCCGTCAGGAACACACGCCCCTCGGCGAACACGTCGAGGCCCGTCGCGTCCTGATCGCTCAACGCCCTCAGCACGCCTCGCGATCCGCCATTGTTGATCCATTGCCGCGCATCAAGTTCGCTCGCGCGATAGGATACGCCATAGAACGCATCCGCCTCGCGGCCGAACACCCGCCCCTCCCAGTCGACGCGTCCGAACGCGCCCCAGTTCTCGCTGCGCTGGTCGATCACCTCGAAGATCGGGTGGTCCAGTTCTTTCCTGGTGGCATAGACGCCGCCTTCGAGCACGGTGGCCTCGTCCAGCCGCCAGCGTGTCTGCACCGCGCCGCGCACCACCTTCATGTCGCGCTGATAGTTGAGGTCGTTCGCAACGTTCCTCGGGGCCGCCATGTCCGGCGTCGTCAGCGCCTGCTGCAACGTCAGCGAGCCGGGGATATTCTGGTGAACATAGCCGCCGGACAGATAGGCCCGTACTTCGCGATCATCGCCGAAGGTATAGCCGACATTGGTGGAGACGTATTGCTGTTGCCCGTCGCTCTGGTCGCGCCATCCGTCGGAGGACGCACCCGTGACGGCGCCGAACACATCCCACGCCCCGAAGACGCGGCCCGCCTCGACATGCGCGCGCACCGTGCCATAGGATCCCAACTCCAGCCGCGCCTGGTTCGGCGCGCCGATCGTCTTGCCGTTGGGCGTCACGATGTTGATCGCTCCGCCCAGCGCGGCGCCGCCATAGCGCAGCGCATTGCCGCCTTTATAAACTTCGGTGAACCGCGCGATCGACGGGTCGACCAGCTGCGTGTCGCCGAAACCATCCGCCTCGATCAGCGGCATGCCGTCCTGCGCCACCATCATCCCGCGCAGGTGGACCGACTGGCCGATGCCCGACCCGCGGATGGAAAGGCGCGTGTCGCCGCCCCACTTCTTCTGCACATAAACACCCGGCACATCGCGCAGCAGATCAGCCAGCCCCGGCGCATGCCGCGCCGCATAGCTTTCCGAAGACACGACGGCTACGGCGCCCGGCGTTTCGGCCAGACGCTCACGCGCCCGCGCCACCACGGGCGGATCTTCCGGATCGGGATTGGCGGTGACGATCACGGTGTCCGTATTCTGGTCGGGACTAGGACCGGATTGCGCAAAGGCAGGCGAACAGAGGGCCGCCGTCAGGGCGAGCGCATGCGCCGACGCAGCGGCGCGCAAGGAAGTTCGATACATGAGAGATTGTCTTCTGATACTGAAATAACGTGGACGCGGCGCCGCGAAAGGCGCGCATCAGCGATGTCGTTCAGATCAGGTGCGGAGGCCCGGTCGAAGGCGGCGGCGGCGCGGCGATGCCACGGCCAGGCCGCACATGCGCGCGAACCTCTGGCGCGCCGGTCTTCGTAACCACAACAACCAGCGCGGCCGCCAGAACCGGCGGCTCCAGCGCGGGGGCGCCGCCGAACACGCACGGCGCCTGCTCGTCCTGCCCGCCATCGCTGGGCAGGAGATCATCCGCACTCACGATTTCGCCGGTGTCGAGATTGGCCAGCTGGCGCGGGCCTTCATGGCCTTCGCACAGCTCGATGGTCAGATAGCGGCCATTGGCGCCATCGGCGTGAGCCAGCATGAATCCCGCCGGCACCAGCGCGCGAAGGGTCATCGCCAGCAGCGCGAACACCGCCAACCTCCACCCCATGCGCTGCATCGCCGTAAGAATAGCCGTCTCCTCCGAGCGGTAACTGTTACACCATCACACGGCCACATGGAAAGCACGGTGCGTCGCGAGAACTCACGGGTCCGCGATCCGCCCCGCCGGGTCCTATGGAACGCCCTCGCCGGTGGAGGCGTTGGAGCCGTATGACACCGGAAACCCTGTACGTTCTCGCCGCCGTCCTGCTGCTTGCAGCTATCGGGTACGGCGTGTGGCAATCCCGCGGTTCGCGCCGTGGCAGCACGCCATCACGGGATGCAGCGACGCGGGCCGCCTATACCCAGCCCACGCGGGATGATTTTCATGATCCCACGGCTTCCCCCATGACGCCGCCGGACTCCGGCGGGCAGCCCACCCGCGCCCCGAACCACGTGCAGGCGCGGCAGGGCCAGCACATCCGCGGCATGGTCAATGTGCTCGTGGTTTCCCTGCTGATCGTCGGCGCCGCCTTCGCCGCCATGGTCGCGGTCAATGCCGGCGGCAACGACGAGAGCGAAGCGCACCAGCCCCCGAACATCGAACAACCAGTGGCCGGCTAGGCGAATTCGGCGAACGCTCTGAGCAGGGCCTCGCGAATTTTACGATCACACCAGAAGCATACCTGGATTGACGCAGCGGCATTCGTGGTTGTCGCCGCGCCAACCTGCCTGCGAAATATCTGAGGCTGCTGGAAGCAACACTTTGTTCACCGGGAATCACGCCCTCTGTTCCGATCTATCCAGGCGGGGACATGAACAATCCGGAACGGGTTATCGAGCTTTCGGATCGCATCCAGAAAGTGACGGCCGACAAGGTCGTGCGCATTTCGGATGTGACGGCCAGCGTGCGCATTCTCGCCCTCAACGCGTTGATCGAGGCCAAGCGCGCAGGCGATCACGGCCTGGGTTTCGCGGTGGTCGCAAACGAAGTGAAGTCCATCGCCGCGACCGTCGGGCGTATCGCTGACGAACTTGAAACAGACCTGAAAGCTTCCGCCAGCGAGTTGAGCCAGATCGGACGCGATCTGGTGCAGGATGTGCGCGGCACGCGCCTCGCCGACCTCGCCCACAACGCCATCGAGATCATCGACCGCAACCTTTATGAGCGTTCCTGCGACGTGCGCTGGTGGGCGACGGACAGCGCCGTCGTGGGGGCGTGCGGCGACGGCGCAGCGGCCAACATCAACGCGCATATCAACGCGCATGCCTCAAGCCGCCTCGGCGTGATCCTCGATTCCTATACTGTTTATCTCGACCTGTTCGTCGCGAACGCAGACGGGCGCATCATTGCAACAGGCCGCCCCGGCCGCTTCGCGCAGGCGCCGGGCGCCGATGTATCAAAGAGCAGCTGGTTTCGCGGCGCCATGCGCACGCGCGAAGGCGGCGATTTCCATGTTCAGGACATTTCCGCCGAGCCTTTGCTCGGCAATGCGAAGGTCGCGACCTACGCCACGGCTGTTCGCGCCGGCGGCGCAGCGAGGGGCCGCGCTGTCGGCGCCCTGGGCGTGTTCTTCGACTGGGAGACGCAGGCCCAGGCCGTTGTCGACGGCGTGCGCATACCGGAGATCGAACGCCCGCGCAGCCGCGCGCTCCTGCTCGACAGCGAGTTCCGCGTCATCGCAGCATCCGACCGGCGCGGCGTGCTTTCGGAACGCTTCCCGCTCAAGACAGACGGCAAGGCATCTGGCCATTATCGCCAGGGCGACACTGTCATCGGCTTTGCAAAGACGCCGGGATACGAAACCTATAACGGCCTCGGCTGGTATGGCGTGATCGTGCAGACGGACTGAGCGTGGATCAATCCGCGACAAATCCCATCTTGCCGGACTGATAGTCCGCGATTGCTTGCCGGATTTCCTGTTCAGTGTTCATCACGAACGGGCCATAGCTCACAACGGGTTCGTTGATCGGCGACGCATGGCCGAACAATAATACCGCATCTTCTTCAGCGCGCATGTTCACACGCTCTCCGGCCAGACTCATTTCGGCCAGGTTGTGCGCGGGCGCCGCACATCCGTTCACATCGACAGCGCCGCGCACGACATAGAGAAAGACATTGCGCCCATTGAGCGCATCAAAGGCCAGTTCCGCCCCCGGCTTCATCGTGATCGTCGTCATGAACACGCCGGTGAGCGACGTCACGGGACCAATCGCTCCGCCCCATTCGCCAGAAATCAGATCGATCGTTGCGAGTCCTTGAGCGGCCGCGATTCGCGGGATCGCACCGGCCTGCACGCCCTGATAGTTCGGCGGCGACATTTTCAGGCGCGCAGGCAGATTGATCCACAGCTGAAGTATCTCCATCGGCCCGCCGGCACGACGAAAGGCATCAGGCGACAGCTCCGCATGAACGATTCCTGCGCCAGCGGTCATCCACTGAACGCCGCCGGCGCGGATCACGCTCTCATAGCCGGCCGAATCGCGATGCATCAGTTCGCCGTCGAGGATGAAGGTGACCGTCTCGAACCCGCGATGCGGATGCGGCCCGAAAGGCAATCCGCCATTGTTCTGCGGATAAACCTGCGGGCCATGGTGATTCAGAAACAGAAAGGGATCGACCTGGCTCACACGCGGCCCGGGCACGGGCCTGCGCGTGACGAGATCACCGATATCGTCACGGTGTGCGGGATGAAGGTTGAGGATGGTCTTGCCGGCCAAGGGATCACCTGTCTTGCGCAAACGATGTAGGACCGCGCGGCTCAGGCTTCCAGCCTTGGTTTGACAAGATGCGGCTTCAGCACGCTCGCGGCCCAGTCGATGAACAGGCGGACGCGGCGCGCGAGGCGGCGGCGCTGCGGATAAACAATGGCGACCGGCAACGGCTCCGCCTTCAGGGATTTCAGGATCTCGACCAGAACGCCATCGCGCACCTGTTGCAGCACGCCGGGCCTTGGAGCCTGGATAATGCCGAGCCCCGCGAGCGCTGCGGCCTGAAACGCGACGGTATTGTTGACAAGGACGGAGCCTGTCATGGGAACGGCCCGATACGTATCGCCATCGAGATACTCGAAGCCGAAAGGCTTGGCGCCGAGGTGCGGCACATAATGCACCATGCGGTGGCGCGAAAGATCGGAAAGTTTGCGCGGCAAGCCATGGGCCGCGATGTAGGCGGGGCTGGCCACATTCGCCATCTCCATCGCGCCGAGCTGGCGCGCGATGAGACCGCTGTCGGGACGCGCGCCGACTCGGATCACGCAATCGAAACCTTCGCGCACAACATCAACCATGCGGTCCGTGCTGGAGAGTTCGACTGTGAGGCCGGGATGCCCGGCAAGAAACTCGGGCAGACGCGGAATGATGGTGGCGCCCGCCATGTTCACCGGCATGTCCACGCGTATGCGCCCGGCTTCCTGGCCCACACCGGTCTGGAACATCGCGCCCAGTTCATCGGCGTCGGAGAGCAGATCGCGGCAGCGTTCGTAAAACGCCTCACCATCATGCGTGAGACTGACGCGGCGCGTGGTGCGGTAAAGTAGTGTCGCCCCGACCTCTTCCTCCAGCTGGCGGATCGAAACCGAGAGCGTGGCCTTTGGCACGCCGAGCGTTTCCGCTGCACGGGTGAAACTGCCGAGTTCGGCGACACGCTGGAACATGCGGAGGGCGTCGAGGCGGAACATGTGATTTCCATTGTCCATATATATGAACAGTATGTTCCAAAATCACCGGTTTATCCAGATCGATGGACACAGCATCCAGGTCTCACATGCCAGGGACGCAAAAGGAGACCGACATGACCATCGCGATCATCACCGGCGGCAGCCGCGGATTGGGCCGCAACGCCGCAATCAACCTCGCCAGGCGCGGCGTCGACGTGATTTTGACCTATCATTCGAAGACGCAGGAGGCCGATGCTGCTGTCGCGGAGATCTCCGCGCTCGGCCGGCGTGCCGCAGCGATCGCGCTGGATGCCGGACAGACGTCAACTTTCGCGGATTTCGCCAGTCAGGTGCGCGCGCAACTGGCAAGCTGGGGCGCCAAACGTTTTGACTACCTCGTCAACAACGCGGGAATCGCTGCGCACGTTGGATTCGCGGAGACGAGCGAAGCGCAGTTCGACGCGCTGATGAACGTTCACCTCAAGGGGCCGTACTTCCTCACGCAGGCCCTGCTGCCGCTGATGGCCGATGGCGGCCGGATTCTCAACGTCTCGACCGGCCTTACGCGATTCGCCATGCCCGGTTATGCGCCCTACGCGTCAATGAAGGGCGCAATCGAGGTGCTGACGCGCTATCTGGCGAAGGAGCTGGGGCCTCGGGGAATCCGTGCGAACGTGATTGCGCCGGGTGCGATCGCCACGGACTTCGGCGGAGGACGGGTTCGCGACGATGCGCCCATGAAGCAGTTCATCGGGTCGAACACCGCGCTCGGCCGCGCCGGCCTTCCCGGCGACATCGGCCCGGCGATTGCGGCGATTCTCTCGGAGGATCTTGGCTGGATGAATGCGCAGCGCATCGAAGTTTCGGGCGGAATGTTTCTCTGATATCCGTTCGTCGCTTCAGCGAGGGCGGTCAGAGATCGAACTCCCGGCCCAAAACGCGAAAAGCCCTCGCGAGAGATCGCGAGGGCTTTGTGCTGAAGCGGCGTCGCCAGAATCTGAACCAGTCCCTTCACGGGCAAGGCTCGAACGAACGGCGCGAAAGAACAAGCGAACGGCGTCAGCGCGAGGCGAAGCATCCCCACCGCCACCAGGCGCCGGAACGCGCCTTGGCCAAAACGCGAAAAGCCCCCGCGATTTCTCGCGAGGGCCTTTCTCTGGATGGGTGCGGGGCCGCGCAACTCCCAAGACTTACAAAAAGACCTGCAGCCCGAAGAGCTGCAGGTCTCGATGGGTGCGGGAACCCGCAGTTCGCTGGACCTTGTATTCGTCGCCCGAAATTTACCTGACGATCCAGCACCTTAGCCGGAGCATTCCATCATGTCCGGCCAGCCAACTCAGAAAAGTTCAACACCCTTCTGCGTCCGCCTTTCGGCGGAAGAGCGGGTTCGCCTGGAACGCGAAGCGGGCGAAATGCCCTTGGGCGCTTACATGAAAGCCAAAGTCTTCGGCGGCCAAGAAATCCGCCAGCGGCGGACGTATCGGCCGATTGAGGACAAGGAGGCCCTGGCAAAGGCGTTAGCCCTCCTCAGTCAGTCCCGGCTTGCCAGCAACCTCAATCAGCTGGCCAAGGCCGCCAATTGCGGCTCCCTGCCCCTATGCCCTGAAGTGGAGACGGACCTTAAAGAAGCCTGCGCCAACGTAGCGGCAATGCGCGCCCTTCTGATTACAGCGCTGGGACTTCAGCCATGATTCTCAAGGCTTCGGTTCGAGCCAATGGGCAGGATTTGGCGCGTCACCTCACCCGCACTGATGAGAACGAGCACGTGGAGGTTTTCCGGCTGGATGGCTTTACAGGCGAAACGCTGCATGAGGCGTTCAAGGAGGCCCACGCCATCAGCCGCGCCACAAAATGCGAGAAGTACCTTTTCTCCTTGAGTCTTAGTCCGCCGGAGACGGCGACTGTGCCGAACGACATGTTTGAGCGCACGATCGCCGCGATTGAAAAGAAGCTTGGATTGGAGGGCTTACCGAAAGTTGTCGTCTTCCACGAAAAAAACGGGCGCCGTCACGCGCACTGTGTCTGGCAGAGGGTCGATCCGGAGACTCTGAAGGCGCGGCCCATGCCATATTTCAAGTTCAAGCTGCGCGACGTGAGCAGGGACCTCTATTTCGAGCACGGCTGGAAAATGCCGCCGGGGCTCGTGAATTCCTCTTCGCGCGATCTGGAGCGCTTAACACTGCAAGAATGGCAACAGGCCAAACGCCAGAATGCCGACCCTCGCGAGATTAAATCGCTTCTTGTCGAATGCTGGGCTGCTTCTGACAGCGGGAAGACCTTCGCCAATGCCCTCAGAGAACGGGGCTTCAGACTGGCGAAGGGCGATCGGCGCTCGTTTGTCGTCGTGGATTTCAAAGGGGAGGTTTTCTCCCTGCCCCGCTGGCTGGGCGTCGCCACCAAGAGGGTGCGCGAACGGCTGGGTCCGGAAGAAGCCCTGTCTACCGTTGAAGAAGCGCTCAGGGATTTTTCTCAGCAAATCTCCCCGATGTTGCAACGTCATCTGGATACCATCGCACGGGAGCGCCAACGGGGAGCTGCTGCAGCGGCTCATGCCCGCAGCCAGATTGTTGCGCGGCAAAGGCTGGAGCGGGTGCAGCTATCCGAACTCCAGCGAAAGCGGGCTGATCAGGAAGCCTGCGTCCGCGCCGCCCGGACGCCTGGAGGCCTCCGGGGACTTTGGAGCTGGCTGACAGGCCGCAGCGGACGGCTGCGCCGCGACAATGAGACGGACCTGAAGCGCTGCAATCAAAGAGATACGACGGAGCGCGAAACTCTGGGCCAGCGTCAACGCGCGGAGCGCCAAATTCTGCAGCAACGGATTCGGCGTGTCGCTGAACGTTCGCGCGCCAACGTGCTTGAACTCCGCCGCGACATCGGAAGATACGCGGAAGGCGTCCAGCCTGCCTATCGGCTTGCAGGACCGGAAATCGACTCGCCGGGACTTGGCTAAACTGCCGCCTGGAAACGCTTCAGATAGCATACTGCCTGCGCGGCATAGCGAGCGGCGCTGAGAAGCGGGATATTCCGGTTCTGCACCCAGTAGAGCCAGCCGATAATGTAGTCTGCGCGGCTCTGAAGGCTCATCCCCAGCCCGGCGCAGAGATAGATTGCTCCAAGCTCGGCCACGACTTCCTCGTGAGCGCAGCCGGGGTCGCACCAGACAGTCATCCCCAAGTCGCGATCCAGCCGCGACGGATGACGGGTCCAGTGAATGAGCTCATGTGCAAGATCGGAAAAATATGCGGACGGTGAAACATCTGCCGCATAGGCGGGAAGCCGGATTTCGTCGGTCCTGATGTCATACATCGGGCGCTCCGCGCCGATGTGGATGACCGCCCCGCTCGCCGCTACCAGCGCAGCAAGCTCTCCGGCCGCACGGACCGGAGAGCCGCCAAAGCGTGACGAAGCCCGCACCGTCATGCAGCACCTCCCGAATCGGTGAAGCACGGAGCTCTGGAGTCTTCTTGCTTGCTCATGGAGAGACCCTTCGTTGATGGGCTGGACCATTCCAGCCGATGACCGCGAAAGGCCTGCGGGAGAAAAGCGAAGCGCACCAAAGGGAAACGGCAACACGGGGCATGGCCGCTGGATCGGGCCGCCGTTGCGCTTTTCGCGCGCCCGAGGGCAGTGTCAGCGATTGGACTGGATTGGTTCAGCTCTTCCCCACTCGCAAAAGGTTGCTCTGCCAGCAGCGCGAAGGTTTGCCTGCTTACCTACAGGATAGCATTTTTGGAGCGGCTCTTTCCAATTTGAGCCGAAGCCATGGGCGACCGAAAAGCACGCACGCACCGCCCCATTCCCTTACTGATCAAACAGCGGTTTGCCCAGCAAACCGATGCCTGTCCGGCGAGGACGGGGGTAGCACGCGCAAGGTGGCTCCGAACGAGGGTCCGCGCCGTCAGGCGTGGAGACGTTTGGATGCCTTGCGGACGCGAGGGGCAGAGCCCCTTAGCCAAAGGTAGCGACATGAAGATCGATCGCCGTTTTTAACGCAGCGATCGCAACATCGAAATTGGCCTTCTGATCCGCAACCCCATAGGCCAGTTTGCCACCGTGAAACAGATTGTTCCTATACCGATAGATTACCAGCAAAACTGCCGCCGCTTTGTCAGATGCGCTCGCCGGGTCCCCCTTGAGAACATCCCGCACCATGTTGGTATGAACGCCTTCCGGTAATTTCAGGTACGGGAAGTGACCGGTCGGCTCGCCATTTTCGAAATAGCGATCCTGGAAGTATGCAAGAGCCTCGGTGAAAGGTTCGGCGGCCAGCAGACCAACCTCTTCCCACTTGGCCGCGATCTGCCGCAGACGCGGAGGGTCAGCTCTCTCCGCCATGACTTTCGCCTCGAACAGAGCCCAAACAATCGAGAAATCTGCTATCGTCTGACGTTCCGCGTCAGAGAGCTGTGCAAACCCGTGCGCGTGTTGTTCGATCCAGGGCAGTAGCGTCATGAACCCAACATAGATGCCCGGTGTGAACTAGAACAGCAGATACGCGGCTTCCCTTATGGAAAGCATACGGAATTTTCTGGACAGCTTGGCATCAAATCCCCTCTTCTAAGTTCTCTTGGGACTGAGGGGGGACAAAGACGTGGCCGGGGTTACGAGCAAACGCGAATTGCAGCGCATCGATGGCACGCCCAAGAAGCGTACCTTTATGTCGATCATCAGCGATTATCACCTACGCATCAGCTTATGCGAGTTGATCGACAACGCACTCGATCTTTGGAAGCACAACGCCAAGCCAGCAGGATTGAAGGTCGATATCACGCTCGATCCGTCGCGTCAGATCATCGCCGTGCGCGATAACGCAGGAGGCGTAAAACAAAAGGACCTTGAACTTCTCATCGCGCCCGGCGCCACTCGCAGCGAGCCAGACGATGAGATTATCGGAACATTTGGCGTGGGCGGAAAACGCGCGGGCGTGGCGCTGGGCGAACACGTTGAAATCCGGACGCACGCGAAAGGCAGCAAGAGCATCCAACTCGACATCACAAATGATTGGATCGAAAGCGAGGATTGGGAACTGACCGCTTACGAAATCCCGCCGATTCCGATCGGAACAACCAGCGTTGAGATCTCCAAGCTGCGGCAGCCATTCACGCAAGAGGACGTCGATGAAATGCGGGAGCATTTCGGCGAGACCTATAAATGGTTCATCGACGAAGGTTGCGAGATCACGCTGAATGGCGCGCCGATCAAGGCGATTTCGCATGAGTCCTGGGCTTATCCGCCTGGATTTGCTCCACGGCGAATGGCGTTCGATGTCAGTCCGGTCAACGGAAGGTCGGTTGGAGTGACGATCACGGCAGGCCTTATCAGTGACCGGGACCCGGAAGGGCTGAACTACGGTGTGTACTTCTATTGCAACAACCGACTGATCGTAAAAGAACTTCGCACGCGCGATGTCGGATATGAGATAAGAAGCGAGGCAGGCGTCCCGCACCCTGACGCCTCACTTTGCCGGGTCATTGTGGAGTTGCAGGGCCCATCCGAACTCATGCCGTGGAACAGTAGCAAGAGCGATCTCAATTACAGACATCCCGCGTTTCAGCAATTGCGATCACGTCTCATCACGCTGACGAGCTATTTCAGTTCGCTGTCACGACGCTTCAAGAGCGATTGGGACGGCTCTGTTTTTGTTCACACGAAAGGCAAAATTGAAACCGTCATGCCAGATGCCGCCTTGTCTGGCGCAAAAACGGTGCTGCCCAAGCTGCCGCGCACTCGCAAGCTTCCACTGATTGAACGGCTGCGGGAGGCTAACAGGACAACGCTGAGCAGGAAGCCCTGGACACTGGGACTGGTTGAAGCCCTGGGACTCGTCGACCTTATCTTCAAGCAGCGTATGGACACGAAGAATCGCGCGGCCCTGATCCTGCTCGACAGCAACTTTGAGATCGGCCTCAAGGAATTCATCGTCAACCGGACTGATCTGTTCCCTCCGCATATCTGGACTGACGCCAAGATCGCGGGGACATTCAAGATGCGCTCCCAGGTGATCAAGGAAGTCCAAGCGCACGCGAATTTCTCACCAACCCTGCTTGGGAAGGTGAACCACTTCTACAATTTGAGAAACAAGCTCACGCACGAACGCGCCACAGTCGGCATCACCGACGCGCAGGTTGAAGATTACCGCAAGGTCGTCGAGGACGTTCTGAAAAAGCTCTTTGATCTGCGCTTTCCCCGATCCTGAACCCTTGCGCGAGGGATCGAAGCCGGATGGCGGAGACGCAATCAGCGGCTCCGTTTACGAGAGCCCGGTCCCGGAGGGACGCGCCGGTCGGCAGCGGTTGGGTATTCACGGGTATGGGGCATGCTGGATACGCGCACAAAAAGTATTGATTTCAATATGATACGGAGAATATCCACCTCCTTACCCGCATATTGTGCGGAGAAAAAGCTGGACAATCTCCGCAGCCGCCGACATAATCTCCGCATTAGGTGCGGACATGAACTACATACACGAACATGACAACTGGCCGGACTTCCGATGGGACGAAGCGCTCATCGGCGACAAGCTGGCCGCCCTTCGCCACCGGCAGGGACGCCTCCTGGGACGCATGGAGGCGCTTGGCTTTGCGTTGCGCGAGGAGGCGGTGCTTCGCACGCTGACAGCGGATGTCATCAAGACCAGCGAGATCGAGGGTGAAAAGCTCGACCACGACCAGGTTCGCTCATCGCTTGCGCGGCGTCTTGGGATCGACATCGGCGCGTTGACCCCCGCTGACCGCAATGTCGAGGGCGTTGTCGAAATGATGCTGGATGCGACGCAGAACTACGCAAAGCCCCTGACCGAGGATCGCCTGTTTGGCTGGCATGCCTCTCTCTTCCCGACAGGTCGGAGCGGCATGGCAAAGATCATCGTTGGCGGCTGGCGCGATGACAAAGACGGCCCCATGCAGGTCGTCTCCGGACCTATGGGGAAGGAGAAGGTTCACTTTCAGGCGCCGGAAGCCAAGCTCCTCAAAAAGGAGATGAAGGCGTTCCTGCGCTGGTACAATGACGGCCCTGCGATGGATGCGGTGATCAAGGCCGCGCTCGCGCACCTGTGGTTCGTCACCCTTCACCCCTTCGCGGACGGCAACGGGCGCATCGCGCGCGCGATCGCCGACATGAGCCTTGCGCGCTCAGAGGAAACTTCGCAGCGCTTCTATTCAATGTCGACGCAGATACGCGCCGAGCGGAGCCAGTACTACGCCATACTGGAGCGAACGCAGAAAGGCGATCTCGATATCACCGGCTGGCTGAGTTGGTTTCTCGCCTGTTTGGATCACGCCTTCACCGGCGCGGAAGAGATCGTCGGCGGCGTGCTCGGGAAAGCGCGGTTCTGGGAGAAGCACGCGGGCGACAATCTCAATAATCGCCAGCGCCTCATGCTGAACAAGCTGCTCGACGGCTTCGAAGGCAAACTCACCTCGTCAAAGTGGGCGAAGATCGCCAAGTGCTCGCAGGATACGGCCGGCCGCGACATCGACGCCCTGATCAAGCTCGGCATATTGCAAAAGGACGCCAGCGGCGGTCGGAGCACGTCTTATTCGCTGGTTGAGGCCTAACATCTTTGGTTGCCGTTTGAAAAAACGCTAACAAATCGCCATCCGCACGAGGCAGTGGGTGGAAAATAAAAAAGATGCGGTACGCCTTGAATCAAGGTATATTTTCGACCGTCAGTCGTGGAAGTCGCGCTGGGTTGGCGACTTCCTTTCCAGCTCAGCCAAGCGCGCTCTTGAGCTGCTATGCTAGGAGCAAGTGGGGTATCGGTGGGGGAGCCACTTCGATTTATTGATTTGTTCGCTGGACTAGGCGGTTTTCATATGGCCCTCAGCGCGCTGGGCCATAAGTGCGTTTTTGCGTCTGAATTAAACGAAGACCTCGCAGACCTATACGAGAAAAATTTCGGCATACGCCCGCATGGCGATATCCGCACCATAGACCTGAAGAAAGTCCCCAAGCACGATATCTTGTGCGCCGGATTTCCGTGCCAGCCCTTTTCCAAGGCGGGCGACCAGCAAGGCTTGGAGTGCCCCCAATGGGGCGATCTCATCGACTATGTGATCGGCATTCTGCGCCTCCGGAAGCCCCGATATTTTATCATCGAAAATGTGCCCAACCTTGTGCGCCACAACGACGGAAAAACGTGGCGCGCCATCGAGCATCGGCTGCGTCTTGCGGGCTACAGCGTTCAAGACAAGTTGCTTTCACCGCACAATTTTGGTGTGCCGCAAATTCGACCGCGCGCCTTTATCGTGGGACGCCGTGACGGGTTGGAGAATTTCGTTTGGCCTGAGATTCAAGAAGATAGAAATCTCGCGATCAAGAAGATCTTGGACAAGAATCCAAAAGACGCTCGAGCGCTTTCTGCTCAATTCATAAATTACTTGAATGCCTGGCAGAAGTTCCTGCATCTCTTCCCTAAGGGCGAACAGCTTCCTTCGTTTCCAATCTGGGCCATGGAGTTCGGCGCGACGTACCCTTACGAGAACACAACGCCGCTTCAGTGCAGCGCTCGGCAACTCGCAGCGTGTAAAGGCGCTTACGGGAAGAAGCTCAAAGGCCTGAGCGCGAGCGAAAAACTTGAGGCCTTGCCCGCCTATGCGCTCGATCGCGGCAAAAAATTTCCGAAATGGAAGATCGATTTCATCCGGCAAAATCGCGAGTTCTACAAAAAACACAAGAAGTGGCTCGATGACTGGCTTCCTCTCATCAACGAGTTTTCTCCTAGCTTTCAAAAATTTGAGTGGAACGTGAAGGACGGAGAGAGAGACGTCTGGAAATACATCATTCAATTTCGCGCATCGGGTATTCGGCTGAAACGGCCAACCACCGCACCTTCTCTTGTGGCCATGACAACCAGTCAGGTACCTGTGATCGCGTGGGAAAAGCGATATATGACGACACGTGAATGCAGTCGCCTTCAAAGCATGGGCGACCTTGAACATCTGCCCTCCACGCAAACAGGAGCATTCAAAGCGTTGGGTAACGCAGTAAACGTCGATGTTGTTCGCGAAATTGCGCGTTCGCTCACCGATAAAAGTTCAGCGAATACGGCCGTGATCTCAGTACGCAGAGGAAAGCGACCTTCGCAGCGGCTGCCGAAGGCGGCGTAGAGGAGATTAATATTGGGGGGCAGCCGCACAGAAAAGACTATCGACATCCGACCGGGCGTAAGCGTACTCGCCGTTCTGCGACATCTGAACTACAAGCCGTGGCATGCGCTCGCCGAGTTTGTCGACAATTCCGTGCAGAGCTTCATTCGCAATCGCACTGAACTTCAGCGCCTTCACGGCGACAGCGTCAAACTCCGCGTCGATATCGATGTCGACAGCAATCAACCGCCGCGAATTTCCATACGAGACAATGCTGCAGGCATTTCTGAAGCTGATTACCCGCGTGCGTTTCGTCCCGCTGCAATTCCACCAGATCGAGGGGGGCTCGCAGAATTTGGGATGGGTATGAAAAGCGCCGCCTGCTGGTTTGCACCGAAATGGAGTGTAAGGACATCTGCCCTAGGTGAATCTGTCGCGCGGTCGGTGCACTTCAATATCGCGAACATCGTGAACGATGACATCAACGAAGTTACCATCCAAGAACAGTCAGAAAAAGCGAGCACCCATTACACAGAAGTGGTGTTGGAAGATGTGTTTCAGGTGCCAGCGGGGCGAACCGTTGGGAAACTGAAAGAACATCTCACAGACATATATCGAGACTTCATACGAAACGGGATATTGGAATTGCGGTTCAACCAGGAGCCTCTGGTTTACAAGGAACCGCCGATCTTGAAGGCTCCTTACTTCAAGGAAAAGGATGAAGCCGAACGAGTTTGGAGAAAGTCTATCGAATTTGACCTCGGGAATGGACTCGCAGTGCACGGCTTTGCCGCCCTATTTGAGACCGCGAACACCGCCCGAGCTGGCTTCTCTCTATTTCGTCGAGGCCGAGTGGTGCAAGGCAGCGGCGATGAAGGATATCGCCCTTCATTCATTTTCGGATCTTCGAACAGCTATCGATTCCAGCGGTTGTTCGGCGAACTCCATCTGACAGGCTTTGACGTCAGCCACACAAAAGATGGTTTCCGCTGGGATGATAACGAGCAGCCTTTCCTTGAGCTACTTCGTGAGCACCTTGATAGCGACGAACTCCCGCTGCTCAGACAAGCAGAGGGCTTCCGAGCGCGGGCTGCGCGACCACTCATCGCGAGAGCGGCGCAAAAGGCTATTCAAAGCACAACCGATGCCATTCAAAACAAGCTTCCGGAAGTCCTCCCGGGCATTGCTGCGGCGGCACCAATAGAAACCGCTACAGAAGAAACGCCCCACACTTCTACTCTAGCTTCCCGCCGCTTGGAGTTGACCTTTCGTGGAGTCCAATGGCTGATCAACGTCGAACTGACCGACGACGCTTCAGAAGGGCAATGGCTGGCCTTGACGGACACGCCGCAAAACGCCGGCGTTACCCGTCTTTTGGACATTCGAGTGTCTACGGCACATCCATTTATGATTCAGTTTGTCCAGCCCGACAGTGCGAACCTTGAAGCGCTGCTTCGTGTAGGCGCGGCTATCGCGCTCGCGGAAATCGTTGCACGAGACTCTGGCGTGCGGATGGCCGGCACCATTCGACGAAACATGAATGAGATTCTTAGAGACGCGCTATCGGAGCAGTAAGAGAAAAGAGAACGTATGAACGACCCAACCCCACCGAACGAAGAACAACCGTGGCAGCCAGCCGTGGGGGTCGAGACGAACGATTTCTTGCAAAATATTGTACCCAATGAGAGCCGCGACGGTGTTCGCGATGCTGCCCTTTCGATCTTGAGCAAAGCGGTTCCTCCGCATCATCCAAATGGCCAGGAAACAGGCCTCGTCATCGGCTACGTTCAGAGTGGTAAAACGATGTCGTTCGAGACGGTCGTTGCCCTCGCTAGAGACAATAATTTTCAGATTGTGATTGTCATTGCAGGAACTTCCAACCCGCTTCTCAACCAGTCAGCCGGACGCCTGCGCCGCGATCTTCGACTGGATGATGTACGTCGTTCGAGACGTTGGGTGCCGTTCGTAAATCCCATGCCGAACGACACGACTATTCAAGCCATCCGCGATGTTCTGGATGAAAGAAACGATCCAGCTACGCCTGACGATTTTAAGAAGACAGTTCTCATTACGGTGCTGAAAAACTACAGGCGTATGGGTCACTTGACGACACTGATCAACAGACTTGGCGCGCATGGAATTGCTGCCTTGATCATCGACGATGAAGCAGACCAAGCCAGCCTCAACAACGAAGCCCCTCAAGGACAACAAAGCACCACCTATCGCTGCCTGATGGATCTAAAACGATCTTTGCCCAACCACACGTACCTTCAATATACGGCGACACCACAAGCGCCGCTTTTGATCAGCATCATCGATTCGCTCTCGCCTAACTTCGTGCAGGTTCTGGAGCCCGGCAGTCAGTATGTTGGCGGCATCCACTTCTTTCACGATCGGCCGGAACTCGTGCAGGTTATCCCTCCTCAGGATGTTCCCTCTAATACCAACCCCCTCGCCGAACCGCCGGAATCGTTGATTGAGGCCCTGCGGGTTTTCATGGTTGGTATCGCGATCGGCCTTTATACCGATAGAGGTGCTGGCAATCGCTCGATGCTAGTTCATCCGTCACATCTGACGCTACACCATCGTGAATACTACGATTGGGTTCGCAACGCGTTCGAGGAATGGAAACGGGTGTTGGAGTTGCCCGCTGTTGACGCGGATAGGCAAGAGCTTCTCCAAGACCTGCGCGAGGCCTACGACGATCTGGCGGCGACTGTGGGATCATCTATCCCCGCATTCGCTGACATTGCCCCAAGCTTTCTCATGGCGTTTCGCAACACGCGAGTATTGGAGGTGAATGCCGCAGGTGGACAGACGCCGGCCGTTGATTGGACAGGTTGTTATGGTTGGATCTTGGTCGGCGGCCAAGCGATGGATCGCGGATTCACAGTAGAAGGCCTAACTGTCACGTATATGCCGCGCGGCATTGGAGTCGGGAACGCAGACACCGTGCAGCAGCGAGCAAGATTCTTCGGCTATAAGCGAGGCTATCTTGGTTATTGCCGCGTCTATCTGGAAGCGGGCACGCTTAGCGCATTTCAGCACTATGTCGAACATGAAGAAGACATCCGAGGACAGCTGCTAACGTTTCAAGAGACGGGAACGCCGCTCAACGAATGGAAGCGTGCCTTCGTAATGGACTTGGCTTTACGCCCGTGCCGAAACAGCGTGCTTGAGTTCGACTTTGTGCAGGGTCGCTTCTCCGACGATTGGGTTTTTCCAGACGTGGTTCAGGATACAGACGAGGTGCTCGACGGAAATCGGGCTGTTGTTCGCGATTTTATTGCAGAACTGGAACTTGCAGACGACGAGGGCCATCCAGACCGAACGGAGTTCCAGCGTCATCACGTTTGCCGCAATGTGCCGCTGCGAGACGTTATGGAAGCGCTCCTTATCCGAATGAGACTTACCGGCGCGACGGACTCACAGAACAACACAGGGATGCTTTTGCAGCTGAGCAAGGCACTTGAGGCAAATCCACAAGAGGTTTGCACTGTATACCAAATGAGCAGAGGGACGCAGAGAGAGCGTTCTGTTGATGGAAGCGGCAAGATTGGGCAGCTCTTTCAGGGTGCTGCGCCCGTAGCGCCACCGGAGCGTAGAGGCGAGGTTTATCCCGGTGATAGAGCAAAAAATGACGGCGATACTATCACCGTCCAGTTGCACTCTCTCAATCTCAAGCGGCGTGATGACATAATAAACCGGGACGTTGCCGTTGTGGCAGTTTGGGTCCCAGCGCGGCTTGAGGTCGATTGGCTGGTGCAGGATCAGCCGCCGCAGAACTAGTCCACCAAGCGATTGCCCCGGCTCATCCAGCCGAAAAGTGGATCAGGTTTCCAGTAGCGTAGGGCACCTTTGGTCGCCTCCAGCGCGATGAGTTGGTGCAGGGTCCACGGGCGGCAGACGCCCTGGTGCACTCCATCCGCATAGGGTGGTCATGGTGGGTCGATGGGCAGGAGCTTGAAGCGCTCCTCCCTCGCGGTTCGAACGGCGGACGTTCGTGCATGGTTCGGTGGCGAGGTGGAGCGGCAAGGCTCCAAGTTCCTCGCGAGTGATCAAAACGGCGATACGTTTTGCAGGCGCATGATCCGGCTCGATGTCGGGTCATGCGCCTATGGCTGGAGGGTCCACGGGAGGGCGCCAGCGTCTCCCTGGCAAGGTGTGCCTGTATAACAGGCAACAGCTTGCGCTCAATCTATTCGCCGGAACCTTGCGCCAATCTCACGGTGTCAACCCAAGCCGCGTGAAACCACGACGGAGGGTCACTTCGCTTACCCCGAGACGTTGCCCCAGCGGACCTATGCCCTCTCCTCCGGCCTGCAGCCGATGATGCGCCCTTCTCAGCTCGGCATTGCTAATCCTGCCGACATGGACGCCTCTTGCTTTGGCTGCCGCCATTCCAGCGCGTGTTCGCTCGGAGAGGTTCTCGATTTCAAGTGTCGCGAATAGAGCAAGCTGTCCGAAAGTGAAGCGGCCCATCGCCGTGCGGGTGTCGATCCCCTGCGTGATCGAGATCAGAGTAATGCGCCGGCGAATGAACTCGTCGCGCATCATGAGAAGCTCGGTGTCGTACCGTCCCAGGCGATCGATTTTCCAGACGACCAGCGTATCGCCTTCACGAAGCGTGCGGAGCGCCCGGTAAAGCTCCGTCCGCTTGGCGGACCTACCGCTCACGGCAGGATCGCAGAAAAGGCGATCGCAGCCTGCGGCCTTCATCGCATCCAGCTGCAAAGCTGCATTTTGGCTGTCATCGCTGAAAC
Organism: uncultured Rhizobium sp.; assembly: GCA_964550535.1. Classification (GTDB taxonomy): domain Bacteria; phylum Pseudomonadota; class Alphaproteobacteria; order Caulobacterales; family Hyphomonadaceae; genus UBA7672. The sequence goes on from CAZJZQ010000003.1 coordinate 49,708, forward strand.
GGATATAGCCGAGACGCCGGGGCTTTCGCTTACGCGAAGAAGGGACCCCTTGTTGAATGCGCGTCACGTTCGCTCTGGTAATACCAGAAAGCCAATCAGGCCGGACCTTAATCGAAGACTGAGTTTGCACAAAGGGACTCTCGCACAAGGGGTCCCTTCCATGTCCAGAAAAAACGGCCTTGCATACGTGGGGATGTTTCTCGCCTTCGCAATGCTCGGCGCTGCCGTCACCCCTGCAGCAACCGCACAGCCAGCAACAACATCTGCAAAAAAATTCACGAACGCCGATCTGCTGAAGTGGCCTGAGCGCGAGCAGATCATCTGGGTTAGCGGCGCTATCGAAGGAATCGGGAATACGCTGGCGTTGAACAACGGCGAAGCCGCGCGTTGCGTGCTCAAGTGGTACGGAAACGGCTCAACCAAATTTTCGGTCGTTCGGGAAAGCGCAAAGCTCTACCCTAACGAGGAACCAATCGCTGTTCTTCTCGCGCTGGCAAACCGCAACTGCAAGTTCCACCAGTGATCTATAGTCGCGGACGAGGAAGAATGGAGAGTTCCCCGGCAGCCAGCCCGGCTTCATCCAGGGGCGCACCAGGCTTCTGAACTGCAGCATCGAAATCAACAGACGCAGTTGGATGCTCCAACTCATCCTGCAATGTTTTGAGCGTCTTCGTGATGGTTCGCAAATCATCAGGCGTCGGCGGATCATTCTCATCGGTCAGTCGGCGATACGACGGATCGATGACGTCGGTCTGAACATCCGACAGCTTCACTCCCCGCGCCCGCGCTTTATCCAGCGCCCACTTCGCTTGAAGGTAGGCATCGTAGCTCGGAGCGCCGTCCGGCCAGTCGATATTCGCTGTGTCATGCCCGCTAAGCTCACGGCCATCGGCGGTGAACGCCCTGCCGTCTTTCGAACGGAACACCTTCTCGCCATTGGGCAGCGTCGCTGCAGAAGCTTCCATGTCTTCGAGGGTGTTATGTAATCTCTCCACCGCTTCGGCATTCCGCAGCAGGGCGGCATCAAGAGCGCTTTGGGCGGAGGCCAAAGCGCTTAGCGCGTCATCGTAGAGACGCGCATAAACTTCGTCGCGCAACAACTGGCGCAGCTTGGTCTCGAACGCCTCGCGCTCTTTCTTCTGCTGGATTTCGGAATCTGTCAGGCGACCAGACAGGAAGCGGTGAATGCGGCCCGTCTCACGTTCCGCCATCTCGTTGTTGAGGTCCCGCTCATCAATCCTGCGCTTGTCTTCCCTGTCCACGCACACCCGTTTTCCGTGCCCTCTAAGCACCGGAATATATTATCTTTTTTCGCTTAAGATTTGGTTAAAGCGCGAGGATAGCCAAGCCAGATCAATGGCTTGGCTATCATTCAACATGCGGGCGCATTCAGAACAGCGGCAACTGGCGGCTGGATGAGTCAATGATCTCATAGACTTCCCGCGCCATAGCGACGGTCCTGGCCCCGGCCCATGTTGGCTTTTCGCGCACGCTGTTGTGCGTGTGCCAGCTCGCCCAGACGCGAAGGCCGGACGCCTGCCGCGTGATGTGAAAGCCGCCGGGACTCGCCGAGCCGCTATAGACGCCGAAACATTCGGCCAGCGCGGCCGCGATTTCATCGTCGGTCATGCCGGATTTGAAGCTGCGCTTGTGCCTGCGGGCGAAGCCGGTGGTGGCGGCCTTGAAGGCCGCCACCTTGTCCGCGTTTGTCAGGACGCGGATCATTTACGGCTCCTGCCACTGCGACGTGAAGGCGTCGGAGCCGCTTCGCTGCGCTCAGTTGATGAGCGTACAGGCATCAGAAGCAGAATGCCGTCACGCAGGTCTGCCGGGACGAGCGAGAGCTTGGCGATCATGCCCTTCTCGCGATCCTTGCGATGGAACACGGCGCCAATCTCGACAGGGTAGCCGATGATGGTTTGACCTTCTGCGTCCACGGTGCGTGGTGCAAAGCCGAGGCGATAGGCCGGAAGTGATGAGTTGGTTTGCGAAGTCATGATGCTTTCCTTTCGTTGCGCGGACGGAAATTCGTCCGACAAGAGCGGAAAGGCTGGTCACGCCGCCGACGCGTCATCTCCTACACGGTCACTGGTGCGGACCGGAGATTGACGCGCCGCGCGCTAGCGCATCGGCGGCTGGTCGGCAGGCTCTTGAGGGTGAGGGGAGATTTCCGACCGAAACCGAACGCAACAGCAATAAAAACTGGCTATCTACAAGGTCTTCATGGCATAATACGGCGTGGACTTAAAGAAGAAATGGAAAACGACAACCCGACCTGAAGGCCCCAGTGGATACAAAAGAGCAGGGACGTTTCGTGATGTCACACTGACCGACGCACCCGCAAAGCTGGTGGACGATATCGACGCTATTTGCCTGAAGCGCGGCATCAAACGCAGTGAGTTCATCAACGACGCCTACGACAACCCCACAGGAGGCGACTACCAGCGTTACGTCCAACACCTGCCGAACAGAGTCATTCGCGAGGCTGACCTTGTGATCCTCCCCCGTTAGTGCTGATTTTCATCAGCCAGGCAATCTATCATCGCTCCCGCGACCGCATTCACCGTGTCACTAAACATTGGAATGAGTCCAACAGCCTTGGGGCGCATCTCGAGCAGGCCCTCCTTGGAGTATCCCGCGCTGGGCTTTTCTTGCATCAGCGCTCCAATACCAAGCCATATGTCAGACTGACAAAGGGCCGATATCAATGCGCTGAAGAAGTGGTCATGAAAGCTTTCGTGCACCGGCTCAGAAAGTCTGATCTGCCCCTGCGAAAAATACTGAAGCACTAGTTGCAGAATATAGTCATCGAGACCGGCGACCGTACGAGCCTTGCAGCCCAAGCAGCGTTGCCGACTCTCGGTCAGATTTTGGACGGCTTCAATATCTCTGCGAATGTGGGGCCAGCGGTCCTCAAGCCATTTACGGAACTCCGGATGCTCTTGGTTCAACCCCATGACAGCGCGAAAATACCAAAGTCTGGTCGTCAGCCGCGATTGGCAGCCGTATTTTTTATGTTCGGAGACAGTTATCCCCTTAGGACATTCGTACAAACAAGATCGGACATTGTTCCAAAAGATGACAGCCTCTTGCCGCGCCTGACCATTGAGCACATCGTCTAACGCTGCATCTCGCAGAGACGTAACAGCTTGGGCCAACGCAGGATTCTGTTTGGTCCTCATAACGACCAAAACATCCAGCAGATGCGAAAAGATGTGGTCTCTATATTTCTTGCGACGAAAGAAGAGTGTCCGCCAGTACGAGAACTTGGTGCGGATCCCCTGGACTGGACGCTTCACTGACTTGTTTTCGAGAAGACGCGTTGGACGTTCATCGGTCATTCTGCGAACGGAGTGGTGGCCAACCGCATCGGGAGTAATTCCGAGCACAAAGCCGTATAGTTCTGCGAAGCATTCCTCTATTGGCAGATGCGCCGTCGAAAAAGCGAGGCTGGCCCTTGGATGATCGGGAATCATCCCAAGGAGTGGGAACGACGTGAATTTGTAGTCGAGCGGATTTTGGGCTTTTGGCATCTGAACCTCTCGGCCCCAATCTTCTTTCACGAGGCATAAAAGTCCACATCGCGCTGCTTTCCTAAGCATCAAAAAAAGCGTCGCTACTCTGCTTTCCTAAGGCATCAACGTTGTTGTCGATGCCCCTGGCTTTGCCAAGGTTGAGGCTGTCTCTGGATATGAGGCCGAGACGCGGTGATGGAGTGAACAATGAAGCGGCAAGAACGGCATAACCCAGCAAAGACGATGGTCCAGCATCCGACTGGCGACCAGCTTACGCGAATGCATGACGTATGTACTGGAGCACGCTTGCACCAATTCGCATCGTCGGTTCAGATGAGCCAGAACGCGCGCTCAGCGGCGACTAAACACCGACAGTATGCCGATCCAATGGGTCATTCATGGCTCCGCCTTCAACTGTCGTCGACCTCACCCCTAGCTTACTGGTGCGTAGTAGCTCCCAACGCGATGCTACTGGACGTCGGACACGTCACGGCACTGGCGGAGGAATTCAATACAGTCGCCGGCAGTCGCCGCGCAGTTCCCGATCTTTGCGCTGACGTGATCAGGGATTTCTCAGGCGAATTCGTTTTCCCGGACAGCAGTCCCTACAAGTTGCCGGAAGTCGACAATGTGCTCGGCTGGCGCGGCGATTTTAAATGGATCGGTAACTGGCTGAACTGGCCCCTGTCGCCACCGGAACGGGGAATTCAAAAACGACTGGTGCCAAGACTTCGATTTCTCGATGCCGTTATGCGAGTGGGCCAGCCCGAGACCTACCTGAACATTCTGCAGAAGACCCAATCCGCTGCCTGATCGGAGTTAGCGTGAGATCGGCTTCCCAAAAGGAGCCGGTCTCCACAACTCCGTTCAGGATATCTGTCATGAGATTGCTGAAATTGCCGGGGCGGTTCTCTCCGCCTCCGGAGGCGAACCGCCCGCCAGGCAACGGCGACTTTGGCTGGCTATGGCTGGAAACGGACGCGCTCGGCCGTACCTGCCTGTCCGAAGACACCTACGCCTGCGCTATTCAGCGCTCGCTCCATACGTTCGCCCTGGCTGACGCAGGCCTGAAGTATCTCGCTGCCCGCCGAATTGCAGGGCTGCCGCCTACGCTGGTGCAAGGCCGTGACGCTCTTGGCGATTTCGATCTTAAGCGCCTGACGCCAAAACACCTCGCCAACTACGCCGCCCTGCTCGCGCATCGCTGCCTGATCGGCGAGTACACGATCCAGATGGGCTGTGGGATTCCTGTCTCAGCGGACGAGTTCGGCGACCGCGTCGGCACGGGAGGCCTTGCATGAGCAAAGTCATCTCGATTGCCGAAAAGCTCAACGCCGATCGATACGCCGGACAGCGCCGGCGGGATGGACACGACCTCAAGGCGGCGAACTCCAAACACAGCTCACGTCACTTTAAGGCGGCAGTGATCGTGATAACCACGTCTCTTGCCGGATTCTGGATGACGGCGCTCGGCCTCTACAACGACGCCATTGAAGCCGGGGTCGACGACTTCCAGGGCATGGTTACAGCGACGATCGGCGCGACTGTCGCTGGCGTTGCAATAGGGGGCGCTAGCGCGTTCCTGCTCGATCTGTCCTCGGAAACACCGAAGCGCCTCTGGAAACCTCTCGCGACTCTCATCGTGGCGCTGGTGCCGTTCGTCGTCTTTATCAGCACGATATCGGGCATTCGCGGCTATGCCGGCCCGCCAGCGCTTGTCAGCTCAATGCGAGAGAGTGCAGCGGAATGGGCCGCCTATGTCGAGAGCCAAACCAAGGATAGCGGCAAGGCAAAGAGCACGCTGGCCACTCTTCAGCCCCTGAGCGCATCGATCTGCCAACTCGCCGGGCTGGAACAAAAATCGGGGATCGTAACCGGATCAGCCGCTCCCGGCGCCGTTTCAAGCGCCTATGCTTCTTCTTGTATTCAGGTCAAAGCCATCGTCGATACGCTGAAGGAAACGACTTCAACTGCTGATTCCCACCGCGAACAGCTGAATGCGTTGCTCGGCGAGCTGCATGCGATCCCTGACGATTCTGCCAGCCATGTATTTGCCCGCAAAGCCGCGTTCAGAGCCAAGGCCGGGAACATCCGAAAGATCCTGGATGCCTCCAGCACGGAGAAAGTCGGCGATCGCGTCAAGGCGCAGTTGGGCATCCTGCAGGCCTCGGTCGTCAGCATCAATGTGAAGTCCGGCGAATTCGGAGACCGGCAAACAGCGGCAATCGACGGGCTGAAATCGTCGCTTCAACAGATAGCAGTCATCGTTGCTACGCTGATCGATGAACAAGCGGAATCACATCCTCAACCAGGTGAGTTGCCGGATACAGGAACTGCAGTCCTTCGCCACTGGCCTCAGCATATTGCCGCAATCATGCTGGCGATTGCGGTGGACCTCATTGTGATCTGGTATGCCGGGATGCTCGCCCTCAGCCGCGCCATCCCGCGCGCGCGCGAAGAGGACTTGGCGACTACGCCAGCCTGGATCGACATCGCGCACACTACGCCATGGCCTCACGGACCTTCATCGACGCCGACAACCGCGCAATCACCGATCGCAAATGGAGCGCGCCATGTTTAGTATCATTACACGCACCCTCGCCTCCAACTTGGTGAATGTCTTCCTGTTGAGCGTTGCATCTGCTCTGGCTGCTACGGTCGCCTTTCTCGTTGCAATCAAAATTGCGGACGTGTTCAGGGACACCAGAGGCATGCAAACAGTTACCTGCGCTATCGGCCTCATACGGGAGGATTGTCCTCAATACGGAATCGAACTGCAGAAGCGCGATGACCAGCTCGCGGCCGCCGCCCAGACTCTTGATGATCTGGAAGCTCGCGGAGCAGAGCTGGCGCGCAAAAACACGGCTGCTGAAAAACACCTGGAAAGCCTTCGCGCTGCGGATTCCGCAGTGGACGAATACACATTGTTTTCGACCGCGACCGACCCAGCGACCAGCACGAAAGTGACCATTGGAACCATCTATAAAAGCCTGGTCGACGCGGTCGATCTGGAGCCTCAGTACTTCTGCTACTTCAGTCTGGGGCCTGGCTCTGCGGGCGAAGACCGCAACCTGCACTTCCGCAACGCTGGCGGCTTCGTCCAGGTCAGAATGGAGACGCTGCGTGAAGTCGGCCTTTCGCCGGAAGCGCTGGCTTTTGGCCGATCGGTCTGCAAGCCCATGCTGATCGCCAAGGCGCGGTAAGCTCCGAATACCGAGCGCGGCCTGGCCGCGCTCGGCTTTCTCTTTGTTCGGAGATCAAGATGGCTTCCAACGCCGGCCGGCCAACTGCGCTTGGGCTCCTGGTGCTGACAGGGGTGTGCGCCTTTGGATTCCAGGAAACGCTGCCCTGGCTTGCCGGAGCTTACTTCTACGTCCCGCTACTGTTCGGCTTCGTCGCGCTCAGCTCTTCTGCCAAGTTTCTCGGGGTGCTTTTCGGATACGGCCTCAACGCAATCAACCAAATGGATGCAAAAAGACCGACCAGAAAACATGGGTCTGCCCGCTGGGCGAGCTGGCGTGACATAAGGAAAGAGCTTAGCCGGAAGCGCGCATCCTTTTGGGGAGTCTACAAAGGCAGGCCGCTCTTTATTGACTACGAATCCTGCGCTCTGACGGTAGCGCCTTCAGGTCTCGGCAAAACCACCTGCACGGTGATTCCGAACGTCTTCAGCCGCCCGCGTTCGGTAAGCGCCCTTGTCGCTGATACCAAGTCAGAGATCGCCTGTATTACGGCGCGCGCCGTGCGTCGCTATCTCGGACAGGCGGTCGTTATCCTGAACCCCGGAGGCGTGAACGAAGACATCCTGGGACGGACGGCACGTTACAACCCACTTCATCTGCTTGTTCGCGCCCTCGAAGACAGCAAGGGCCCAGTCAATCTGGTTCCGGATACCCAGAGCCTGACGCTTCAACTCAGTCCGGAGCCGCCCGAGCCTGGCGAGAACATCTTTTTCCGCAATGGAAGTCGCAAGCTGCTTGTTTTCGCTTTCCTTGTGTTGGTTCTGGAGCACGGCCGCAAAGCGACACTGACAATGGCTCTATCGCTTTTGCGCGACGTAAACCGCCTGGAGGAGGAACTTTACAAGGCCCGACTGTCACTCGCTCTCAACGGTGAGCTTGCTGATCTGGCGAGTGATATTCTGGCGAAGCGAGCAGAAGGCGATGCGAAGCAGTTTGATAGTTTTCGGGAAGGTGCAACGCAAGCAATCGAAATCTACTCGCCTTCCAGCGTCCTTGCCTACTGCGTCTCGGAAAGCGATTTCAGCTTCGCCGAACTCAGAGACAAGCCGACTACGGTGTATGTCATCCTGGATCAGACACGAAAGGCGCTGGCGTCCTGGCAAGCGCTGATGATCTGGTGTGCGAAGACGGAACTTATGCGGCGCACATCGGGACAGCCTGTCCAGTTCATTCTGGATGAAGCGACCGGCGTGCGGATCGATGGGATCGATGATCTGCTTACGCGGGCGCGCGGCTTCAAATTGAAGCTGCACTTCGTCATCCAGGAAATCGATGATTGGGTGCGGGTGAACGGCAAGCAATCGTTGAGCGTGCTGCTGGCCAATGCAGAAATTCAACAGTGGTTCGGATCACGCTCCCACGAGACGTTGAAGATGCTCAGCGAAAAACTGGGCGATACCACGGTCAAAACGACCTCGTACAATTTTGGGCGCGGCGTGCATGAGCGCATTCAGCCAACATTGAATGAAACCTCGCGCAGGCAAATGACACCAACGGAGATCGCCCAGATGCAGGATTCACTGCTTTGGGTTCGCCGCTGTCCACCCATTCGCGCGACGCTTGTCGGCTACCATGAGGTTGATCCTTGGGGTCGCGCCTGGGCGGACATGAACCCATTCACCGGCAAACGCTTTCGGGGACGAACAAAATTGAGGCTGTAGAATGCCATCTCGACACGAATTCGAAGCGCGACCCAACCCGTGGTTATGGTTCCTACGCGTCGCAATCATCGTTGTGCGATCTCTTCTGCCACTGTGGCCATTGTGGCTGGTTGCAGCACTTTGGTGCGCGCCTTCAACGCCCGGTTTCCGCTGGAGCTACAGCTATCAGGACTATGCGGGCCGGCGTATCTATCTGGCCTGCAGCTATGTCAGCGTGCATGGCCTCATTCCCAGAACCTTTGGTGCCGACTGCCCCCTGTTTGTCATTTTCGATCGGGAGGATTTTCAGGCATGACGTCGACCGCTCCCATGGATACGCGCCGAGGCGACGCACTGAACGCGTTCCGAATCGCCAATCCGTCATACTGGCGCAAGGTTGATGGCGACCTGGAGCGCACCACGCAGATCAGAACTGCGCTTGAACGCGCATCGGAGGTTCGCAAAGCGCTGGAGCGTCACTTCTCCATTCACGGACGCAGCTGGTTCAGTCGGGAACTCGCGAGCATGATGGCTGAACGCGCAGCGCCTAACTTTCGTCACCCGGCGCCAACCTGGTCGGCTGGATTCGACCACCGCTCTGTGCGGGAGGAAGCCGGACGCCGCGTTACAGCACGCCTTGAAGCTCGTCTTGTGAGGTTGGATCAGATCGGAGAGCGCATGGCACGCAGGATTGCGTGTGGGCGCGACGTGGTGCGCCGGACAACGCGACCTCTAAAAGAAGACGTCTACGAGACCGTTCAGCGGGCGAGAATTCTGCGCCGGGAATGTCAGCGCAGGGCTGACCACGCCCGAGAACGCTGCAGCGACCGGACAGCTCAGGAGGCAGGCCAGCCAATCCGCCAAGACTATCAGCTGCATCAAAAGCGTCTTGCTCAGCTCAACCGCGCCGAGCGCTCGGTCATTGAACAGGCCTTTCGCAGGCATGGCGTCGAATTGCCTAAACACTCACAGACCCGGCCTCATGGCCCGAGTCGCACACGCTAGGGTTTAGGAATATTTTCCTAATTATGCACTTGACGTAGTTTGCATCATAGGTTGCCGCTCGCCCAAATGGTGTGGCGATTAGCGCTGCTCTCGCGGTCAACGGACAGATTCCCAAAAGAAAGGCGGCTGTGCTATGCACACAGCCGCCAGTTTGGAAGCACCATATTGGCTCGCATCAAGGCCGCTGACCTTACCGGGTTGGCGGCCTTTCTCGTTTTGCCCCTACCGCGTTCGCGCGAGCTGTGCCGCGGCGAGGGCGACCCTCCTGAGAATCATTTGAACCTCCTCTATCGAGCGCATTTGATGGCAGCACCGCAACTAAGCGTCAATACCGCCGCGCCGCCAAACCCGCTTTTCCGCGCCAAATCTTGCGCACCCCGCTAGCGCGTGATACGCGGTGTTTTTCGGAGGAGGATCATATGGCTCGTGTTCGCAGCCCCAACTACCCAAGTTTCTCGCTCGATGAGGCCGTCGCTAACGCCCGCAAGATTCATGAAAAGGACCGTCGCAGTCCTGTGGACCGTGCAGTTGTGGCGGGGCACCTCGGGTACAAGAGCCTCAACGGAGCGGCCGACAAGGCCCTTGCAACCATGATGCAGTATGGATTGCTGGAGAAGGTGGCCAAGGGAGAGGTGCGCGTCTCCCAGTGGACTATCGATATCCTTTTCCCGGACAATCCAGCGCAGCGCATAGCCGCCCTTCGGAGCGCCGCAAGCAGCCCGCCGCTGTTCCGAACGCTAAACGAACGTTTTCCGGAAGGGCCGCCCTCCGCCGAAACTTTGCGGTCTTACCTCACGCGCGAAAACTTTAACGAGCGCGCTATCGGACCAATAATCACCGCTTACAGCAAAACTAGCGCCCTTTTGGCGCAAGAGGGCGCGAACGAATCACGTGTCCCGCCGAAGCCTGACGCGGCAAATTCCGATGAGCCAGAAGGCGGGGAAAGCGACGACGGCCCCACTTTCGGCGGAGCACGTGTAGGAGACCTGATCCAATGGGAATCCCATGGCGTGCTTCAGTTTGAAAAGCCGAAGCGAGTCCGATTGGTCACCGAAGATCGCCAATGGGTTGTCGTGGAGGACAGCGAAACGGGTATCTCCATGAGTGAAGTAATCGTAGAAGAACGCGGCAAAGGCCTATCCAGCCCACCCCCACGGTTCCCTATGGAAACCGGTTCAGAGCGCCAAGCCGAAGCCGGAGAGACGGAGTGGATACGCAATCGGGTAGGAGCCAATACGAAAGTGCGCTTGCTCGTTGCCGGGGACATGGGGCCGCGCGAGATATCGAAGCTGATCAAGCTGCTGGAAGCTCAGCGGGCCGTGCTGCAAGACGATGATGACGAAGAGACCTGACCACATGAGCAAAGATCCCGATCAGCGCAGCGCGGCGGAGACCGCCAGACTGCGCGATGAGGGGCTTAGGCGGATGCTCAAGGCATCACCCAGGCCCCAGGCGGCCGCCCCGGTCAAACCGGCGTCAGACTCCGCTAAGACCAAGGATTAGGACTGATCGGATATTTCGGTTCGCGCTTCCGCTTACGCGGTGGCGAGGCCGCCTTTAGGCCTGCGCAGCGTGAGACGCTTGCCAGCCGCACCCTTGATGGCAAGCGCCGCACGATCCCCGTCACTAAAACCGAGGGCCACGCGCGTGTTATGGCGGAATGAGAACTCATCGAGATAGCGAGCGAGGTACTTCTCGCCGCAATGTTGATAAACGCCAGTCATGCCTTTCTTGAACACACCGAAGAAGCCTTCAGCGCTGTTCGTGTGAACGTCGCCACGGACATATTCCTTGGCTGAGTGCTTCACCGTCTCGTGTGAAGCGAAGTTCTGGTCGGCACCCGTGTAGAGCTTGCTTTCGTCGGTGTGCAGGCGAGACGCGGGATCGATGTTTTCGCGAACGATCTTCGCCACGGTTTCCTTGTCAGCGTTGCCGACATGGAAGACGCGCGCAGACCCGCCACGCTCCACCAGAGCGACCACGGCGCGTTTGTTGGCGGGGCCACGGCCTTTTTTGGAGCGGATGTAGGGTTGGCCAGACGTGCGGGTTGTCCGCTCGTTCTTCTTGTCCACCTTGCCGAAGTAAGTCTCGTCCGCTTCCACGATCTTGCCGGGACCGCCCATCTTTCCGCGCTTCATCGGTTCCATGCGCAATGCTTCGCGAATACGCATCGCCATGAACCAAGCGGTGCGATACGAGCCGAGCCCAAGCTCGCGCTGAAGTTGGAGCGCCGAGATACCCTTCTTGCTGGCGGCCATTTTGTGCATGCCTAACACCCACTTGTGCAGGGCGATTTTGGAATCCTCAAAAATCGTCCCGACCGTGACCGTGAAGGGCTGCGCGCACGCGCGGCAATTATAGAGGCCGGGCCGATGAGACTGGCCCTTCATTAGTGTAGCCTCATCGACCACGCCGCAATGCGGGCAGACAGGCCCTTGCGGCCACAAAAGCTTTTCCAGATGAGCGCGGGCGGCGCCATCGTCGTGGAAAATCGGGTCTGACGGGTTCGTTTTCATGCCCTCAATCTAGGGGCAGCAGCGCACTACGTAAAGTGCATAATTAGGAATATTTTCCTTGTATTTGTTCTTCTTTTGTTCTAATATTGGAGTTATAATGAAAGAAAGTGGAATGGTAATATATAATAAAAATAACAAAACAGTACAGAACCGGCTGGGAAACAATGGTGCGAGGACGGCAGGACAAGATTGCCTGGATCAACGAGTCCTTGATTTCGTACGATTGATCGCACGGAACGATGCTGAGGCAGATTTCCAAACAACCAAGCTTCAATAGGAGGAGCCATGCGCGTTGCGATTTATGCACGTTACTCGACGGATATGCAGAAGCCGACCTCGATCGAGGACCAGCTCCGGCTCTGCCGGGAGCGCGCAGAACGCGAGAAGTGGTCTGTGGCTGGCGAGTATTGCGATCCTGAGATTTCTGGCTCCACCCTGCTCCGTCCAGGCGTTCAGCAACTCATGCACGACGCGATGCTCGGCAAGTTCGACGTGGTGTTAGCAGAAGCGTTGGACCGCCTTAGCCGCGACCAGGAGGACACGGCAGCGCTCTACAAGCGGCTGGAGTTTGCCGACGCGGCGATCATCACGCTCTCCGAAGGAAGAATCACACAGCTTCATGTCGGCATGTCCGGCACGATGAACGCCCTCTTCCTCAAGAACGTCGCTGACAAGACACGACGGGGATTGCGTGGACGCGTCGAGGCTGGCCGTTCCGGCGGCGGCCTGTGCTATGGCTATGACGTGGTCGAGGACATGCATGATCCCGGCAAACGGCGCATCAATGAGCAGGAAGCAGAGATCGTCCGGAGGATCTTCACGGAGTTCGCGAAAGGCCGCTCGCCTCGCTCCATTGCCGCTGCGCTCAATCGTGAGGGGATCAAAGGCCCGATCGGGCGACTGTGGGGGCCAAGCACAATCTACGGCAATCGCCGGCGTGGCGTCGGGATCATCAACCAGGAACTCTACATCGGCCGAATGATCTGGAACCGCCTCCGCTATGTGAAGCACCCAATCACCGGCAAACGGAATTCGAAACTGAACCCCGAAAGCGAGTGGATCAACGTCGATGCTTCAGAGCTTCGCATCGTTGACGACGAGCTTTGGAATGCAGTGAAGGATCGACAGAAACGACTTGATGCAGCGCCGCTCGCTCGCAAACAGCGCCCCAGGTATTTGCTGTCAGGTCTTCTCGTATGCGGGAGCTGTGGCGGCGGCTTCAGCAAGATATCCCAGACACATTACGGGTGCAGCACTGCGCGCAACAAGGGAACATGCTCGAACCTTCGCACCATTCGCAGAGACAAGCTCGAAACGCGCGTCCTGGACGCCCTTCAAAAGCGCCTGATGAACCCGGATGCAATCAGGACGTACTGCCAAGAGTACACCCGGCATATGAACGCGCTCATCGTCCAAGGGAACTCAGCGAAAACAGGTTATGAAGCCGAACTACAGCGGCTGGAGCGCGAACAGCGCCGTTACGTGCAGGCTATTGCTGACGGCGTCCCCGGTCACCGCGTTGCGGCGGATATCGAAAGGGTGGGTCAACGAATGGATGAGTTGCAGCGGCTAATCGCAACAGCGCCCGCGCAGAGACCCCTGCTTCATCCGAATATGGGACTTCGCTATCAGGAGCGCGTTCGCGATCTAGCGGCGACCCTTAACGACGCCGAGATGAAGGAAGAGGCAGCCGATATTCTCCGAACGCTCGTCGATCGAATTGTGCTGGCGCCCACATCCGACAGCAAAGCTCTGTCGGTCGACCTGCATGGCGACTTGGCTGGCATTCTCGCGATTGCTGACAAATCAATGGGTTCAGAGGCCCTTCCCAGAACTTATGGAAAGCAGGACTCAATGGTTGCGGGAGCCCGCAGCGCGCGGCACTTGCAAAAAACCCTGCAGCTCCGTGAGGAGCTGCAGGGCCTGCTGGGTGCGGGGCCAGGATTTGAACCTGGGACCTTCAGGTTATGAGCCTGACGAGCTACCGGGCTGCTCCACCCCGCGTCACCGACTAACAGTCACCGGTCCGATTTCCGGCGGCAGGTCCCTGAAACGACTTCGCGGCCCGCCTGGCTTTGATGCGACCTGAAAGGTCCATCGTCAACCGGCTGAGCCGCGCCACACGCTCCAGGGACGGAGCGTGAGTATCTGAAGGAGGCCTCTCCCCCCAGCTCTTGTTCAGAGCAGCGGGAAGACCAGCGTTCGGCTTTGCAGACCTGGCAGCGACCTACTCTCCCAAGCCTTGAGACTTAGTA
>CAZJZQ010000004.1:0-60318 GCA_964550535.1 uncultured Rhizobium sp.
GCCGCGATGTAGGGGGCGATGGTCAGCGCGGCGAGGGCCAGCGCGTTGTCCCACCAGACGCCGTCGCGCTGCGGCAGCATCATCCAGATCCGTCCGGCGGCGCTGAGCGAGAGGATGTGGGTGAGATAGAGCGCATAGGACTGGTCGCCCAACCCTTGCAGGAAGCGCGGCGCGCGAACGCCTTTCGCGTCCAGACCGGCGAGGCCATAGCAGAAGAGAGCGGACGGAAGCGCGAACAGGGCGGGACGCATCCAGGAGTCTGTCCAGAACACGCCATCGAGATAAAGGCCGCTGGTGATGACCCACGCAACAGCTCCCACAAATCCTCCGGCGCCGAGAAGCAGGGCGAGCGGCCCCAGCGCGCCGCGCGTGGCGGTGAAGGCAAGGCCGAGCAAGGCGCCGGCGATGAATTCGAAGGTGAGCGGGTGGACGGCGATCCGCGCCTCGGGGCCGAATGCGTCCCAGCCGAGATAGACGCCCGCGCCCACCACGCCGCCCCACACGATCAGGAGGGGCAGGGTCAACAGGCGGGGCATCATCAGGATGAGCGCGAAGACGAGGTAGAAATACATCTCGTGAACCAGCGTCCACGCCACTTGCAGCAGCGGCAGGCGGTCATCGGGCCAGAGCAGGAAGGATTTGAGATGGTCGGGCGGCGCCGGGTCTGACGCGAACACCATCTGCGGCGCGATGAACCACAGGGCTGTCACGGCGCCCGCCACCACCCAGTAGAGCGGATAGATGCGGCCGGCGCGTGAGAGCAGGAATTTTCCGGCGGCGGCGGGCGAGCGCGGCGCCTGGCCCGCGATCACGGCCATGATGAAGCCGCTGATCGCGAAGAACAGGTCGACGCCCGCCATGCCGGCCAGAGACCAGTCCGGCAGGACAGGACCGGCCGAATATTTTCCGTCGATGACGACGAGGTGGCTGCACAGGACAAGGAAGGCGGCCAGCGCGCGCAGGACCTGAACCTGCGTCAGACGGTCCGGCGCATCCTCGCGCCCTGCCTTGCCGGATGCAGGGCCAGATGCAGGCGAGGCGGAGGTGACGATGGCCGAGCCTGCCTGAACCATGCCGAATTTCCTGTCCCAGCGCCCGAACGGTATGTCTAGCGCGCCGCCGGGCGGCGAGAAACCCTTGTTTCCGCAGCGGATAGGCGGTTTTGGCCGAAACCGGAACGCCGCCTGTTCGACTGGCGTTCATGTATGCCTACATAAGGAAAGATTCAGACGGCATTCATCAGGAGGCCCCATGCCCGGCAAATTCGCAGCCATGGCCGCCATCGCAGGTGCGCTCGCCCTCGGCGCGTGCGAAGGCGGCCCCACGCCCTATCAGTCGCAGGCCAGCGACGGACGCGGCTATTCCGAGACGCGGATCGAGAACAACCGCTATCGCATCTCGTTCAAGGGCAATTCGCTCACCGGCCGCGAGACGGTCGAGAACTACATGCTCTATCGCGCCGCCGAGCTGACGTTGCAGAACGGCTATGACCATTTCACCATCGCCAGCCGCGACACGGATCGCGACAGCCGCACGCGTGAGTATGGCGGGTATATGGGGACGCGCCTGTCCTACATGTATTTCGTGCCGCGCTATGGCTGGGTCGGCGCGTGGGAGCCGTACTGGACGCCGTCGCGCTACAGCACCGTGACGCGCTATGAGGCGTTCGCCGAAATCATCATGGGCAGGGGCGAGAAACCGTCCGATCCCAATGCGTTCAACGCGCGCGAAGTCTCGCAGAACCTTTCCAGCTCCATTCAGCGTCCGGAATAAGGCGGACGCCGAAAGGCGGAGAACTGGGCGGACATCAAGCCCGGAAGCATCGGCGTGGTGCGACAATGCCGCCGGGGCGCGGCGTTGCTTCCGGGTTAACGTTGTAAACTCCCTTGCAACCTCCGGCGGCCTAGTTTCCCGGCCATGACGCCGCGTGTTTCCATCGTGATCCCGACTTTCCGCCGCCCCGACAGGGTGATCGCCTCCGCGCGGTCCGCGCTGGCGCAGGTTGTGAGCGAACCGTTCGAACTGGTGATCGTCGACAACGATCCCGCGGGATCGGCGCTGGGGCGGTTGCAGGCGCTGGCGCACGAGGCGCGCATCCCGCTGCGCATCCTGCATGAACCGCGCGCGGGTGTGGCCAACGCCCGCAACGCCGCGCTGGCCGTGGCGCAGGGCGATCTGATCGCATTCCTTGATGATGACGAGATCGCGCCGCCGGGCTGGCTGGGCGAGTTGTTGCGCGTGCAGAAGGCGGCGCGGGCGGATGTCGTGTTCGGGCCGGTGAAGACGCGCCTGCCCGAAGCGGGGAAGATTTCCCATCGCGCTTTCTATGAAGATTTCTTCGCGCGTGATCCGGGGCATGCCGAGGGGCTGATCGATGTTTATTATGGCTGCGGGTGCAGCCTGATCCGCCGTGCGGTGCTGCCTCTGCGCGATGCGTTCTCGGTTGAGCGCAACGAAATCGGCGGCGAGGACGATCTCTTGTTCGAGACGATGAAGACGCGGGGCGCGGCGTTCGCATGGGCGCCGGAGGCGTGGGTGTGGGAGACGCCGGAGGTTTCGCGGCTGACGCTTGGCTATACGATGAAACGCGCGTTTGCTTTCGGACAGGGGCCGGGGACGAAGGCGTGGACGTCTCCGCAGCGCGATACGGGAAAGGCGCTGGGCTGGATGGCGGTCGGCGCCGTGCAGACGGCGGTGTTCGGAGCGGCGTCGCTTGCGGCGTTCTGTGTGCGGGCGAAGGGACGGGCCTTTGTCTATCGCCGTCTGGCCGAAGGTCTGGGCAAGGTGCTGTGGTTCCCGGTCATCAAGCCGCGCTTCTATGGCGCCGCGATGCTGCCCAAGTCGCGCACGGCGGGCGCCCAGCTCTAGGTCCGAACCCTAAGCGCAGTTGGCGGCCGCCGCCTCAGGCTCCGCGCAGGTTTCGTGTTCGATCTCGACTGTGGCGTGGCTTACGCCGTGCGTGTCCCGCAGGCGGGCCTTGATGAGAGCAACGATCGCGGGCCCGCCGGCGGCTTCGGCGATGCGGGCGTGCAGCGTCATCATCGCGTTGCGGCCGTCCAGCGACCAGGCGTGAGCGTGGTGGACGTCCAGCACGCCGGGGACGTGAGCGGTGATGTCCTGTCCCACCTTCTCGACATCGACGCCGGAGGGGGCGCCTTCGAGCAGGATGTGGCCGCTTTCCTTCACCAGCGTCCACGCCGATTTCAGGATGATGAGCGCGACGAGGACCGACAGGATCGGGTCGGCGGCGGTCCAGCCGGTCCACATGATGATGAGCGCCGCGGCGATGGCGGCGACGGAGCCGAGAAGATCGCCCAGCACATGCAGCAGCGCGCCGCGCACGTTGAGATTCTCGCGGTCGGCGCCGTGCAGCACGACGAAGGATACGATGTTGGCGGCGAGCCCCGCGACGGCGATCCACAACATGGTTCCGGCGAGGACTTCGTGCGACGTTTGCAGGCGGCGGATCGCCTCGGCCACGATCCAGATGCAGATGCCGAACAGCGTCAGTCCGTTGACGAAGGCGGCCAGCACGGAGAAACGGCGGAAGCCATAGGTGCGGCGCGTATCGGCCGGGCGGCGCGCGATGCGGAAGCCGATCCAGGCCAGGGCGAGGCTGGCGAAGTCGGACAGCATGTGGCCGGCGTCGGCGATCAGGGCGAGCGAACCGGCGATGACGCCGCCGATGACTTCCACCGTCATGAAGGCGCCAGTCACCAGTGCGGCGATGGCGATGCGGTTCTCGCTGCTGCTGTCGTCATGGCTATGGTGATGATGATGGCCATGCGAGTGGCCGTGGTCATGGGAATGCCCATGGGAATGCGAGTGGCCATGCGCATGATCGTGAGCATGGCCGTGCTTGTGAGAGTGGGCGTGAGTGTCGTCGTGCGCCATGGGGCTCAGATAGGGGGACGGATCGCTAAAGGCAAATGAATACAATGCTATGATATAGCGCTACACTGTTGCCGTGAGCGGGGCGGCAAGTAGGGTGGCGCGATGCAGAGCGGGGCGATCCTTGTCGGCGATGTCGGCGGCACGAATGTGCGGTTTGCGCTGGCGCGTGCGGATGGCGCGGGGCTCACAATCTCCGGCGCCTGGAAAAAGCCCGGCGCGGATTATGCGACGTTCGACGCCGCGCTGGATGCTTTTCTGTCCGAGGTGAAAGCCGCGCCGCGTCTGGCGGGGGCGAGTTTCGGATTCGCCGGGCCGGTGACGCACGGGCGCGTGGAGCTGCTGCACCGGAAATGGGTGATCGAGCGTGATGCGATTCGCAAGCGGCTCGGCTCGGGCGAAGTGGTCTTCGTCAACGATTTTATCGCGATGGCGCGGTCGGCGCCGGAACTGGGGCCGGGCGGTCTGGCGGAGCTGACAGGCGGTGAAGCCGACGCCAGCGGCGCTATCGCGGTGGGCGGGCCGGGCACGGGGTTCGGCGTCGCCCTGCTGCGCCGTTATATGGGCGAGGGGAAGCAGGGCCGGGCGGGCTGGATCGTCGTCGGCGGCGAGGGCGGGCATCAGGCGTTCGGTCCGCAGAGCGAGATCGAGGTGCGCGTTGCGGATCTGTTGCGCGCGAAGCTGGGTTATGTGTCGAACGAGCATGTCGCGTCGGGTTCGGGATTCGTCGCGACGCTGGATGCGCTGGCGCGGGTGATGGGCGTTGCGAGTCCGGGCTGGAGCGAGCCAGAGACGCTGGCGCAGGCGAAGGCGGGGAACGCGTTGGCGGTCGAGATGTGCCGGTTGCGGGCGCGGACGGTGATGACGGCGATGGGGAATATGGCGCTGCTGGCCAATGCGACGGGCGGCGTCTATCTGGCCGGCGGGATCACCACGCGGATTGCGCCGTGGCTGCGGGAGAAAGAAGCGCTCGACCGGTTCTATTCGCGCGGGCCGCGCTCCGAACTGATGGCGCCGGTTCCGATCCGCATCATCACGTCCGATGAAGCGCCGCTGCTGGGCGCGGCGCGGCTGTGGCTGGATGCGCAGGAACGCGGGTGGCTGTAGCGCGTGAGACGCTATTTGCAGCGGCCGCAGCCGCCGCCTCCGTGTCCGCCGCCATGCCCCTTGCCGCCGCCAATCGCTGAAGCGGAGGCGAATGCATAGGCGAAGGCCGACGCCGAAGCGGACGCCTGGGCGGAGACGTTGTTCACCACATAGATGCGGGACGACGCATAACCGCTGGCGATGGCGTAGCCGACGCCGCCTGTGCCGAAATCGGCCGGCAGGGTGATCGAGGCCTGCACCGGCGGCGGAGGCGCGACAGGTTCCGGCTCGGGCGGTCCGTAGGAGGGCGGGGGAATGTTCAGCGGGGGAATCGGATCGATCCGCAGGCTGAAACGCTGCTTGTCCGCGAAGGCGGGCGCGGCGGTCATGGTGGCGGCCAGCGCGGCTGCGAGGGCGATAGCGGAAAGACGAAGCACGTATTTCATCGGAGCTGTCCTTGCAGGGGCCATGCCGCGAGCGGGGGAGATTAACCGCTCCTGGGGGCGTGGACAAATTCGCGTGCCGGGGGTGAGCGATTGGGCATACGCCCGCGTTCTCGCGGGTGATGGCCTGCGAGGTGCGGATTTTTGGTTTGTGCGTGGGGCTGGAGCGGTGGACCGGGCGCTCTACGCCGCTTGTCCTGCGGCCCAGCCGGAGGACCAGGCCCATTGGAAGTTGTAGCCGCCGAGCCAGCCGGTGACGTCGACGCATTCGCCGATGAAATAGAGGCCGGGAACGGCTTTGGCTTCCATCGTGCGGGAAGAGAGCGCGTCCGTGTTGACGCCGCCGAGGGTGACTTCGGCGGTGCGCCAGCCCTCGGTGCCGTCGGGCGAGATGCGCCAGGCGTGCACGGCGTCCGCGATCTCGCGCAGCTTGGCGTCCGACAGATCGGCGAGACGGGTTTCACCGTGGGTGCGCGTGGCGATCTGGGCGGCGAGGCGTTTGGGCAGGATGTGCGAAAGAGCGACGGGCAGGGTGAGTTTCGGGCGCAATGTGCGTTCGGCCTTCAACTCGGTGAAGGTGTCGCGGCCGCGCGCGAGGTCGATGACCACTTCGCCGCCTTCGCTCCAGTAGGACGAGATCTGGAGGATGGAAGGGCCGGAGAGGCCGCGATGGGTGAAGAGGAGGCCTTCGTCGAAGCTTGCGCCATTGCACGATGTGCGCGCCTCCACCGACACGCCGGAGAGTTCGGCGATGGGAACGAGTTTGGGCTCGTGGAAGGTGAAGGGAACGAGGGCGGGGCGGGGCGTGATGACATTGAGGCCGAAGTCGCGCGCGATGCGGTAGGCGTAGCCGGTCGCGCCCATTTTCGGGATCGACTTGCCGCCCGTGGCGATGACGGCGGCGGCGGCGGAGATCGTGTCGCCCGATGTCTGGACGGTGAAGCCGTCTTCGTCGCGCAGGATGGCGCCGGGTTCGACGCCGAGCTGGAGCTGGCCGCCCGCCGCCTTCAGGTCGTCGAGCAGCATGGCGATGATGTCGTTGGCGCTGTTGTCGCAGAAAAGCTGGCCCAGCGTTTTCTCATGCCAGGCGATGCCGCGCGCATCGACGCGGGCGATGAAGTCGCGCGCCGTGAAACGCTTCAGCGCCGAGACGCAGAAATGGGGATTTTCCGACAGGAATTGTTTCGGCGAGGCGTTGATGTTGGTGAAATTGCAGCGTCCGCCGCCGGAGATACGGATTTTTTCCGCGGGCTTTGCGGCGTGATCGATGACCCGCACGGAGCGGCCGCGGCGCGCTGCCTCAATGGCGCACATCAGGCCGGCGGCGCCTGCACCGATTACGAGGACATCGCAGCTGGTCATTGCGCGCTATAGCCCGCCCTCGCGCGCGGGGGCAAGCAGCGCTCAGCGCAGGGTGAATTCCACGGGCGCGACGATCTCGGCGCGGTCGCCTTTTTCCGGCGGCGGGGCGGGGAAAGGCGCGGTGCGGCGCACGACGTCGAGCGCAGCTTTGTCGAGCACGGAGAAGCCGGAGCCGGCCGCGATCTCGGCGGAGATGAGCTGGCCCTGACGGTCGATCACGAAGCGGATGTGGGTAACGCCCTGTTGCCGGCGCAACTGCGCCTCGCGCGGGTAGCGCTTGTTGCGCTCCAGCGCGGCGAGGACGAGCGACTCCCAGGTGGGTTCGGCGGAGGAGGCGGGCGGACGCGGGACAGGCGGCGCCTGTGGTTGCGGCGGGGCTTCGGCCTGGAGGCCGGTTTGCGGCGGGGGAGGTGCGGGCGGGGGCGGCGCGATAGGCTCGGGCGGCGGAACCGGCGAGGGCGCGGGCGGCGGCGTGGGAACCGGCTGGGGCTCGGGCGGCGGCGGCTCGGGTTCAGGTTGAGGCGGCGGAGGCGGGGGCGGCGCCGGATCGGCGGGCGGCAGGTCGAGCAGGATCGCGGCTTCGGCGGAGACCTGCGCGGGTTCGGCCGCCAGCCACCAAGCGGCGACCACAACCGGCACGGCGTGCGCAAGACAGACGGCGGCGAACGACGCGCTCCATCGTTTCCAGCGGCCCGGTTCTGATCCGAAGTCGTGCGTCACTCGCCATCCTCAAGGCCGACGAGCGCGACTTTCAGGTAACCGGCCGCGCGCATGACGTTCATCGTCTGCATCAGCACGTCATAGTCGACGGTCTTGTCGGCGCGGAGGTGGATGCGACGTTCGGGATCGCCTTCGGTGGCGAGGTCGAGGGCGGCGGGCAGCGTCTCCAGCGAGGCGGGCTGGCTGTCGACGACGAGGGTGAGGTCGGCCTTGATGGTGAGGAAGACCGGCTCCTGCGGGCGCTCCTGCGGCGGGGCGTTGGTGCTGGGGAGGTCGACATTGATGTCCACCGTCGCAAGCGGCGCGGCCACCATGAAGATGATGAGAAGAACCAGCATCACGTCGATAAACGGCGTGACGTTGATTTCGTGGTTCTCGGGGAGATCGTCGTCCTTGCTGTGACGGATGCCGCCGGCCATGGGTCAGTCTCCCTTGCCGGCGACGCCGCGGCTGAGATCGCGCGAGGCGATGACGAGGACGGCGGCGGAAGCGTCGGCGGCGAGGGCGCGGTAGCCGGCGATGCGGCGCGAGAAGTGGTTGTAGATCACCACCGCCGGAATGGCGGCGAGCAGGCCGAGAGCGGTGGCCAGCAGCGCCTCCGCAATGCCGGGCGCGACGACGGCGAGGTTGGTGGTGCGCGTGGCGGCGATGCCGATGAAGCTGTTCATGATGCCCCAGACGGTGCCGAACAGGCCGACGAAAGGCGCCGTGGCGCCGATGGTGGCGAGGATGCCTGCGCCATCCGCGATGCGGCGGGCGGCGGCGGCCTCGATCCGCTCAAGGCGGACGCCGATGCGGTCCTTGAGGGCGGAGGCGTCGGACAGGGCGCCGGCGGACTGGGTAAGTTCGGCGCGCGCAGCGCCGATCAAGCTGGTGGTGAGGGGATCGACGCTGA
The DNA here is from genome assembly GCA_964550535.1 of uncultured Rhizobium sp. Taxonomy (GTDB): domain Bacteria; phylum Pseudomonadota; class Alphaproteobacteria; order Caulobacterales; family Hyphomonadaceae; genus UBA7672. The sequence goes on from CAZJZQ010000004.1 coordinate 8,398, forward strand.
CGGGGTTCACGTCCGACAGGGCGCGGGCTTGCCCGAGTTCAGCGAGCGAGGCGCGGATGGCCTTCACGGCTTTCGCGACTTCGAGATGTTTGGCGAAGAACACCGTCCAGGTGACGACGGAGGCGATGGCGAGGCCGATCATCACGGTTTTCACCACCCAGTCGGCGCCCATGAACATGCCCCAGGCGGACAGGTTGTGGGGCAGGACGGGCTCTGGCGTCTGCGCGAGCGCTGCGGGCGCGGCGAAGACGAGGAGAGCGAAGACGGCAGGGATAAGTCGCATCATTGATTCAAGCCCGGAAGCCCCAGCAGGAGGACGACAAGAAACGGAGCCGCGCCGGCGGCGAGGGCTCGCCGCGGACGCCAGCTGAAGAGAGTGATAAGCAGAAGACCCGCACAGCAGAGCGAGCCGAGCCAGAAGCACAGGCCCACCGCCCAGTCCCATTCGATGAGGCAGGGGATGAAGGCGAGCGCGATGGCGGCCCAGCCTGCGGCGATGAAAGCGAGCGACTGCGTTTTGGCGAGGCGCTTGCCGAAGGTCTGGTCCTGGTGGCGCCGCATCGACAGGCAGATGCAGGCGAGGCCGAGATAGGAGAGCGCGAAGGCGAGGGCGAGCATCATGCTGCGGCCTCCGTTTTGGGGGCGAGCTTGCTCTTTCTGGCGGGCGGTTTGGCCGGTTGGGCGACGCGCCAGGCGAGCCAGGCGAAGGCGAGGCCGAAGAGGAACACCGTGATCTCGACGATGGCGAGTATCCAGTCTGCGCGTGCGAGCTGCGCGAACAGATGGTCGCCGGTGGTGATGGCGTTCAGCGGCGTGATGGCGAGGCAGAGCACGGAGGCGAGGGCGAGCTGTTCGACCCATGCCTTGCGCGCCGGACGCAGGAAAGCGTGGACGGCGGTGAGGCCCCAGACGATGAGGAAGAGGTGGATTTCGAGCAGGGCGCGGCCTTCCTGCGCGGCGGGGATCAGGCGGTTGATCCAGAAGGAGGCGGCGCTGGCGACGGTGATGCCGGTGACGAACACCACATTGAATTTCTCTATGGTGCGATAGACGGCGGGCGTAGCGGGGCCGAACTCATTCTCACTGCGGTTCTTGCGCTTGACCGTGAAGAGGATGAGGCCGGTGACGATCATGGCGCAACCGGCGAGGCCGCAGGCGAAATAGAGCCAGCGCATCGGCCAGCCGCCATAGCCGAGCTGGTGCAGGGCGGACATGGCGTTCATGGTGTCGAGCGCCGGGCCGGGCGGCTTGCCGCCGCCGGATTTGAGAAGCTCCCCCGTGACGGCGTTGAATGTGAGATAGGGCGCTTCGATCCAGCGGATCCTGGTGTGTTCCTCGGCCTCTGGCGTGCGGGCGAAGATGGTGAGTTCGGCGCGGGGGTCGCCAGGCAGGTCGATGCGGAAACCGTAAGTGTCGCCCCATGCGGCTTCGGCCTGGGCGATCATCGGTTCCACGGGGGCCATGGGCGCGCCGGTCTGCGTACGTTCGGCGTGGCCGCCGCCGCCATTGTCGTAGAGTTCCTGAAAATAGGGGCCGGTTCCGTCGAACGTCCCCTCGACGCCGCCGGGGAGTTCGTAGTGGGCGGCGACGCCGGCGGGCATGTAGGCGTAGTGGAAGATGGCGAGGCCCGTATAGGCGATCATGATCTGGAAAGGCAGCGTGATGACGGAGGCGACGTTGTGAGCGTCGAGCCAGCTGCGCTGCCCCTTCGACCAGCGCAGGGTGAAGAAGTCCTTGAAGATGCGCTTGTGGATCACGATGCCGGTGACGAGGGCCACCAGCATGACGATGGTCGATGCGCCGACGAGCCACAGGCCGGCCATGCCGCCGTGAAGCTCGAAATGCATGGTGACGAAGTTGTAGCCGCCATTCGTCTCCCGCATCTGGTGGCCTTCCGCCCTGGGGGCGGGTGTTCCTGTCGCGGAGTCAAACGAGAAGCCGTCGCCGCTGTGATCCGGCATTTCGTAGTAGATTGAGCCCATGGACGATCCGGGCGCCGGAAAATCGACATACCAGTGGTCGGCCTGCGAACCGGCGCGCGCCAGATGGTCCAGCGCGTGGGCGGTGAACTGGATGTTCGAGGCGGGGGCTCCGGCGGGGGCGGGATAGGTGCGGATGTCTTCCATCCATATCGACAGCGCGTTGGCGAAGACAGCGATAGAGCCGGTGACGAACACGACCGAAAGCACCCAGCCGAACACCAGCCCGCCCCAGGTGTGAACGGCGGTCATCGCCTGTGTGAAGCTGCGTTTCATGTCACGGGGTTCCGCAGCATGATGGCGATGCCGCCGAGCACCAGCGCCGGAAACGCGACGCCCACCCACGCCAGCCAGATCGCCCGCACGGAGAACACCCAGATCACTGTCCCCGCGAACACCGCGAAGGAAGCGAGCGAGGCGGCGAGCACCGCATCGGCCAACTCAAGCGGCAGGATATAGGGGAGCGTCGCGGCGAACGCCGACGCCAGCGCATACCCGCCAAAGCCGGCGGCGGATATGCGGCTGACCAGGCCAGCCACATGCGCCGCGGCTGTCCGCGAAGGATCGGCGCGCCTCGCCATTACTTCGCGATGCGCAGGGTCAGTGACGCGCTCACCGGGTCGCCCCAGACGTTGCCGTGGACGGGCCATGAGATGCCGCTGAGGTATTTTTCATCCGTGGCGTTCTGGATGGCGGCGTGGAGGCTCATCTTGCCGGTGAAGTTGTAGCGGCCGAACAGGCCGACAACGACATGTTCGTCCTGCTGGATGCGATAGGGGATCGCGGTTTCCAGCGAGCCGTCATTGTCCAGATCCCAGTCGAGCGCGCCTTCGGCGAAGACCTCGCTCATGTAGCGGGCGCTGACGCCGGCGTTCCACTTGTTGTCCGGCGATGTGTAGGACAGCGCCAGGTTCACCTTGTGCTCGGGCGCCAGCGTGTCGTAGCGCAGGCCCGCCGAGGGGCCGGTTTCGTGCTGCTGGTCGAGATAGTTGTAGCCGCCGATGATCTGCCAGCCGTCCGCGATCTTGCCGGCGATGGTCACGTCGAAGCCCTGACTACGCACCAGACCGGTCGCCCTGTAGCAGGGATCGAGCGTCGGCCCGCCGCAACGGCCCGGCAGTTCGGCGCCGAAGTCCTCTTCGGCGAGATTGGTCTGATCGAGCTGGAAGATCGCGACGGACGCGTTGAGAGCGCCGTCGAACGCCTCGTATTTCAGGCCCGCTTCAAGGTTCTCGCCGATGATCGGATCGAGGATGCTTCCGGTCGCGTCGATCGTCCACGAGCCGTGAGGCTGGAAAATGTCCGAATAGCTGGCGTAGGCGGTGAAGTTCTTCGAGAAGTCCCATGTGACGGCGCCATAGGGCGTGACAACTCCGTCTTCGCTGTATGCCTCTACGCCGCTGTAGGATTCGCTGACCGACGTGACGCGCGCGCCTACGATTACGTGCAGGGGGTCGATGATCGAGAACCGGCCGGCGGCGAAACCGCCGATCTGCTCATTCGTGCCCGTTCCCCAGTTGTCAGCTCCGTAGGCGATGGAATAGGGGTCGCCGCCATTGCGCGGGTCCCAGGTGGCCGGGTCGATGCTGGCGACCGTATCCAGACCATAGCGATAGTCGTCGTACTGCCAGTCCCATTTCGCGCCATTCATGCCGAACATCAGTTCGTGCGTGCGGCCGAACAGGTCGAACGGCCCCTGCGCATAGACGTCGATCCCGATGTTTTCGTTCTCCCAACCTTCGAACTGCGAGAACAAGCGCAGGCCCAGCGTTTCCTCCTGCCCCGGCACGCTCTCCAGCGCGCTGAAGTCGGTGGTTTCGTAGTTCAGCAGGGCCTGCATGTTCCAGCCGCCGCCGAAGTCGTGCTGAAGCTTGCCGAAGAGGCTGTATTGCTGGTCCGACTGCCAGCCCCATGTTGCGCCGAGGTTCAGTTCGCGCGGAATGTCGAGCAGCGAGCCGTCAGGATTGGTCGGGTTGCCATAGTGCGCGCCGAGGGACGCGTCGAAGATTTCGCGATAGGTCGCGCCCGCGAGGAACACCGTCCGCTCGCCGATCTGAGACTCGATCACGCCGTAGAGCGAGACTTCCTTGCTGGATGCGTGGTCGATATAGAGCTGGTTCTCCTCGAACACGCCGATGAGGCGGGCGCCGAGGCCGTCAAGCGACGTCGGGCCGCCGACATCGCCAACGAGCCGGTAGCCGCCGAACGTGTCCACGCCGGCTTCGAGCGAGGTTTCAAACTCGGCGCCGGGCGTTTTGCGCACGAGGTTGATCGTGCCGCCCGGTGATCCGGCGCCGGCCAGCAAGCCGGATGCGCCTTGAAGGATATCGACCCGATCGAGGAAGGCTGCGTCGGGCGAGTTGCCGCCACGGCCGCCGAGTACGGCTGATTTGGCCCCGTCGATCTGGGTCTGCATCTCGAATCCGCGCGCCAGGAACCAGTAGGCCTCCGTGTTGCGTTCGTTCTGGACATATACGCCGGGTGAGAACTGAAGGATGTCTTCGGTGTTGGTGAGATTGAAGTCCTTGATCACCTCGCTGGTGATCGTCTGGACGGTCTGGGGCGTTTCGCGCGGGGTCAGCGGGAATTTCAGCGCCGTGGTCGAGGCGGGGGCGGCGTAGCTCTGCGACCCTTCGCTCCGGCCCGGATCGAAGATGAGGCCGCCGGCGGACCCGCCGGTCTGTTCCGCCGCGCCCTCGATGCGCACCGGCCCCAGCACCGTGGCGCCCTGCGGCGCACGCACGATGGTGATGCTGGCGCTGTTGATCGTGTAGGTCAGGCCCGTCCCCGCAAGAAGTCGTGACAGGGCCTGTTCGGTGCTCAACTGACCGGTGACGCCCTGGGTCGATACGCCGGCGACGAGTTCGCCCGGCGCGGAAATCTGGCGGCCTGCCTGGCGGCCGAAAGCGGGCAGCGCCGTCTCAAGCGGCCCGGCGGGAATGCTGAAAGCCTGTTGCTGGCCTTGCTGTTGGGCGAAGGCGGGCAGCGCCGGAAAAAGCGCGCTGCTGGCAAGCAATGTGGCGACCCATCCGGCGCGCCATGTTTTCCTCGCGAAAGACCCCTGCATCCCATACTCCTGATAACGAAAAATCCTGTCGCGGCGCCGATAATCACGGCGCCGCAAACGCTTCTCAGTGGCAGGACGGATGGCGCGGGGAGATTTTCAAAAATTTCCGCGCGAGGCGTCTAGGAGCGGGAGAGGACCAGGATCCAGGGCGAGATGCGCCGCACCTCCGCGCCATGCGCGCTGGCGATGGCCTGTAGCGCGGCGGCGGGATCTTCGAGATTATAGACGCCGGTGACGCGCTCGCCGCCCAGTTCCGCGTTCTCGATAATGATCCAGCCATTGAACCAGGGGCGGATGTCGTCGACCACGTCAGTAACCGTGCGGCGGATGGCGATGGCTTCGCCATTGCTCCACGCGGCGATCTGCTCCGGCGGCTGGCGTTTGCGTTCGACCGGGCCGGTGGCGGGGATGATGATCTGTTCGCCTGCGGCCGCGTCCTGCGCCACGCCATGCGCCGCATCCTCGATCCGCACGCGGCCGCGCATGACGCTGACTTCCGTGAAGCCGTCGCTATGGCGCACCTCGAACGCCGTGCCGAGAACGGTGACGGTTGCATCGCCGGCCGCCACCTGAAAGATGCGGGCGGGATCGTGCGCGACGTCGAAGAAGGCGGCGCCCGCATGCAGGGTGACGTTGCGGGTTTCTGTATCGACATGCGTGGAGACGGCGCTGCGCGGCGCGAGGCGCACCGTGCTGCCGTCCGGCAATTCAACGAGGCGAAGTTCCGCAACGCCAGTGACGGCGTCGGCGTTGAGGCGCAGGATCAGCGCGGGCCCGAAGGCTGCGGCGAGGGCCAGGGCGAGCGCGCCGGTTGCGATGTATGTCAGCGGGCGCCGGGGCCGGAAACGCCATATGGAAACGGCGTTATCCCGCTGTGAAGGCGCTGGCGCGATGTCGCCGAGCGCGGCCCATGCCGCCTGCATCTCGCGCCATGACGATGCGTTGCGGGGGGCGGCGTGCAGCCACGCATCGAAGCGGGCGCGCAGGCGCGCATCATCGGGCGATTCCTGCAACGCGACGAACCATTCGGCGGCGGTTGCGGGCGTATGATCCGTTCGGCTGGACCCGTCCGTCGCCAAAATACGTCTCCTCAATCGGCCCTTGGCGGGCGGTTCGAGCTATAGACGTATGAAAGTGGAAATTTTCAAACCTTGAGCAGAAGAAGTTTCACGCGCTGCGCGAAAGACGCTCGCGGCAATGCTCCAGAGCGTCTGTGACAAGTTTGTGAGCGCAGCCGACGGAGACGCCGAGATGGCTGGCGATCTCGTGCAATTTCAGACCTTCGAGACGATAGAGCTGTAGCGCGGTGCGTGAACGGCCGGGCAGGTCGGCAAGCGCTTGCGCGAGAATGCGCAGATCGTCGCGGCCGGACAGGATGGCGTCAGGCGGTACGGATTCGCTGACATTCTCGACGACAGGGGCGGGCGCGCAGACGAAGTGCGCCCGCTCCAGCTTGCGGCGGCGAAGACCGTCGCGTGCGAGATTGCGGACGATGTTGAAGAGGTAGGCGAGCGGGTCGTCCGGGCGTTGCTTGCTGGCGGCGGCGTCAAAGCGGATGAAGGCTTCCTGCACAAGATCTTCGGCCTGGCCGCGATCGGCGACAATGCCGGCGGCGAAGCGGACAAGCCGCCCCCGATTGGTCCTGTAAAGGCGAAGCGTTTCCGTCTCCGGCCGCACGCGGTAACCCCCGTTCGACTGCCTGAACATGCAGTATGCGCGGTCACATAGCGTCCGGCTCTACGAATTGCAAATGATTTGCAAGAGCGAGGTTGGCGTGTGAGGGCAAAGGCTTTTGAGGGCTGCGGTCCCGCCGTCTCGCGGCTCGCTTTTGACCGGACGGATGAGAGGCGGCGCGGCGCCGGCCGGTAGTAGCGACGTCCGCGATATGGCGCCGCCTAAGGCGCTACGCCGTTGAGCCGAGCGGTTTCGATCGTTGAAGAATTTTGCGGCGCAACGGAACGGGGGCGGCTTCCGTTACGAGAGGCCCATTGGAGTCGCTTTTCACGAGAGATTCTTCTCTGAAATGACCCAAATAGCTGCTATCTGTTTTTTGTTATGCCTTATTTGTGGTAAACGCCGCCTCTTCTGAGTGATTAGCGCGCAATTTATTTCCTGTTGTTTGGGGCGATTGGCGCTCGCTGTTCAGAGGGGAGCCGCCGCGCCCCTGAAACAGGCCGGCATTAGAGACCGCGATGAGCCTGCGTTCCCCTGGTTTTATACGATTTTGCTGGGCCGGATCTGACGCTCCGCGGCAGCGAAAATCGTCACCCGCTTCTGGGTTCATCAAACTGGCTGGGGATATTTCGTGGCTTCTTTGGAAAATTCTGCGCCGCTGAAGGGCGCTGATCCAACATCGACGTTCATTGCGACATGGATTCTTGCGGCCGCCGGGCTTTTCGCTGCGTGTCTGCTGGGGATTATGACGCGACCGGCGGGTCTTCTCGCCATGGTATGGCCGGCAAACGCATTGATGCTTGGCCTGCTTCTGAGAGTGCCGCCGGATCGCCGGGCAGCCATCGCGCTGGCTGCTCCCGTTGGCTTCGTGGCGGCGGACCTGGTGACCGGTGCGGGCGTAGCGAGGGCGTTTCTGCTCGGGGCGACGAACCTCTGCGGCGTAGCGGCGGCCTTTGCCGTAACGCGATACATCCCAGAATGCGCGCTCAAGCTGCGGCAACCGCAGTCGGTTCTCTGGTACGTCCTGGTTGCCGCCGCCGGTGCTTGTGCGGCCGGCCTTTTCGCAGCGATGGTTGAACCTTTTCCACGCGATCTCAACCGCTTTGAGATGTGGAGATTCTGGTTTGTATCGGAGCTTGTAAATTACATCGCATTGTTGCCGCTCATAATGTCGATGCCGCCTATACGAAATCTGATTGCGACACCCCTGTCTTTTCCATCCGCTTCGCAGTGGAAGAGCGCTCTGCCTGTCACGGCCCTGATCGGCGCATGCGCATTGGCGATGTTTGCAGGAGGGCCCGGCGCCATCGCCTTTGTCGTCCCGGCTCTTATCTGGTGCGGATTGGCCTATTCCGTATTTTTCGTCTCCCTTCTGGCATTCGCGTTCGCTTCCTGGTCATCGACCGTCATCGGCGCAGAATATCTTCACTTTCTTTCCGGCGTCCATGACAGCGACGCGATCGTCTCGCTCAGGCTGGCGGCGTTCATGATCGCGCTTGCGCCGATCGCCCTGTCGATCGTCATGCGCAATCGGGACGAACTCGCTCGAAAACTGTCGATCGCCCGGCAGCGGATCGACATGGCGCTGCACGCGGGCGGGATCGTCGGCACCTGGGATCTGGACGTTGCAACCGATACGATCACGATAGAGGCGACAGGCTCCGAAGATCGCAGAACGTCGTACAGACGGAAGGATCACATCGACAGAACGCTGGGCGCCCTGCGTCCTCACGATCGCAAGCGTGTTCGCGACGAACTCAACGCATCGATCGCGACCGGCGCTGACTTTCGCTGTAAATACCGGAGCGAGCCCTGCGAAGGCGATGTGCGCTGGCTGGCGTCCCTGGGAAAGCCGGTGTTCGATCAGGGTAATGCCGTATCCCATCTGATCGGCGTGTTCATTGACCTGACCGAGCAGACGAGGGCGGTGGAGGATCTGGCGCTCAGCGACAAACGGTTCAACATCGTCAGCGAGTCAATTCCCGACATTGTGTGGAGCACCGATGCAGACGGCCGGCACGACTACTTCAACCGCCGTTGGCAGGAATTCACCGGCATAGCCCTTGAGGACATCGAGCCGGAAACGTGGACTGGCCTCATTCATCCCGACGACGAATGCCGCGTTATGGAAACCTGGGGAGCCTGCCTGAAAACAGGGACACCGTACTCAATCGACTATCGCTTCCGGTATCATGATGGGGGGTATCGTTGGCTAAGAGTTCAGGCCAAGCCCCTCAGAAACGCGCAGGATGCCATCGTGCGCTGGTATGGCACATCGACGGATATCGATGACGCCAAGCGGCTCGAAGCGGAGCGGGAAGCGGTGGCGCGCGAACTGGACCACCGGATCGGCAACTTGTTCGCGCTTGTGGGCGGCCTAGTCAATGTGAGTATCAGGGAGGGCGATACTGTTCAGGTCATGGCTGACGTGATCCACGGCCGGCTGAGAGCCCTCCATGAAGCACATAGCCTCATAAGACGGGACAATATCGGCGGCGTCTCCTCGATGATCGCGCTCCTGCAGATGCTTCTACGTCCCTATGACGACGGGGGCGGCAGGGTTTCGGTCTCAGGCGACGACGTGCAGATCGCCGCCCGCGCGGTGACGCCGGTGGCTCTCGTCTTTCACGAGCTCGCGACGAATGCGGTCAAATATGGAGCCTTGCGGGGCAGTGGAGGCGCCCTGCGCATCACGCTGAGTCGCCGGGACGATTGCCTGATCATCGACTGGAAGGAGGAGTGTCCATCGCCGCCATCGGTGAGCGACGGCACTGGCTTCGGTTCCAAACTGTTCAAGACCGTCGTCGAAGGACAGCTTCGCGGCGCGGCTACCAGACTAGTGACCCCCGAAGGCCTCTCTATCGGCACGCGTCTCCCGCTGTCATCGCTGATCGGGACAGATACGTCAAAGATGAACTGAAGGCGCATCTTGAAGGCGTAGGAGAGAAAACAGGCTTCTCAGCTTCCGTGAGAGAGCAAGCGCCGGCAAAGGTGCGTCGCTCAGGTGTTGACAGGATTCCGAGGTTTCCGGGGAGGGGCGGCGCCTGAGCGTCTGGCGCTCAGCAACATGTCCTATTCCAGCGGAAATTCCGGGGGGGCGGCGGGCGCTCCGGACCACACGGCGCGGCTGTCGATGGCGGCGAAAGCCAGCACGTCAGTCTCAAGGTTCACGTGCTTCTGTCCCTTGACCTCGAACAGGACTTCCATGTCGGCCAGTCCGCCTGTTTCCGCGCGTAGCGCTTCCAGCTTGCCCGGCTGCGTCAATGTTTCGGCGACGCCTGTCAGCGCGGTATCGCGCGATCCGCTCAACACCATGATCCGGTTGCCCGAAGGGCCCGCGAAAGTGGCGAAGAAGCCGTAGTCGCGATACATCGTGTCGCTCGGCGCGGCGAGGAAAGCCTCGCTGGTGTAGGTGCGGCCCGATTGCCGGTCGATCAACTGGTCGTAGCTTTCGCCAAAGCCGAACCGCGAGCGCCCGAACACCGGCTCGCGCAGCTTTCCGAGGCCGCTGAACAGGCCGACGAAGATGATGTCATTCGCCTTCAGGCGGTCCGGGGTCAGCTCGGACGCCATCATCACCTGCACCTGCCGCTGTCCGCCGACCAGCGGCATGATGTCGGCCAGGGCGAAGGCGGTGGATGTCGGCAGGTATTGCAGGGCCACGTCGCCATAGCGGTCAAACCCCTTGGGGTCTGTCAGGTGGCGCTCGACCAGATCATCCTTGGAATTGATCGAGAAGTCCCGGATCAGGCGCTTCAGGAAGAGGCGGTCTTCGTACTCGCCAAACATGTAGTAGTCGCCGACAACCATCAGAAGCGGACGCTCGCTGGTGGAAACAGTCTTCCAGAGAGGCGAGGAGGCCGCCGCGGGCGCGGCGTCGCCGCGCTGGCCGGAGACAGCGACCCAGGCGGCGATATTGCCGAGCAGCAGGAGGCAGGCGAGCGCCGCCGCGGCGACGGGCCAGCGCTGGCGCAGCAACGCCGCCGCTTTCCGCAGGCGGGCGGTCTTCACCGCCGGCGTAACCGGTTCGTCTGTGGCGGCGGCTGCGGGTGGTTCTTCGGGCGGCGCGCCGGCGATGCGGTATTCGCCGCGCGGGATTTGCAGGCGGACGGAGCCCGTCACGCCGTTGCGCTGATAGAAATCGTCCAGCCGCTTGCGAAGACGGTGAATGTAAACGCGCGCCACCGGATCGTCGTGGGAGGCCCCCGGATCGCGCTTGCCGAACACCGAAATCGCGATTTCAGCTTCCTTGGGCGGCGTTTCGTCCGCCGAGCGCGCCACGAGAAATTCGAAGAGTTCGCTCAGGCGGCCGCCAGCCGCGAGCACGCCGCTGGCGCGAACGCGCGCGACTTCGGCGAGAATCTCCGGAGCGAGCGGGACGGGGTGCGAGGCGGGCGGAGCGGTCATGACCCAAACATTCTTGCAGGCCCGTTCAATACCTTAGCTTGTGCGCTGCTGTCTTCCTGAAATATCTTCACGGAGGCGCGATCGACCGGCGCGCCGCGGAGGAATTGTCGCACATGCCGGCCGGAGAGGCTTTCCGGATACCGGCGTCAGCGTTCAACGCGGCAAGAGGGCGGATTCCGCCGCACAGCGCTGCAAACAGGATGCGCGCGGCTGACAGTCAGACGATATCCGTCCATGGGCGGCTGAGACGCGACGCCGCGTTGATGATGCCGACCATGGAATAGGTCTGCGGGAAATTGCCCCACAGCTCTCCGGTGCGCGGATCGACGTCTTCCGACAGAAGACCAAGCCGGTTGCGCCGCGACAGAACGCTCTCGAACAACTGCCGCGCCTCGTCACGCCGTCCGATCCGCGCCAGGGCGTCGATGTGCCAGAAGGTGCAGGCCGTGAAAGCGGTCACCGGCGTCCCGAAATCGTCTGCGGTCCGATAGCGGAAGACATGATCGCCCACCCGCAGGTCGCGGTCGATGGCGTCGACCGTGGCGATGAACCGCTTGTCGTTCGGTGGAAGGAAGCCCACCTCCGCCATCAGCAGGACGGAGGCGTCCAGCGCGCCGCCGCCAAATGCGCCCGCGAAGAAGCCTTTTTCGGCGTTCCATGCGCCCGCCGTTATCGTGTCGTGAATCTGCACGGCGCGCTCACGCCACAGACCGGCGCGCGCCGCATGCCCCAGCACGCCTGCGATCTTCGCGAGCCGGTCGCACGCCGCCCACGACATCAGCGCGGAGGAGGTGTGCACGTCGGCGCGGCCGCGAAACTCCCATATGCCCGCATCCGGCTGGTCATGCATCGCGAAGGCGCGCTCGCCGATTTTTTCCAGATGCCTGAAAGCGATATCGCCAGCTTGCGACAACAGGCGCTGGTCGAAGAATCCTTGCGCCGCGCCAAGCACGGCATGTCCATAAACGTCATGCTGCGTATGTTCGGCCGCCTGGTTGCCGCGCCGCACCGGCGCATGTCCGCGATAGCCGGGCAGGGCGTCCTCCGTGTATTCGGACAGCACGGCTTCGAGGCCCACGCCATACACGGGCTGGATATGTCCGCCATTGGTCTGCGCCGCGATGTTCAGCAGATACGCCGTGTACTGCTCCAGCGTCCCCATCGCGGACAGGCGGTTCAATGCCGTGACGGTGAAGTACGCATCGCGCAGCCAGCAGAAGCGATAATCCCAGTTGCGCGACGATCCGTCATGCTCCGGGATGCTCGTCGTGAGCGCGGCGACAATTCCGCCCGTCTCTTCATAGACGCACAGTTTCAGCGTAATCGCCGCACGGATCACCGCATCCTGCCATTCGAACGGAATGGCCAGGCGGCGCGCCCAGCGCAGCCAGTGGTCCGCCGTGCGCTCGCGCCAGTCGCGCGCCAGCTGCTCGATCGCCTCCGACGGCGGCTCATCAGGCCCAAGGAGAAAAGTGAGCTGGCGATCAAGGATGAACGGCGTCTGCTCCATCACATAGGTGAGCGGGGCGTCTGTCGTCATGCGGAAGCCTGCGCTGTCATCCTGGAACCGGATATGGTTCACGCCGCGCGCGCCCGGCATCGGCCGGCGCCCCCAGTCCGCGCGTGGCGTCAGGCGAACGCGCACCTGCGGCGCCCCTGAAATCGGCCGCACGATGCGCACAAACGCGGCGGGCCGAAAAATGCGGCCGCGCGCCTGAAAGCGCGGAGCAAAATCGACAATCTCGTAGCGCGATCCATCCCCGGCATCGATCACCGTGCGCAGGATCGCCGTATTGCCCGCATACTTCTGGGTTACCGACGCAATGCCGGCGACCGGCTCGATCGCGAACAGACCTTCGCCTCCGACAAGATGATCGAACACGGGCTGCCCGTCGACACGCGGCAGGCACATCCACACATGCCGCCCCTGCGCGTCGATCAGCGACGCCACCGCCCCGTTGCCGATGACGCCCAGTTCCAGTGAAGGCTTGTCTGTGTTCATGCGCCTGCTCCCTGCGCCAGCCAGTGATGCACGGCCATGACATCCTCCAGCCTGTGCCACGCGGCCGTGGGCTCCGGGCCTACTTTCACCCCGATCCCGCCCAGCACCTGCGCGGCCGTGAATGCGTCCTCGTCCGTCGCATCATCACCAATCATAACGGGAACGAAGCGCGTGAATGGCGGTGTTTTCATGAGGGCGGCGAGCGCACGCCCCTTGTTGGCGCGCGCAGGCTTCGCCTCGATGACAAACTTTCCATGTTGGAAAACATAGCCATCGCTTTCCGCCACCGCGGCGCGGACGATTTCCACCAGCATGGCCGCCAGATCAGGCCGCGTGCGATAGTGCAGGGCCAGAACTTCGCCCTTCTCCTCCAGAGTCACGCCCCGATATTGGGCGGCGGCGGACCTGAGACGAGCGACGAGCAACTCCGGCGCGGGCGCGAGATGTGCGAAATCCCGATCGTCGCCAGGCGCAAGAATATGCAGGCCATGTCCCCCGATGCGCATCAGGTTCGCCGGCGTACGCCGCGCCAGATCGCCAATCGCCCGCCCGCTGATAATGACAACCCGGCCATTCAGACGCGAATTGATACGCTCAAGCACGGCGCTGACGCGCGCGTCGAGCCATACATCATCACGATCATCCTGCAGCAGCGCCAGCGTGCCGTCGAAATCCAGAAACAGCGCTATATCGTCTGCGAGCGGAGGGGGAGGAACAAGTTGAGGCATCATGAGTTATCGTTTAGGCCAAACGCACGATGTCCGAAATGGATGCGTCGTGCGTGTTGCCGCAGGCGGAAAAACTGAAATCGCTATGGTGGAGAGAACAGAAGCGCCGGAACAAGCCGGTGCTGGTGAAGATATAGAGCGCGACGGAAAATCATCCGTCCGGCGGCTTGTCGTGGTGTCCAATCGTGTCCCGTCGCCCGGTCAGGCTGGCGGGCTTGCTGTCGCCTTGAGCGAAGCGCTCGCGGCGCGGGAAAGCGTGTGGATCGGCTGGAGCGGCGAGATATCTGACAATTTATCCCTCTGCTGGCGCGAAGACGGCGCGCTGGCTGGCGAACATGACGTGCGTATTGGCGTGTTCGATCTCTTGCCGGCGGAATATGACGGATACTATGCGGGATATGCCAATCGCGCGCTGTGGCCCGCTTTGCATTATCGTCTCGATCTCAGCGACTTCCGCGACCGGGACTACGCTACCTATCGCCGGGTCGGGCGGCGTTTCGCGGACCATCTTGCGACAGTAATCCGTCCGGATGACGCCGTGTGGCTCCACGATTACCATCTGATGGGGCTTCCGGAGGATCTGCGTGAAGCTGGCGTCATGAATCCCGTGGGGTTCTTTTCTCACATTCCATTCCCTCCGCCCGAAATCTTCCAGGCGATCCCGCAACACATGGCGCTGCTGAAAGCGCTGATGCATTGCGACCTGATCGGCTTCCAGTCGAACCAGGATCGCGCCAACTTTGAACGTGCGGTTATCGACCTTGGCGGCGGCAACTGGCGTCCTGACGGCCGTGTCTTCGCTTTCGGGCGGTTGGCGCGGGCGCAGGCTTTTCCCATCGGCATCAATGCCGGCGCCTTCGCGGACATCAACTATGAAGGAACGGAGCGCACCGGTCCCGCGCTGATCCTCGGCGTCGATCGCATGGATTACTCCAAGGGCATCCCGCAGCGTATCCAGGCCGTGGGCGAACTGTTCAACGCTCATCCCGAACTGAAAGGCGCCGCCACCCTCCTGCAAATCGCGCCGCCCAGCCGCAGCGATGTCGACGCCTATGCGCGCCTGCGCCAGGAAATCGACGAGCAGGTGGGGCATGTGAATGGCACGCATGGCGCAGTCGATTGGGCGCCAATCCAGTATGTCGCCAGCAATCTTGAGCGCGAGGAACTGGCGCCCCTCTATCGCCGCGCCCAGGTTGGCCTCGTAACGCCGCTGCGCGACGGCATGAACCTCGTGGCGAAGGAATTTGTGATCGCGCAGGATTCCGAAGATCCCGGCGTTCTGGTGCTGTCATGCTTTGCTGGCGCTGCGGAGCAACTCGACGCCGCGCTGATCGTGAATCCACATGACATTTCGGGCGTCGCGCGCGCAATCCATCAGGCGCTCAACATGCCGCTGGGTGAGCGCGTTGAGCGCCATGCGGCATTGCTGGCGTCGGTTCAGCAATATGACGCGCGGTGGTGGGCGGACGCATTCCTCGATGCGCTTGTCGAAACGCACGGCGCCAGCGGCGCGCAGTTTCTCTGGCCGCACTACGCCGCCGAACGCGGCCGCGTATGACATAGCAGCAACACGGCTGAACCTTCGCAGCTGCACAGGAACCCGGCTCGCGAGCCAGCGTTCCGCCTCACGCCTGCCTTCTTTTTTCCCCGGACGTGGCGGGCGCAACCGATCCGAGCACATCACAGTAGAGGGACTCCCATGATCAATCACATGATTCGCGGCGCCGTGTGCGTCGCAGCGTTCGGCCTTGTCGCCACCGGCGCCGCTTCTGCGCAGGCGCGCGAAGATTCCGGTTTCTATATCCAGGGCGGCTATAGCTGGTTGAACCTCGAAGCGGACAACACCGGTTACGATGTCGACGCCGAAGCGATCACCGCGCGCCTCGGCTGGCAGTTCGGCCCGTCCTTCGGAATTGAAGCTGACATTTCCGCCGGGATCGAAGACGGTGATTTCGATTTCGACAGCACCGAAGAAGATTTCGATCTCGACGACAACAATGACGGCGACTTCTCCGACGCGATCAACCTCGCCGGGGACATCGGTGTCGATTATCTCGTCGCGGCCTATTTCCGCGGCGTCCTGCCAATCAGCGACCGCTTTGAGCTTTCGGCGCGCGTCGGCTACGCTTTCATCGAAGTTGACTCGAACATCGTCACGCCTGGCGGAACGGCGCTGACGATTTTCGAGGATTCCGCGGATGGCTTCTCCGCCGGCGCCGGCGTGACTTTCGACATCACGGAGAATCTCGAACTCCGCGGCGATTACACCTGGTATGGCTTCGATGATGTCGACGCTACGGGCGCCGCCGTCACCATCGGATACAAATTCTAGCGGCTGGCCACTGCTGAAAAGCCCGGATCACCTGCCCGAAGCCGAGATGGTTTCGGGCGGGTTTTCGATTCAGGCGGGCGGATTTCAGCCAGATGCGTTCCCGCGCACTCCGAACCGGACCAGACCCTTCTGGATGATATCCCAGGCGCGATCCCGCAGCCGCCTGTGCGCCGGCCAGCGCCACACGATCAACGTCACCAGCGCGCAATACAGCCCGCCCGCCAGAACAGCCGCCGCCACATCCATCCACACGCCCAGATGCGCCGTCGCGAAGCGCAGCAGAACGCCAACCGCCAGGGTCGCCAACAGGATGGGGCCGCACGCCATCAGCGTGTCGGCCAGCGTCATGTTCGTGCCGCGCGTCGCCATCCACAAGCCGGGGATGAACACGAGCAGTTGCGCCACGCCATACGCAAGCGCGACGCCGGGCGCGCCATCGGGCAGGCCGATGAAGAACGAGGTCACGAACACCGCGGTGGAGAACAATCCCCAAACCACCATCGGCCCCGTGCGGCCCAGCGAGATATAAGCCCAGTTCACAGTGCTCAGGGGCGTGGCCGCGAACATCGCAATGACGAGGCCGGAGAACACCTCCGCCGCCCGGTCCCAACCCGGTCCCAGCACGATCAGGATCAGCGTATCCGCCGCGCCGAACATGATCGCGGCGATGCCGCCGCTGATGATGGTGACCGCTGCGAACGCATCGAGATAGGCGCGCCGCCACTTGTCGAGATCGTCCTGCAGGCGGCTCAACGCGGGAATAAGCGCCGTCGAAAGCGGCCCCGCCACAAGGTTCATCGGCAACATCAGCAAGGTGTAAGCGCGGGTGTAATAGCCCAGTTCCACCGTGCCCCAGCGCGATCCGATGAGAAGGTTGTCGACCTGGCGGTGAAGAACGTTCAGCGCCATCGTGCCGGAGATGTTCAGGCTCATCTTCAGCGCGTTGCCTATGCCTTCCCAGCTTCGCACCAGCGTCGGCCGCCACGGACACAGAAGCCATGCGCCAACGACGACGACAAGGCATGTCACCAGCGCCTGCATCACCAGCGCCCAGTAACCAATGTCGAACGCCCACGCCGCGATGACGGCGACCAGCGAACCGACGGCCAGACCGCCGACATTCAGCGCCTGCACCTCTGTCCACTTCATGTTGCGCATCAGCAGCGCGTTGTGCTGCGCGCCAATGGCGCTGATCGGCGATGTCGCGGTCAACGCCAGCGCGATGGCCGGCACGCGTTCATCGTTGAAAATCATGAGCAGCAACGGCGAGAGCAGGGCGCACACGCCCACCGCCAGCAGGGTAATGAGGATGTTGAGGTAGAACAGCGCGCTGGCCGTGTTCTGCGTCAGGGTTTTCGCCTGGATCGTGATTGTCGTCAGGCCGATCTCGGTGAACAGGATCAGGAAGGCCAGCACGGTGTAGCCAATGGCCACCACGCCGAAATCGTCCGGGCTCAGGAGGCGTGCGAGGATGAAGGTCGCCGCCAGCTGAACGAAAATCTTGATGAACTGGGACGTCATCACAATGGCGCCGCCGCGTGTGGTGCGTGCGCCGATGCCGTCCTTCAGGTGATCGACCGAAAGGATGGACTCGTTGATTTCGGCTTGTGTCGCGCGCGGGGCAGGCAGGCTCATTGGGCCCCCGCCGGCCGGACCGATATGTGCTGGAGGTGCATTAACCCTAGCCTCTGAATACACCGCCGTCCGGCGTGTCCTGGTGAACCGTTCCCCCGGCGGGAGAGCGCCATTTCAGGACATATCCCGGGAAGGGTTCCAAACCGTTATTAGGGCTAGCAAGAATCGCGCGCGGAGAGGTGCGCGCTTTTGATAATTTTGAAGATAGCGGCGCGCCCTTCTCAGGCGTATGAAGACTCTACTTGCTGGAGGGATAGGGGCCTTCTTTGGTTTCGGGTGCGGAAAGCAACGTGGCCCAGCGTCACGTTGTTATCTATGGCGGGTTCGGGTACGGCAACACGGGCAACGACGCCACGCTGTCTGTAACGCTCGAAGCCTTGCGCCGGCTTATCCCGGATGTGCGGTTCACGGTTGTAACTCGTGATCCGGAAAATGTGGCTGCGACCCACGCCGTGGACGTCATGCCGCTCCGGCCCGAGCCTAGCCGCGGCAATCGCTTTCCTCTCCCGCTCCGCAAGATGTTCCGCGAGTGGAGCCGGCTGGAACAGATGGGGCGGTTTCTTTCAACAGCGACCAGCTTGATGATCCCCGGCACCGGCATCTTCGACGACTTCAATGTCACGTCTTTCGAGATTCCGTATCCGCTATGGCTGTGGTGCCGCATCGCCAGATCGCGCGGAGTGCCGGTGGCCTATGTTGCGGTTGGCGCGGGGCCGGTCGAGAAGCCGCTTAGCATGTATCTGTTCCGTCGCGCGGCGCTGCTGGCGGATCACCGGTCCTATCGCGATGAAAACTCCAGGGCGTTCGCGCGGGACGAAATGGGCATAGACGTCGCCCGCGACGCCCTGACGCCCGATATCGTGTTCGGCATGAAGACCGATGCGCGTCCGCTGGGGCCGGGCAAGCCCCGCGTCGCCGGGCTGGGTCTCATGGCCTACCACACCTGGCGCGGCGAGCAGGGCGGGGCGGACGACATCTTCGACGCATATATTACAAAAATGGTCCAGATCGGACGCGACCTGCTCGACGACGGCTGCGAGATCCGCGTGCTCACCGGCGATCCCGGCGACAAGCCCGCCATCGACGCCTTCATGCGCCGCATACGAGAGGAGATGCCGGATCGCGCGGCTCTGGTGACGGTTCCGGCAGTATCGACGTTGCAGGATATCCTGCGCCAGATGAAGGAAATCGACGCCGTCATCGCCACGCGGTTCCACACCATCGTCGCCGCCCTGATGAGCGGCCGCCCCGCCGTGTCGGTGGGCTACACGCCCAAGAACAGCGAGGTGATGAAGCAGTTCGGATTGGGCGATTACTGCCAGAATATAGGAGATTTCGAACCCGCCACGATCCGCCGGCATTTCGTCGGCGTCACGGCCGAGCCTGAAAAGCTGAGCCGGAACCTGCTGGAAACCGCACACGGCCTGCACGACGCGGTGCATGCCCATTTCGCGGAAGTCGCAGCCCGTGTCATGCAGCATCAATCGCACGATTGATGCGCGTCAGTAGGGATATCCGCCCCACGCCTGGCGCAGTCCAATACGCTTCAGCGCGGCATCCATCACCGATCCCGCGAAGTCCAGCACGCCCGGCTGCGCGCCGATTTCCTTCAGCTGCGCCATGTGGTGATCGAACGCCGCCTTGTTGCGGTCCTTGAACCGCCAGCGCAGCATCCGGCGGTAATAGAAACGCAGATATCGCCGCTCGATTTCCGGATAGCCGGCGCCGAACGCCACCGGCCCGTGCCGGCGCAGGATCACCAGCCAGTCGATGAACTGTTTGCGGACCGGCCGTGTCGCCCTGGATGTCACGCTGTCCGGGTGCTCGCGCAGCATGGCGATCGGCTCGTGCACGAAACCGAAATCACCCGCCGCCAGCATTCGCATCGTCGCATCAATGTCCGACGCATGCCCCGTGCGGTCATCATAGAAGGGATCGGCGGAAGACAACGCATCGCGCCGGAAAAGGATCAGGCGCGGATCGAGCGTCACCTTGTTTTCGAAACAGGCGCGCATCGCTTCCGCGCCGTTGAACGTGCTGCGGTCCCGGGCCCAGCCGAAGTCGCGGAGGGCTTCGTTGTAGAACGCCCCGCCGCTGACGACCGAAATGCCCGCTTCCGCTTCGACCAGCGCGATCATGCGGGCCATCGCATCCGGATAAAGCAGATCGTCCGCGCACAGCACGCAGAAATACGCCGCTTCGGGCGGGATAAGTTTCAGCGCAGCGTTCCAGTTATCGTCGGGCGGCAACAGCGTTTCATTACGTCCGCGAATGACACGCACCCGGCCGCCCTCGAATGAATCAATGATCTTCGCGGTGCCGTCGGTGGAGCAGTTGTCCAGCACGATATGGACAATGTTGGTCCAGGTCTGGGCCTGCACGCTGGCCATCGTTTCCGCCAGAAGCGGGTCGCCGTTGTAAACAGGCGTCACAACCGCAACGAGCGGCGCCGCCGTGTTAACCTTTTCCTGTGCCGTGGGCTGCGACATGCCCCGGTGTCCCCAATCTGCGAGATCCCGTCCAAGGCGAGCAAAACCGGCGCCGGACCCCGGGATTTCCCCGTCTCGCTGAACTCATGGCCCGTTCGCCGTTAACACGGTTTAAGCGCCGGTCAATTCTGTCCATGGCTTGCTTCCTGCACGCCTTCCGCGCGAATTGAGATCGCGCGCCGGGAGATCAGGCCGGGGCAGGGGCAGGACACTCATGGCGGACAACCGGCAAACGCTGCGGCCCGGAAGCTGGCGGGAGGCGCTCGCGCCCGCAGGGGCCGGCGAAGCGATGCACGCCTTCGCGACGGATATCTTCCCGATCTGCCGCTCGATCACCGGACCGGGCGTCCGTGAGACGCTCGACCATGTGGAGCGCCACGTGCCGCTTCAGAGAACCGAAATTCCCACGGGCGCGCCAATCCTGGACTGGACCGTCCCTAACGAATGGACGATCCGCGACGCCTGGGTGAAGGACCCGTCAGGCTGCAAGGTGATCGACTTCCGCGTCAACAACCTGCACGTCCTGAACTACGCCACGCCGTTCAGCGGCCGCATGGCTCTTTCCGAACTGCGCAAGCATTTGTTCACCATGCCGGATCAGCCCGGCCTGATCCCCTACCGCACCTCCTACTACAAGGAGCAGTGGGGTTTCTGCCTTAGCCACGACGCGCTCCAGGCGCTGCCCGAGGGCGAGTACGAAGTCCTCATCGACGCAGATCTTAAACCCGGCGCGATGACCTACGCCGAACACGTCCACAAGGGCGAGACGGACGAGGAAGTGCTGTTGCAGGCGCACATCTGTCATCCCTCGCTGGCCAACGACAACTGTTCGGGCATCGCCCTGCTGACCCGGCTCGCCGCCGCCATGCGGGGCGTGAAGACGCGCTACACCTACCGTTTCCTGTTCGCGCCGGGCACGCTGGGCGCCATCGCCTGGCTGTCACGCAACCGTGAGACGGCGAAGTCGATCCGCCATGGCGTCGTTCTGTCATGCGTGGGCGATGCAGGCGGACCGACCTGGAAACGCACCTGGCGCGGCGGCGCCGCCATCGACCGCGCGATGAGCCACGTGCTGCGCGCCGCCGCGAAGGCGCCCAACATCATCGACTTTTTCCCGTACGGCTATGACGAGCGCCAGTACAATTCACCCGGCTTCCGGATGGATGTCGGCCTTTTCCAGCGCAGCCAGTTCGCCACCTTTCCGGAATACCACACATCGGCCGATAACCTCGCTTTCATAAGGCCTGAACACCTCCAGGCCTCGCTGGAAATGGTGGCCGGCGCCATCGAGATTCTGGAATGCGACGGCCGCTATGTGAACACCGCTCCGGATGGCGAACCCCAGCTCGGGCGCCGTGGCCTTTACGCCGCCATCGGGGGCGACAAGGACGCGTATTCAAGGAACATGGCGATGCTCTGGCTGCTCAACATGTCTGACGGCGATCACAGCCTGATCGACATTGCCGAGCGCGCCGGCATTCCCTTCGCCACCATCGCGGCCACGGCGGAAACGCTGAAGGAGAGCGGCCTGCTGATCAGCCCGCAGGCGTAAAGTCCGGCCAGCTCTTGTCCTTGTCCGACATCACGGTCGGGAGCAGGGGCCACGCGATACCGAAAGCGGGATCATCGAACCGGACGCCCGTGGACGCATCCGGCGCATAGAATTGCGAGATGCGATAGAATATCTCGCTGTCGTCGCTCAGCGTCTGGAAGCCGTGCGCGCAGCCGGGTGGAATATAAAGCTGACGCCCGTTGGCCCCGCTCAGCTCATACCCTTCCCACTTCAGATAGGTCGGGGATTCCGGGCGCAGGTCGAGGCAGATGTCGAGGATCGCCCCCCGCGTGCACCAGACCAGCTTGGCTTCCTGATGGGGCGCCGTCTGGAAGTGCATGCCGCGCAGCGTGCCCTTTACTGCGTTGCGCGAAACCGAGTGCTGCACATACTCCGTGGCGAGCCCATGCGCCGCGAATTCCTTGACGCAGAAATTGCGCGCGAAACTGCCCCGGCTGTCCCCGATGGGCTCCGGATCAATCAGGCATGCTTCATGAATGGATAGCTTCGTGAATATCATGGACGGCCCGTGGAAACGCCCAGTCTAGGGGCGCAAGGTTAACCGGGCGCCACAATGGGAATGGGGAACATAATGTCCTCGGTTTTTTTTGAAGCCGCAATGACGGACGATGAACGCCGGGCTCGCCTCTACAATGGGGACATCTTCATCATTCCGCCCTCGGATAGCACGCGCAAGCTGATCGCGCTCGCCCGGCGGATGCTGGAAGAGGCGTTCGCCCCTCACGACCCCCGGAAAATCCAGGATCATCTGACGCCGGAAGACGTCGCCGCCGTCCTGTCCACGCTCAAGCCGGCTTTCATTCACCATCCGGAGTGCAAGGAGCTGCTGCCGCAGATACTCAAGGAAGCCGGCGTCGATCTCGACCGCGTTTACTTTGATGTGCCGCGCATGCGTTCGGCCTATCCGGCAGGCTTCCTGTCGTCGGGCATCGCCTACGCTTTCCACCCGCACCGCGACACCTGGTATTCGGCGCCGATGTGCCAGCTGAACTGGTGGATCCCGATTTACCCTGTATTGCCCGAGAACGGCATGGCTTTTTACCCGCGTCATTTCCGCGAGCCGGTGGCCAACAATTCGGACGTGTATAACTACTACGAATGGAACACGACGAACCGGGCGACCGCCGCGCAGAATATCAAGACCGACACGCGCGTGCAGCCGAAGCCCCAGGGGCCGATCGATCAGGTGAAGCAGACCTATGTGCCGCCGCCGGGCGGGATCATCATCTTCTCGGGCGCCCAGCTTCACGAGACGGTGGAGAATACCAGCGGCGTCGCACGGTATTCCATCGACTTCCGCACGGTTAATATCGATGACGCCCGCGCGCTCAGGGGCGCCCCGAACATCGACTCGCGCAGCACCGGCACGACGATGCGCGATTACCTCCGCGCCACCGATCTTGCGAAGGCGCCGGATGAGGTTGTCGCCCTGTACGATGATGAAACGGCCACCGGCGACAAAGTGCTGTATTTTGGCGATCGTCTCGTGAATCCCGCTGGAGGCGCCTGATAATAGGCCTGGGGGCGCCCGGCCCGAAACTTGCTCCCTGTCACGCGAGAAACATTTTCGGACATCGTCCGGCAGGGGAAAAATCAAGATGAGTGCCGCGCTTGCCGCTCAAACACCCGCGAACGACCATGCATCGGGATCCTGCCGCCTCTGCGGCGCGGGTCTGAAACATACGCTGGTGGATCTTGGTAAATCACCGCTCTGCGAAACTTTCCTGACGCCGGCCCAGATCGACCAGATGGAGCCGTTCTTTCCGCTCCACGTGCAGGTCTGCGACAATTGCTGGCTGGTCCAGCTGAAGGAGTATGTCGCGGCGGACGGGATTTTCACGGATCACTATCCGTACTTCTCATCCTTCTCCACCTCGTGGGTCGCTCACGCCAAGGCCTATTGCGAGATGATCACGCAGCGGCGTGGCCTGACGAAGGACAATTTCGTCGTCGAGATCGCCTGCAATGACGGTTATCTGCTCCAGCACTTCCCGCCGCTGGGCGTCACCAACATCATGGGCGTCGAACCGACCGCCAACACGGCGGAAGTCGCGGCGGCGAAAGGCATCCCGGTTACGGTCGATTTCTTCGGCGTGAAGCTGGCGAAGAAGCTTGAGGCGGCGCGCGGCAAGGCTGACGTCATCCTCGGCAACAACGTTCTGGCGCACGTGCCCGACCTCAACGATTTCGTCGGCGGCGTGAAGCTGCTGCTGAGCGAGAACGGGGTCGCGACCTTCGAATTTCCGCACCTGCAAAACCTGATCGAGCAGAACCAGTTCGACACGATCTATCACGAACACTTCTGCTACTTCTCGGCGATCGCCATCCAGGCCATCGCGGATCGCCACGGTCTGGTGTTCTTCGACGTGGAGGAAATCCCCACTCACGGCGGCAGCCTCCGTGTCTTCCTCGCTCACGAGGGCAAGGAGACGGTGACGCAGGCCGTGCGCAATCTGATCGCCCGTGAAGAACGCCTCGGCTACAAGACGCTCGGCCTTTACGGCGCCTATCAGGAGCAGGTGAAGGCGACGAAGCGCAAGCTTCTGTCCTTCCTGATCGAGGCGAAAGAGCAGGGCAAGACGGTCGCCGGCTATGGCGCTCCGGGCAAAGGCAACACGCTGCTCAACTATTGCGGCGTCGGCACGGATTTCATCGACTTCACCGTCGACCGCAATCCGCACAAGCATGGCCGCTTCACACCGGGCACGCATATTCCCGTGTTGCCGGTTGAAGCGATCGACCAGGCGAAGCCGGACTACATCCTTATCCTTCCCTGGAACCTGCGTAAGGAAATCGTCGCCCAGATGCGCCACGTCGCTGAGTGGGGCGCGAAATTCGTGGTTCCGATTCCCGAAGCTGCAATCATTGACCCGAGGGACGTGCAATGAAAGTCGTTCTGTTCTGCGGCGGCCTGGGCACCCGCATCCGCGAGTATTCCGAGGCTGTTCCCAAGCCGATGATCCCGGTCGGCCACCAGCCGATCCTGTGGCACGTGATGGACTATTACAGCCAGTACGGTCACCGCGACTTCGTGCTGTGCCTTGGGTACAAGGCCAACACGATCAAGGAATTCTTCCTCAACTACAAACCGCAGCAATTCTCCGACCTCATCGTGTCGGGCGGCGGCCGCGATGTCGAAGTCATCGGCAAGCCCAAGGAAGACTGGCGCATCGCCATGATCGACACGGGCATCTGGCGCAATATCGGTTCGCGCCTGTGGGCCGTGCGTGAGCATGTGAAAGACGAGGAGATCTTCTGCGCCAACTATTCCGACGGTCTCAGCGATGTGAACCTTGACGACATGCTCGCCAAGTTCAAGGCCAGCGGAAAGATCGGCTGCTTCCTGGCTGTGCGCCCGCCGCTCACCTACCACCTTGCCGACATCGATGCGGACGGACGCGTGAAGGACTTCATCACATCCGACCGCTCGGAAATCTGGATCAATGGCGGTTACTTCCTCTTCCGTAAGGAAATCTTTGACTACATGCGCGATGGCGAGGAACTGGTGGTGGAGCCGTTCAAGCGCCTTATTGCCGAGGACCAGCTGATGGCCTACAAGCACGAAGGCTTCTTCCGTTCCATGGACACGCTGCGCGACCGCCAGGTCCTCGAAGAGATGTTCGAGAAGGGCGTCACCCCGTGGCGCGTCCGCGCCGAAGGCGGGCAGGGAGCAGCCTGAGATGATGACGCTGGACATCGCCCGGGCGGGTAAACCGCTATCCGTGCTGTGTCTCGGCGCGCACTCGGACGACATCGAAATCGGTGCGGGCGGCGCGTTGCTGACCTGGATCGCCAGCGGAGCGCAACTCGACATTCACTGGTGCGTCGCCGCCGCCGCCGGAGAACGTGCGGACGAGGCGCGCGCCTCGGCCTCCGCCTTCCTCGATGGCGCCGCCAATTCGACCGTGGCCGTCGGCGGCTTCCGCGATTCCTATCTGCCCTATGAGGGCGCCGCGCTGAAACAATGGGTCGAAGCGCAGAAACCGCGCATGAAGCCCGACGTCGTGCTGACCCACAGCTCACGCGACGCCCATCAGGATCACCGCATGATGAGCGAGCTGGCCTGGAACGCCTTTCGCGACAGCCTGATCCTCGAATACGAAATTCCGAAATGGGATGGCGATCTGGGCCAGCCCAACGCCTATGTCGCGCTCAGTGAGGAAACGATGGCCCGCAAGATCGCGCTCCTGCAACAGCATTTCGGCTCGCAAAGATCGAAAGACTGGTTCGACGACGAAACCTTCCGGGCCCTCGCGCGCCTGCGCGGCGTCGAATGCCGCGCCCGCTACGCCGAGGCGTTCCACGTCCGCAAAATCCGGCTGGGTTGATCGTCATGTCCCAGACCAGCCATCCTCTGAATTCTACAGGAGCCATCGCGTGAGCGCCGATCCGACCCCACACGCCCTGCAACGTCCGGCCTTCATCTACGCCAACGGCGCCATCCGCCCGTGGGACGAGGCGAATATCCACGTTTCCACCGAGGCGGTCATTCGCGGCATCAACGTGTTCGAGGGTTTGAAAGGTTTCTGGCAGCCCGATGGCGGCTTCGGTCTCGTCGCGATGCGCGCCCACTACAACCGTCTTCACCGCTCCGCGCGGATCATGCACATTCCTTTCCTGATGACGTTCGATGAGTATGAGAACGCCTGCCACGATCTCGTGGCCACCATGATCACGCCCGAGCGCAATATGTGGCTGCGCACCACGCTGCTGCTGGTCGAAGGCCATTGGGGTTCGGGCGACGTAACCGACATGGTCATCACCGCCTATCACCATCCCAAGGGCCACTCGGCGCCCATGGAAACCGGCGTCACCTCCTGGCGCCGCGCCAACGACAACGCGATGCCCGCGCGCATCAAGACCGGCGCGAACTACCTCGTCGCCCGTTTCTCCAAGCTGGAAAGCAAGAGCCGGGATTATCGTGAGATGATCCTGCTGAACGACGCCGGCCGCGTGGCCGAGTTCGTCGGCTCTTCGCTCCTGATGGTGCGCGACGGCGTGGTCATCACGCCGCCCGCTTCCGAAGGCGCCTTTGAAGGCTTGACGCAGGAATTCGTGGAAATTCTCGCGAAAGATCTCGGCATCCCGTTCCAGCGCCGCCCCATCGAGCGCAGCGAGTTGCTGGCGGCGGACGAACTGGCTTCCTGCGGCACGCTTGGCGACGTCATCCTCGTGTCCGGCGTCGATGGCCGGCCGATGGGCCCGGCGCCCGTGCTCACGCGTATTCGCGATCGCTATCTCGATGCGGTGTCCGGCGTGAAGCCGCATCCGGCGATCGAACTTTCCGTGCGCTACCCGCTGGCCGCGAACGCCAGCTCCGCAACGGCCTGACCACCACTCGAATGGCATGCGGCATGCAGCCTTGGGCCAAGAATTACTGATCGGGGATTGAATTTCATGCGTGTCCTGTTCACCGGCGCTGACGGCTATGTTGGGGCGATCCTGGGCCCGTACCTGTTGCAGCGCGGCATTGAGGCTGTCGGTCTCGACACCGGCTTCTATCGCCAGGGCTGGCTTTATCCGATGGCCGGGCCGCGCCCCGCCGTCATCACGCGCGACCTGCGCGATATCACTGAGGACGACCTGAAGGGCTTCGACGCTGTCGCTCACCTCGCCGAGCTTTCCAACGATCCGCTCGGCCAGCAGGACCCCGGCCTGACGCACGAGATCAACCACGGCGGTTCGCTGCGTCTCGCGCAACTGGCGCGCAAGGCTGGCATCAAGCGTTTCGTCTATATGTCGTCGTGTTCCGTCTATGGCGTGGGCAAGCCGGACGCGATCCTCGACGAAACCAGCCCGGTCAATCCGCAGACCGCCTACGCCGAATGCAAGGTGAAGGTGGAGAACGATGTCGGCGACATGGCCGGTGACGATTTCGAACCCTGCTTCCTGCGCAACGCGACGGCCTACGGCGCCAGCCCGCGCCAGCGTTTCGATATCGTGCTGAATGATCTCTCGGGCCTCGCCTGGACGACAAAGCAGATCAAGCTTCTGTCCGATGGTTCGCCCTGGCGCCCGCTGGTCCACGTTGAGGACATGTGCCAGGCGATCTACCTGTCGCTGATCGCCCCGGCGGACAAGATCCGCAAGCAGACCTTCAATGTCGGCTCCACCGAACAGAACTACCGCGTCATCGAGATCGCGAAGATCGTGGCCGCTGAATTTCCCGGCTGCGAGCTGATCGTCGGCGAACCTTCTGCGGACAACCGCTCGTACCGCGTCAACTTCGACAGGATCCAGCGCATCCTGCCGGACTTCAAATGCAAATGGACCGCTGAATCCGGCGCACGCCAGATGCGCCAGCTGTTTGAAGGCATCGCCATGACGGAAGAGGACTTCCGGACCCCCGCCTTCACGCGCATCAGGATGCTGATGAAGCACCGCAATTCTGGCCTCCTGAACAGCAAGCTGTTCTGGACCTATGGCTGAACCGACGACGGCGCGGAGCGGGTCTAATTGATCCGCTCCACCGCATGTCCCCCGGCGGCCAGCATGGTCTGCACGCTGTCCTTGCCCGCAAGGTGCGCCGCTCCCACCGCCACGAAGAACACACCCGCCTCGTTCTTGACCAGTGCATCCAACTGGTCCGTCCACGCCGCGTTGCGCTTCACCAGCAGCGCGTCATAGATCTGGGGCAGGGCGGCGAGATCGTCCGCGATCATGATTTCTTCCAGCGTCGCGACGTCGCCCCTGGACCAGCCGGCGACAAGATCGTCGAGCAGCCCCATGTCTTCTTCCAGGTTGCGGACGCCATCCATCAGATAGTTGATCTGCACATCCTCCGGCAGATCGGCGAAAACGCGTAGCTGCGACTCGATTGTCTCCAGCGTGCGGATCTCCTTGCCCGCCGTCTTTGCGACCGGCCACAGCGTCCGCTCCACGCCGGACATCGGGTCATACCCCGCGCGCGTGATCAGTTGCTCCGCCAGCGTGATCGCCGCGAGCCACGGCTTCATTGTCTCCAGCTGGAACATCGGCAGCGACAGGTCCGCCGCAACTTCCGCCAGTTCCTTCGTGTTGTCCGGGCCCAGCTTCGCCGACAGAGTCTCCGGCGGCTGATAGACGCCCACCCGCATGATCAGGCCCTGCAACTCGGCCATGTTCGGGTTGATATCGGTTTCAAAATAGACGGCTTTGGATTCGGTGAACGCCGCGTCGATTGCCGGCGTCCGCCACGCCAGACCGGCGGGCAGGACATGCACCGTGCCGAACAGGTAGATCGTGGTGTCGGCGTCCCCGAACCGCCACAGCGCCGGACCGGCGGTTTGCTCCGCTCCGGGCGCCGCCGGGGCGGGCGCGGCGGCCTCGTCGTCCTTCTGCCCGCAGGACGCGGTCAGAAGGGCCGCGACGGCGAGGATCAGCGAGCGAAAGGTCATGGCGGAGGTCTCCGGCGGGGGCGCAGGGACAGCTTTTCCGGTTAATCGCAGAAAATACAAGGCTGGCGGCGCCATGAGGCGCAGTCACGCGCGGCCTTGCCTTCCCGCTCTGCTTCTGTAGTTTCGCCGCGCTCCGGCCCGGCCGGGAAGCCATTCGCACTCGTAGCTCAGCTGGATAGAGCGCTGCCCTCCGAAGGCAGAGGTCACAGGTTCGAATCCTGTCGAGTGCGCCAGTCTTTTTGGGCCATATCGCTCCCTCCCGATACGCGAAAATTTACCCGGCTTGGGCATGGTTCGTTCGCGCCATGGCCCGGTGTTTGCCGGGAAATGGCGAGCGGGCGGGAGACGTGGTTTGGACCCTGATTTCGACAGCGTGGTGATCGGCGCCGGGGCGGTCGGGCTGGCCTGCGCGGCCACCCTGGCCCGGCAGGGCGCCAGCGTGCTGGTCATCGAGGCCGCCAGCGGCGTCGGCTCGGGCGTGTCCTCGCGCAATTCGGAAGTCATCCACGGCGGCATGTATTACCCCACCGGCAGCGTGCGCCATCGCATGTGCGTGGCGGGCCGGCGCAAGCTCTACCCGTATCTCGCCGTGCGCGGCGTCGCTCACCGCCGTTTCGGCAAGCTGATCGTCGCCACATCCGATGCGGAACAGGCGCAGATCGAGGCGATCCACAAACGTGGCGTCGAGAACGAGGTCGAGGGGTTGGAGCTTGTCGGCGCGGCCGATGTCCGCCGTCTCGAACCCGCGCTCACCGTCACCGCTGCGCTTGTCTCGCCTGAAACCGGCGTGCTCGACAGCCATGGATACATGCTGGCGCTACAGGGCGAGATCGAGGATCTTGGCGGCGTCGTTGCGCTGGAAACGCCGGTCGAGCGTATCGTTCCTGTCGCGGGCGGTTTCGAGATCCACACGGGCGGCGCCGAGCCCGCGCGCATCACCGCGCGGCGTGTGGTCAACAGCGCGGGCCTCGGCGCGCAGGGCGTTGCGCGTCGAACCGAAGGTCTCTCCGCGCAGCACATCCCGAAGCTCACGCTGGCCAAGGGCAATTATTTCAGCTTTGCTGGAAAGTCCGCCGTCAGCCGCCTGATCTATCCCGCACCCGTCGAGGGCGGCCTCGGCGTTCACGTCACGCTCGACCTTGCGGGCCGCATGCGCTTCGGCCCTGATGTTGAATGGTTGGAGAATGATGATCCCGCCTCGGTGGACTACACCGTCGATCCGCGCCGCGCCGGCAGCTTCTATGCCGCCATCCGCCGCTATTGGCCCGGCCTGCCCGACGGCGCGCTGACGCCTGATTACTCCGGCTGCCGCCCGAAGATTTCGGCGAAAGGCGAAGCGGCGCAGGATTTCCGCATTGATGGCGCAGAGATGCACGGCCTGGACGGCCTCGTGAACCTTTTCGGCATCGAATCTCCGGGGCTCACCTCATCCCTCGCCATCGCGGACGCCGTCGCCGGCAAGCTGGCGGACTGACCTCATGCCGCGCTTGTGATCGGCCTGCGCGCCGGGCGTCGCGAATGCGTGCTCTTGACGGCGCGGCGCGTAAGCCCTCCCTTGGACAATCTGCCTCATTGAGACGCCGCCGTGCGAGCGGGCCGTTGGGGCAGGGCGCGGGCTTCGGCTCGCGGGAGGGACGTCCAGGAGTTGCAGCGCGTGACGGCTGAGCAGAGTCTCGAAGACTTCGCAGCGCGGGGTGTGGCGTTCACTTGGCATGCGCGTCAACGGCGCGACGACATCGCCGTCATCGAAGATGATGGTGCGACGACGTTCGGTGAGCTTGATGATCGTGCGAACCAGCTTAGCCGCGCGCTCGCCGCGGCGGGGCTACGGCCCGGCGATGCGGTTGCGGCGGTGCTGTCCAACCGGATCGAGTTCATCGAAGTGTTGCTTGCCTGCCTGCGATCGGGCCTGCGTCTGACGCCGGTGAACTATCGCATGGGGGCTGGTTTTGTACGTCATATCGTCAAGGATTGTGACGCGCGCGCGGTAATCGCCGAAACGGCGACGGCGGGGCTGCTGAATGATCTTACCCCCGGTCTTCGCATTGCGTTGTGCGCGGGCGGCGGCGCGAGCGGCTGGTCTGACTATCGTACGGCCATCGGCGCCGAGTCCCCGGCTTCGCTGGACGAACCCCGTCACGGCAAGCTGATGCTCTATACTTCCGGTACGTCCGGTGCGCCGAAGGGGGTTTTTCGAAAGGGGGTGCGATCCTATCTGCGCAACCCGCTGCCGGACATGAACCCCATGGACACGCATCTGCTGTGCGGTCCGGCGTTTCACAGCGCGCCGCTGTATCACGATCTGATTGTGCCGCTGACCTATGGACGCCGCATTCTGATCATGACCCGGTTCGACGCGCGGGAAGTGCTGGCGCTCATCCAGCGTCATCGCGTCACGCATACCCACATGGCCCCGATCCTGTTCGAGCGATTGCTGGCGTTGCCGCAAGAGGTGCGCAGCGCTTATGACCTCTCAAGTCTGAAGAAGGTCATTCATGGCGGCGCGCCAACGGCCGTGGAAACCAAGCGCGCGATGATTGACTGGTTCGGCCTCATTCTCGACGAGTATTATGCCGCGACCGAGATCACGGCGGGCATCCGGATAACAAGTGAAGAATGGCTGCTCCGTCCGGGCAGCGTCGGGCGTATTCCGGCGGCAGGAACTGTCAGCATTCGCCGCGCGGATGGCGGACCATGCGCGGCCGGCGAAAATGGCGAGGTCCATTTCGTCGTGCCGGAGGGCGATCAGCGTCCTGTTTATTACAAGGACCCGGAGCAAACCGGACGCGTGTTCGGCGCAGCCACCTTCACGCTGGGCGATATCGGGCATGTCGATGACGACAGCTATCTCTTCCTCGTCGGGCGCGCAGCCGACCGGATCATCAGCGGCGGCGTAACCATACATCCGCTGGAGATTGACGTTGTACTTGAAGCTCACCCGATGGTGCGGTCGGCTTGCGCTTTTGGAGCGCCTGACCGGGAGTGGGGCGAAATTGTCGTGGCCGCTGTCATGCCGCACGATGACATCGACCCGCGGCAGTTACGGGATGAACTGCACAGTTATTGCCGCGAGCATCTGTCCGCGCTGAAGCGGCCAAAGATCATCCATATTGCGCAAACGCTTCCGGTGACCGCGTCCGGCAAGCTGAGACGCCAGGAGGTCAGAAACCTCTACACGCGCGGACCGGCGAAGGATGAAACGGTGGACCAGCCTATGTGTTCAGGCGCCGCCTGAGCGGTTCCTGCGCCGCCCATTTGAGGGCGCCTCCGATTGAAAGACCGATGACGGCGCAGATCAGCAGCGCGTTGCGCAGACCTTC
Organism: uncultured Rhizobium sp.; assembly: GCA_964550535.1. Taxonomy (GTDB): domain Bacteria; phylum Pseudomonadota; class Alphaproteobacteria; order Caulobacterales; family Hyphomonadaceae; genus UBA7672. Next base: position 40,980 of record CAZJZQ010000004.1, read on the forward strand.
AGCCGCCGATGCGCCGGCGTCCTGCAAGCCGTCGCTGAGAAGGCCCAGAAGGAGAGGGCCCAACCCCAGACCGGCCACGTTCAGCATGAACATGTAACTCGCCGCGGCCAGCGCGCGCGTGCCGCTGGCGGCGAGCGCCTGCACGGCTGCATACCCCGCCGGCGCGGCTAGCCCCATGATGAAGGCCTGTATGACGACCAGCCCCAGCGCCGCGTAAAGATTATCCGTCAGCAGCATGAGCACGATCACCGGAATGCGCGCCCATGCCGTGAGCGCCGGCAGCAGGCCGAGCCACGCCGGCGTTCGCGCCCAGAGCTTGTCCGTCATCCAGCCGCCCCACAGCGTGCCAACGACGCCGGGGAGTCCTTTCGCCAGCCCAAGCGCGCCGCCCAGCGCCGCTCCGGCGCCGAAGGCGAGGCCGATGGCCGAGAAAAGCTCGGCGCCGATGCGATCGAGATCGCTCCCGAAGGTCCGGAAAAAATGCGACGCCAGAAACGCCGACTGCCCATAGTTTACAAAGGTGATGAAGATGCCGCCAAGCGTGATGAACAGAAAGGGCCGGTCCGTCCATATCGCCTTGCTGGCGCCTGCAAGAGACCGGACAAAATCCACCGTCGGCTTTTTTGCCGGCGCATCTGCAATTGCCGCGCGGCGCGCCGGATCGCGCAGGACCAGCAACAGAACAAGCGCGAGGGCGATGCCCGGCAGGCCCGCCACCATGAAACCGGCGCGCCAGCCGTGCAGATCAAGAAAGACCCCGCCGATCAGCATGCCAAGAAACGATCCCAGCGGAATGCCGACAGTAAAGGCCGCCAGCGCCTGCGCGCGGCGATGTTTGGGCGTGATGTCGGTAATCAGCGATTGCGACGGCGCGCTGCCGCCGCCTTCGGCCACGCCGACGAGGATGCGCAGCAGAATCAGCTGTAGATAGCTTTGCACAAACGCCGACAGGGCGGTGAATACGCTCCACGCCGCCAGGCACAGGGTGATGACGCGCGCACGGTTCGTGCGATCGGCGAGGTGTCCGATCAGAAGGCTCGACAATCCGTAGAACACCGCAAAGGAAAGGCCGGTCAGAACGCCGATCTGCCAGTCGGCAAGGCCGAACTCGTTCTTGATCGGTTCGGCAAGAATGCTGACAATATGGCGATCAAGATGGTTCAGCGTGTTGGTGAGCATCAGCAACACGATCACAACCGGCGCGCCCCGGGCTGCGGTCTGGACAGTTGTGTCGGGCTGACCATGCATGGCCTGCGGTGCTTCCCCTGGTCACGGTCACCCGGAAAAATCCTCCGCTACCCGTGATTACCCGCAACTTGTGCATCAATCCGAACTCGTGCGAAACAACCCCCGATGGTCGGACGGAAAAATTTCCCGCCTTGCGGTTTGCGTGCACGGGTGATGCATGCGCGGCGCTGATGCGACCGGACGCACGCGTTTTGCGCCCGAGGCCCGGCGCGAGCAGATTCGTATGGCTGCCGAACACCTGCTGCTTGATGTCGGCTGCCTGCCTTTGCCGTTGGAGCAGATCGCGGCCAATGTGGGTGTCAGCAAGGCGTTGGTGTATCGCTATTTCCCTACCCAGGAAGATCTCTTCATTGCCGCGCTCACCGCGCGCCTGGCGGATATCCGCGCGCTGATTGCGCCGCTGCTCAAGTCGGGAGTTGCAGGGGTGGAACTGGTTGAAGAGGGGATGGACCTTTACTTCCAGCATATTGTGCGGACGGGCCCTGTCGCGCGCTTCATCCTGCGCGATCCGTTCCTGCGCGGGAAACTGCCGCCAGAAGTCAGAACCCTGCTGCGTCTGGTTTCTGGCCCGTTCGAGCAGGCCATCGCCGGTGAGGCGGGCCTGAAACCAGCCGAGGCCCGCGCGGCGTATGCGATGATGATCGCAATTCCCGAAGAAGGCGCCGCGCTGGTGCGGCGTGGAGAACTGGACGAAGATCTGGGGCGCAGGTTGTGCCGCGAACTCGTCAGCGCCGCGATCGCCGGGCTGACGCGGTCTTCCCGGGCTTAGGCGAGCCCCAGGTTTCGATGACGCGCGCGTTTCCTGCCGCGATGATGTCCAGAACCAGTCTTTCCGTCATCGGGAGGTCAAGCTGTCCCGCGGAAACAATCCGTCCGGCGCGCAGGGTCAATGCGGTCAGGATGCGTGTCGTGTTCCGCGCGACGTGCGCGGGCACGCCATGTTCGGATTCGAAGCGCGACGTCATGCGCAGAACGCCCGCCTGGGATTTCTCGCCGCGTTCGGGACGCAGCCCTTCCCGCACGGCTGGCAGCGCAAGAAGATCCTGCACCATTGCGCCGCGCGTCTTTAACTCGCGCAGATAGACCTGCGTGCCGATGACAGCCCGCTCCTGCATTGTCGGCGCAGCTTTCATCGCCGCCTGCCGTGCATCCTCGATAGCCCGCAGCTCGTCGCGTGTGATCTCAATCAGCAGTTCGTCGCGTGTAAAATAGTTGTGCGCCTGCGCCTCGCTCATCCCGATGCGCGCCGCCACATGTTTCATGGTCATGCGGTGCAGCCCTTCCTCCGCAATGACGCGGCGGGCGAACGCCTTCAGTTCATCACGCCGCTCTTCCGGCGTCTTGCGCAGCCGCGTGCGGCGTGACGTGTTGCCCTGAGCATCCAGCAAAATATGCGAGGGCGAATCGGGCGGGGCGCCGGGAAGCGGCGGTTTTTCCGTCGGGCGGCCCGCGCGGCGCCGCGCCCAGTAGCCGCGCGGCGGATAGGGCACGTCCAACCGGTCGCAAATCTTCGCAAGACCGCCTGCGCTCATGCCGAGCTCGGCGGCGACGGATGACAACGGGCGCTGCCAGATCATCCTGTACAGTTGCTTGCGTGTAAGGCGCGCGCCGGACACGGACGATCTTCCCTTGTTGGAGTTTTTTCCCCGCAGCCATCCTGTCGCACTTCCAGTTGCATTTCCAGCACTGAAACGTGCGGCGGATTTGCGGGTTGCACAAACGGTCAAATGATAATAATGGAGTGATAGTCAACAACGGCGGCGCCCGAAGATGGCGTCAGACCGGGGAGGAGAGAGTCCATGACGCGCGGACAGAATCTGCGCGGCGCGAGCTTTCGCGCCGTACTGCTGGGTATTGCCTTTTTGAGCGTTGCGCCTGCCGTGCGCGCGCAGGCTGGCGGCGCCTATTCGCCGCCGCGCATGCCGGACGGAAAGCCAAGTCTCGAAGGTGTCTGGTCGAACTCCTCCGTCACCGAACTGCAACGTCCGGCAGGCGTCGACAAGCTGGTGCTCACGCCCGAAGAGGCGCGGGGCATCGAGGATAACGATCCCGGCGTGCTGCGCGTGCGTAACGCCAACGAGGTCACAAAGCCTGATACAGGTCTTCTCGATGGATCGGATCTCGCCGCCGGGCGCGGCTACAACTCTTTCTGGGTCGATCCCGGCGTCCAGATCGCGATGGTGAAGGGCGAGTATCGCTCGTCGTGGATCATCGACCCGCCGAACGGCCGCATCCCCTATTCGCCGGAGGGGCGCAAGCGCGCATCCGAACTTGCGATCAACCGGCAGGACTTCGGCGGACCTGAGGCGCGCCCGCTCGGCGAGCGTTGTCTGGCTGTCGGAAATCGCGTCGGGCCGCCGATGATAAACGGCCTGTACAACAACAACTACCAGTTCATTCAGTCGGCTGAGAATGTGGTGATCTATGTGGAGATGATTCCGCATGCGCGCGTTATTCGTCTGAATGGGAAACACGCGCCATCGGATGTCGCGCCGCTGTTTGGCGACACTGTCGGATGGTGGGACGGTGACACGCTCGTGGCCGAAACCACGAACTTCAACGCGCTGCATGCCGTTCATCCAGCTCCTGCCAGCCTGTCGCGCGATGCGAAGGTGACCGAGCGTTTCACGCGCGTATCGGATGCGCAGATTCTCTACGAATTCACGGTCGATGATCCCTCCTTCTACGCCCAGCCCTGGCGGGGAGAAATGTCTCTGAACGCGACGCCGGATCGCGTCTTCGAGTTCGCATGTCATGAGGGCAACTACTCCATGCAGGGCGTCCTTTATGGCGCCCGGGTGCAGGAAGCGCTCGGCGTCGTCCCTTCAGAGGCTGAAGTTCGCGCCGGCAACGCCGTGTTGCGGGACTAGGGCGCAGGCAGGGAGAGCGTCAATGAAGGCGGTGATACTTGCGATGACGATTGGTCTGGTCGCGGCGCAGTCCGCATTCGCGCAGGACGCGCGCATACGCAGCGTCCGCGTCTCTGCGCCCGATGTCGCGGTGACGGCCAAATTCTATCAGGACGCTTTTGGCCTGAAAGAAGTTCGCCGGATCGACCGTGACGGCGCGCTGTTCGAGATCATCATGAATTATGGCGAGACCGTGGAAGAGGCGTCCGCCAGCAAGGCGCCGCGTCTGGTGATCATCCTGGCTCAGCCGGGCGCGCCCGCGCCGTCCGTGTCGAACCTGATCTTTGGCGTCAAGGATATCGAAGCTGTTGTCGCACGTGCCGAAATATCAGGCGGCGCGCTGTCGCGCGCTGTTACGACATCGGCGGCGTCTGGCGCGCGTTACGGGTTCGTGAAGGATCCCGCCGGCAACGAAGTCGAACTTATCCAGGAGTGATGGGGTGGCTCGTCGCGCTCATGCCGGGACCGGACGCATGACGCAGCCTTGGGCCGCGCCCTTGTCTGTCGCCGTGTTCGCGATGTCGGCGTTGCTTCTCGCCGCTTGCGGGCCGCGTTCGGGGGGCGAGGAGACCGGCGCCTCCGCGCAACTGCGCGGTGACGATCACCCCGGGCATCGGGTATTCGGTGAATGGTGCGCGTCCTGCCATCTCGATGGCGGCGATTCGCGGGCGCCATCGCTGGAGGCGATGCGCCAGCTCAATCGCGGCACCATCGAATACGCTCTCCGCCAAGGCTATATGAAAATGCACGCCCGGCATGTGCCGGAACCTGATCTTGTTCACGTGATTGATTATCTCGCCGCCGCTGGCGAGACAAACGACGCGTGGGTCGGGCAGGCGATGTGCGCTGGCGACCGTCGCGCCATTGATCTTTCGGTTCCGCCAACGGTTTCGTGGTTCGGCGTGGATGAGGGCGGGCGGCGTCAGCTTTCCTCCGAAGCCGCCGGGTTGCGTGCGGCGGATATGCCGAATCTTGAACTGGCGTGGGCGATCGGTTTTCCGCAGACGCCGACGATGCGGTCGCAGCCCGTCATCATTGGCTCGACAATCTTTGTCGCGGCGACCGATTCGGGCCGGTTGTTCGCGTTGGATACGGAAACGGCCTGCGTCAAATGGGTGTACGCTTCCGAACTCCCGCTGCGCTCAACGCTCGCCTACGCGGACGCCGGCCAACTGGCGCAACCAGCCATCGTGCTGGGCGATGCTGCGGGTTTTGTTCATGTCATCGACGCCGCGACCGGCGAACTCGTGTGGAAGAAGGACATAAAGCTCGACGAGACCCAGCGTCTCACCGGCGCGCCCACCGTGCACAAAGGCCGGATCTACGCGCCGCTGTCCACGATCGAGATCAACTACGCTTCCGACGACAGCTATGAATGTTGCCGCAGCCGTGGCGCGGTTGTCGCCCTGGAGCTTGCAACCGGCGAAGTCGTGTGGACAGGCCACACGATGGAGGAGCCGGAGAAGCAGGCTTTCAATCGTGCAGGCGCCCAACTCTGGGGGCCTTCGGGCGCGCCGGTCTGGTCGACGCCCGTGGTGGATGAAGCGCGAAACGTTGTCTATGCGGGCACGGGCACGAACTTCTCGCTTCCTGCAACGGACACGAGCGACGCGCTGATCGCATTCGACATGGACACAGGCGAAATCCGCTGGAGCTTCCAGGCGGCGGCGAACGACGTCTGGAACGGCGCGTGCAGCCGCAAGGGCGCGAATTGCGATTTCACCGGAAACGAAAGCATCATCCGCGATCTCGACTGGGGCGCGACACCTCTCATCGCGCGCACTCCGTCGGGCAGGGATCTGCTCATCTCCGGGCACAAGATCGGCGCCGTCTGGGCGTTCGACCTCAATGACAACTGGAAAGTCGTCTGGAAAGCGGATTACGGCCCGGGCTCCGCCGCGGGCGGCGTGCACTGGGGGCTCGCCACGGATGGCGAGCGCATCTTTGTTCCGCTGAACGATCCGGCGGACCGCGTTGGCTTGCATGGCGCCGGTCTTGTGGCGCTCGATATCGAGACAGGACAGGAGCTGTGGAGCCATCCCGTCGCTGCTGATTGCGATGACGAACGTCTGGCGCGTGCTCCGAATTGCCGCCGCCGGCCGGGCCTGTCCGCCGCGCCGCTTGTGATTGATGGCGCGGTGGTCACGGGCTCCACCGATGGCTGGCTGCGCATTTTCGACGGCCGCACGGGCGATGTGCTGTTCACGCAGGACGTCATCCGTGACTACGCGACCACCAATGGCGTGCCGGGCAGGGGCGGCGGCATCGACAACGCGCCGTTTGTCGCCGCCAATGGAATGCTGTTCGTCAACGCCGGGTATGATCGTTTCGGTCATCCGCCCGGCAACGTGCTTCTGGCCTTCCGGCCGAAAAAGACATGAACCGATCTGGGAGGGAGACCATGCGGAAACTCGCTGCATACGGATCCGCCGCGTTCGCGGCTCTGTTGCTCGCGGCTTGCTCGACCGGTGGAGAGCAAGCCGCGTCTCAGGCTCCCGCCGCGTCCCCCGTCGCGGCTGCGCAGCAAATCGCCGCGTCCGTCGGGGCGCCGCATCCCGGCCGCGCCGTTTATGAGCGCGCCTGCGCCATGTGCCACGACAAGCCTGCGGAAACACGCGCGCCTTCGCTGGCGGCGTTACAGGTCCTCAACGCGGAGCACATCCGTTTCGCCCTCACCGAGGGCGTGATGCAGGCGCAGGGGCGTGCGCTCGGCCCTGATGATTTCAGCCAGCTGGTGAACTATCTGGCCAAGCCGGCCGATGACGCCCACGGCTGGATCGAGGCCAATATGTGCGCGGCTGACCGCAGGGCTGTGAATCTGTCTTCGCCCGCCGCATCGGCAATGTATGGCGTCGATCTCGAATCCACGCGCAGGGTGACGGCCCAGCAGGCTGGCCTCACCAGCAGCGATCTCGGAAAGCTTGAACTCGAATGGGCTCTTGCCTTCCCGGAAACCGGCACGATGCGCGCGCAGCCGGTTGTCGTCGGCACGACGATGTTCATCTCGGTTGGCGACACCTCGCGCGTCTATGCGCTGGATACCTCCACCGGTTGCGTAAAGTGGACCTATCTGTCCGAAACGCCGCTTCGCACGGCGCTGACCTATGGCGAGATTGGCCCCGGCAAGCGCAAGGTGCTGATGGTCGGCGACGCCACACGCCGCCTCATCCAGCTCGACGCGCTCACTGGCGAGCAGATTTGGGAACAGGATGTGCGCCTGTTCGACCGCTCGCGGCCGTCGGCTGCGCCGCTGATCCACAAGGACAGAATCTACATGGCCCTGTCCAACCGCGAGGCCAGCCAGGCGGCCAATGACAGTTTTGAATGTTGCCGCACGCATGGCGGCGTCATCGCCATGGATGCGCTCACTGGCGAACGGATCTGGGTCTATCACACGATGGAAGGCGCGATCCTGCAGGGCGTGAACGCGATCGGCGTTCCGCGCTGGGGGCCGTCCGGCGCGCCGATCTGGGCCAATCCGACCATCGATGTGAAACGCAATGCGCTCATCGTGACCACGGGCGAGAATTTCTCGCTGCCGGCCACCGTCACCAGCGACGCGATCATTTCCATCGATCTTGATACGGGCAAGCAGAACTGGGTCTTCCAGGGAACGCCCAACGATGCGTGGAACAGTTCCTGCGGGACTGACCGCTCTGGCGCCAACTGCCCTCCGGAAGCCGAAAGCATTCGCGAGGACTTCGATTTCGGCGGCGCGGCCGTTCTGGCCAAGCGTTCGGACGGGCGTGATATCCTGCTCGCCGGCCAGAAATCGGGCCATGTGTGGGCGGTGGACCCCGATTCGGGCAAGCTGTTGTGGTCCGAGCGATTTGGCCGGGGCACCACGCTGGGCGGAAACCATATGGGCGTCGCCGTGGATGACACGCGTGTCTTCGTTCCTATCAACGATTCGATCCGCCCCAACAGGATCGCATCTCACGAACCGGGCATGAACGCGCTGGACATCACGACGGGAAAGGTTCTGTGGCGGTATCGCGCCACGCCGGCGTGCGACAATGGCCGCGAGGCGCGCCTGCCGAACTGCGCCACCTGGCATGGTCTTTCGTCGCCGCCGCTGGTGATCGACACGTCGGTCGTCGCATCGTCGGTTGACGGGTGGATCTTCATTTTCGACGCGGCCACGGGCCGGATCGACTGGCGTTTTGACACCGCCCGCGACTTTGAAACGGTCAACGGCGTGAAGGGCAATGGCGGGCAGATCGACAACGGCGCCTTCGTGGCGGCGAATGGCTCGTTGTTTGTGCAGTCGGGATACGGCGGCACGCCCGGCAACGTGCTGCTCAAATTCACGCCCAGGCGCTGATTGCAAAGGGAAAAGACCAACCGATTTCCGCCGATGCGCGCTGTCCGGAATAAATAATGGTGTCAACGTCAGCAACTATTGACGGGAACACCAATAGCTCTAATGTCCAGACAGGTATCGGGGGGAGAAAACAAGAGCGGCCGCCACAAAGGGCGGCTGACAGGGGAGAGAAACTATGACACGCAAGGACGCTCTCAGGGCGGCTTCCATTTCGGCTATCGTCATCGGCCTGTGCGCAGGTCAGGCTCATGCGCAGGAGGTGGAGCAGGGGCCTCAGGCTGCTGACAACGAACCGCGCGCGACCATTGTCGTCACGGGGACGCTGCTCGCCGGCTCTGCTGACACAGGCGCGTTGCCGATTCAGATCATTTCGGCGGAAGATCTGGCCAATCGCGGCGATCCTTCCGTGCTCGATCTCGTGAAGTCGATTCCCGCAATCGGCGCGACCCTCGGCGATACGAACCGTTTTGCGGGCCAGAACGCCGGCGGCGTATCGGTGAACCTGCGCAATCTCGGCGCCGACAAGACGCTGGTGCTGCTGAACGGCAAGCGCATGTCGACGTCGCAGCTGATCGAAACGGGCGGCGTGGACGTCGCCTACATCCCCAGCGCTGCCATCGGCCGTATCGAGGTGCTGCTCGACGGCGCCTCCACAACTTACGGTTCCGACGCCATGGCGGGTGTGGTGAACTTCATCTCGAAGGCGGGGTTCGACGGCCTCGAAGTCGGCGGCCGGTATGATTATATTGATGGCTCGGACGGTGACTACAAAGCCAGCGTTACATTCGGCCGTTCCGGCGCGTGGGGCGACGTACTGCTCGCGGCCGACTACTATCACCGTTCGGAGCTGCAAGCGCACGAGCGCGACTGGGCGCTGCGATCCTTCGCGGATGACCCGCAGAACGGCTGGTCCATCGGCGCGCCGGGCTCCTATCTGATCGGCGGCTCACAGAACGCCGCCGCCTATACCGGCCGCTTTGTCGATCCGGGTTGTGAGGCCATCGGCGGCCTGCTGGTCAACGGGAATATCAAGGGCGCCGGCACGGGCTGCCGCTATCACAACACCTACTGGACCAACTTCACCGACGATACGGATGGCTTCGGTCTCTACGGCGAGGTCAACTTCAACCTCCCCGATGGTCACGCTTTCCATCTCGACACGTTCTACTCCGGCCATGATGTGCCGCACGACGTGCAGGAGCCTGCGTACACCCCCTCCAGCCGCTTCCCGCTGGCCACGTCCTTTGGCGGCAACAATCCGATCACGCCGCGGCCGGGCCTCGACACCACGCCGGGCTTCTTCATTCCGGGAGATCATCCCGGCTTGCAGACGCTGATCGCGCTCAATCCCGGCCTGTTCACGCCGACGGAGATCGCCAACATCCAGAACAACGGCCTTCTGACGGTCAGCGGCGCGTGGCGGCCTTATGGCTATGGCGGAAACCTTCTGACGGACGGTCCGCAGCGTTCCAGCCGTGAGGGTACGGCCTGGCGCGTGTCGTCCGGCTTCGACGGGCCGCTCGGCTTCGGCATCAATTATGATGTGGATGTCACCTACGCTCAGAATATCTTCGATCGCGACACGATGGAGTTCACCACCGAGAACCTTCAGTGGGCGCTGCGCGGTCTTGGCGGCTTCGATTGCACGCCTGGCGGATCGAACCCTGCCACCAGCACGCCAGGGCAGGGGCCCTGCCTGTGGTTCAACCCCTTCACGACGGGTATCGAGGCCAACCGTCAGGCCGGGTTCCAGAACCCGATCTTCCAGGCGGCCTATGCGCTCAACCCGGCCGTGCTGAACTCTCAGGAAGTCGCGGAGTATATCCAGGAAGTCCCCTACGCCTTCCGCGATATCAACCGCATCTTCTCCGCTGACGCGGCGATCAGCGGCACGCTGCCGCTGCAATTGTGGGGCGGCGAGGAAATCGCCTGGGCGCTCGGCGCCAACTACATGTGGACGCAGGACGTGAAGGAGGTTCCGCCGGCGACGGCGCTCGAATCCGCGCCGTGCGCTACGCCGGGCATTACGACCTGCATCAACAAGACGGGGCCGCTGACCTTCTTCGGCGCGCTGCCGCCTTATGATACGGAAACCGAGCGTCACGCCTTCTTCGGCGAGATGTTCCTGCCGATCACGGAGAACCTCGAAGCCACGATCGCAATCCGCTATGAGGATCTGGGGCCGTTCGGCACCACCACGGACCCGAAACTCAACCTGCGCTGGCAGGCGACGGACTGGCTCGCCCTGCGCGGCTCCGCAAGTTCCACCTTCAAGGCGCCTTATCCCACGCGCTTCGTCGGCGGCATCGCTTCCGGCTTCAACGCGGCGCAGACGAGCACGTTCATCAACACGTTGCCGATGAACAACCAGGCGCTCGACCCGGAGAAGGCCGACAACTACAGCATCGGCGGCATCCTCGAACTCGGCGACTTCACGGCGACGCTGGACTACTATCAGATCGCGCTGAAGGGCGTCATCGAGAGCGATTCGGCGGCTAACATGCTGGCCGCCTTCTTCGGTCCCGCCGGCGGCACGTCTAACGCGAACTGCTCTGGCGACCCGAACAACCCGTACTATGGTCTCCAGCAGCGCTTCCTGTTCTCGGGCGGCCTCGGTGATCCGGCGACCTGCGCGCTGGCGAACCTGCAAGCGATCTATATCGGCTCGTCGAACAGCCAGGATTATGACGTCTCGGGCATCGATCTCGTGGCCAACTACCGGTTGCGCGACGTGCTCGGCGGCGACATGAATTTCGGCCTCGATTATAACTACGTGATCGAATATGTCGGCTCCGGCCCCAGCGTCGCAGGCATTCCGATGTCTGCTGGTGGTGAGACGGATTATGCCGGCACGCTGGGCGGCGGCTTCGCGGCGCTGCCTCGTTCCAAGGGCAACATCTACGCCGAATACACAGCCGGCATGCACAACCTGCGTTTCACCTGGCACTATGTGGAGGGCATGGAAGACGTCACGCCGTCGATCTTCCCGGCCAACGCCACGAACCTCTTCGGCAAACATCTCGAAGACTGGACGCCGGCCGACCTCGTTTATCGTATGGCGCTGCCGGACGACATGAACGTCACGCTGGGCGTCATGAATATCTTCGACCGTGATCCGCCGTTGCAGCGGCAGGCGCTCGGCTACAACACCTACACGGCCAACCCGCTCGGCCGGGTGTTCCGTGTCGGCGTGTCGAAGACGTTCTAGCCGCTCAGAGAAGGAGCAAGCGCGAGACCTGGGTGTACGAAGCATACCCCCCTTTCTTCGGAGCCAGGTCCCGCGTTCTGGCGGGACGCCCTTTCGGGGGCGTCCCGCACTCTGCCGAACGATAGCCGCCGGAGAGACGATCGATGACGCTCAAGCAATTGATTGCGGGTCTGCTCGCCGGCGCGGCTGTTCTGGCCGGGTCCTGCACCACCAGCGTTCCAGAACAGGAAGCGGCTGCTGTCGTACAGAATGCAGCGGCGGACTTCACGCCCTATACGGATAAATCGGCGTTCAAGGCGGCTTATCGCCGTCTGACCGAAAGCCAGTACCGCCACACCATCGCCGACATTTTTGGAGAGCAGGTGCAGGTCAACGCCCGCTTCGAACCCGAACAGCGCATGGATGGCCTGCTGGCGATTGGCAACGCGCAGGCGTCGATTTCGACCTCGGGTCTTGAGCAGTATGTCTCCGTCGCGAACGCGATCGCCGAGCAGGTGATCGAAGGGGAAGGGCGCGACGCACGGATCGGCTGCCAACCCGCAGACGACATGGCGGCCGGCGAGGCCTGCGCCACACGTTTTATCCGCACCAAAGGCGCGCTCCTGTTCCGCCGCCCGCTGTCGGAAGAGGAAACCAAACGCCGCGTCGATGTCTGGAAAGCCGGCGCGTCAGATGGCGGCGGCTTCCACAAAGGTCTGAAACTCTCGCTCGTGACGCTGCTGGTCGCGCCCGAATTTCTGTTCCGTACCGAGCGGGCGGAACAAGATCCGGCCAACCCGGACGGCTATCGTCTCGACGCCTACAGCAAGGCGATGCGTCTGTCCTACACGCTCTGGGACACGGCGCCGGACACTGAACTCCTTCAGGCGGCCTACTCCGGCGACATCCATACGGAGGAAGGATACCAGCGCCAGGTCGATCGCCTGCTCGCCTCGCCAAGGCTGGCCGATGGCGTGCGCGCCTTCTTCGAGGACATGCTGCACTTCGAAGTCTTCGACAACATGGTGAAGGACGCCGCCACCTATCCGCAGTTCTCGCAAGCAGTGTCGGACGGCGCGCGTGAGGAAACGCTTCGTTTCCTCGTCGAGCATCTTGTCGTCCGCAAAGAGGACTACCGCACCATTTTCACCACGCAGGATACGGTGTTCAACCGCACGCTGGCCTCTGTTTATAACGTGCCGTTCGCCTCGTCAGAACCGTGGTCGAAATACACATTCGACGAAGACGCCGGCCGTTCCGGCATCCTCACGCAAGTGACCTTCCTGTCGCTTTTCTCACATCCGGCGGCGTCGTCGCCGACAATTCGCGGTGTGAAGCTCTATGAGATCTTCATGTGCGTGAAGACGCCCGATCCGCCAGCGGACGTCGATTTCTCCAAAGTTCAGGCGATGGCGAGCGGCACGGTTCGCACGCGCCTCATCGCGCACATGACCAATCCCGGCTGCGCATCATGTCACCAGCTCAGCGACCCCGTCGGTCTCGCGCTGGAGAAATTCGACGGCATCGGCCAGTGGCGCACGCACGAGAACGGTGTGCCGATCGACGTCAGCGGCGAAATCGGCGGCAAATCCTTTTCGGGCGCGCAAGGGGTCGGGCAATACCTGCACGACAGCCCGATGCCGTCGTCCTGCCTTGTCCGCAACATGTATTATTATGGCCAGGGCCGCACGCCGGATCACACTGAGCAGCGCTATCTCACCGCGCAGACGGAAGCCTTCGCCAATGGCGGTTACCGCCTGCCGGATCTCTACCGGAATATCGTCCTTAGTCCTGAGTTCCTGAAAGTCTCGCGGCCCAAAACGGCTGCGCCGGCGCCGGCAGGCACGGCGTCGATCCAGCAACAAGCACAATCCGGGGAGTGAACATGACACGTCGCTTTAACCGCAGATCCGTTCTTCGCGGTGTCATGGCCGGCGGAGCCGTCGGCGTCGGCATTCCCGCGCTCGACACCTTCCTGAACACCAATGGCGATGCATGGGCCGATGGGCGCAAGCTGCCCGTCCGCTTCGGAACCTATTTCTGGGGGCTCGGCCTCACGGATACGCCCGCCGGCTCGCGCTGGGTGCCGAAGAAGACCGGGCGCGGATACGATATCACGCCGGAACTGGTTTCGATCGGGAAGCTCAAGGACAAGGTCTCTGTCTTCTCGGGATACCGCGTTATCGGCGACGGCAAACCCAATATCGTGCATTGGAGCGGCCACTCCGCCATCCTTTCGGGCGTCGCGCCGGAGAAGAACGGCGCCATGGACGGCCCGTCATTCGACACCAGGATCGCGGACGAGCTTGGCGCCGGCATGCGCTTCCGGAAGATCGACCTCTCCGCGACGGGACAAATCGCGGCGAACTATTCGACGCGCACCGGCAAGACGTTCGCGACGCCCGAAACCACGCCGCTGGCGCTCTACACCCGCCTGTTCGGCGACGGCTTCCAGGACCCGAACAATCCCGACTGGAAACCCGATCCCGACATCATGCTGCGCAAGAGCGTGTTGTCCGCCGTCGCTGAGGAGCGGCGCGCGCTGGTGGCGGATGTGGGACAGACGGACAAGATCAAGCTGGACCAGTATTTCACGTCGCTCCGCGAAGTTGAACAACAGCTGGCGCTGCAACTCGAACGGCCTGACGAATGCGAAGCCTGTGTCGTGCCCGGCGCGCCGCCCGAAACCGCAAAGTCGGTGATCGTCGATACCGTGAACGACAATTGCCGCATGATGGCGCGCCTGCTGGCCATGGGCCTCGCCTGCAACCAGACGCGCGTGTTCAACATGGTGCATTCGCCGGGCACGTCGATCACCTACATCGCCGGGGACGACAAGACCTATCACCAGATCACGCACGACGAGCCGACAGACGCCAAACTCGGCTACCAGCCCAAGACCAGCCGGCTCGCCGAAATGACGATGAAAGCGTTCGGCGATTTTCTGGAGGAGATGGACGCGATCCAGGAGGGCGACGCAACGTTGCTGGACAATTCGCTTGTCATGGCGTTCAGCGACACAGGCTACGCCAAGATCCATTCGCTGGAAAATATTCCGGTGCTGTTTGCTGGTCGCGCCGGCGGCCGTCACAGGGCGGGACAACACATCGCCTCGAAAGGCGAGGCGGTCACCCGCCTGTCGCTCACCGCGCAGCAGCTCGCCGGTGTTCCCATCGGTGAGTTCGGCGCCGGCGCCATGCGCACAAGCAATCCGGTTCAGGACGTCATGGCCTAGGGAGGGCGCGATGAAGCATGTACTGACGGCGGGCATTTTCGCGGGCGTTGCGGCGTTGCTCGCGGCGCCTCCGGCCCTCGCCGACTGGTCGCGAAGCTATGTCGTCGAATGGTACGAACCGGCGATGTATTACGGCGCCAAGGAAGGCGTGATGGAGCCGGGCACGGATTGTCCGGCGGGCACCAACCCCGAACCCAACTGGGTGAAGGTGTTGACGGACGCGGGCTATACTGAACAGGAAGCCCGCTGGCTGCGCGATCCTTCCCATCCGTTCCGCGTCCCCAGTCACGGCCAGAACCAGATGGCGTTCCGCGGCAAGGACCGCGCGAACGTCTATGTGAATCCCGAACTGGCGAAAGACCCCGGTCTTGTCGGCGTCACCGGCAAGACCGGCGAAGGACTCGACCTGGATGGCGACAAAACGAACGGCTTCACCAGTCCCGACGGCAAGGTGACAGGCATAGACAATGAGTTCTATCGCGTTCTGGGCTGCTGGAAAAACTATCGCGGCCCGCCGCGTCAAGCCTATGGCGCGCTAAGCCGCAATGACGAAATGCGTGAAGGCCGTTGGGCCGTGCTGATCGTCGTGTCGGGCGAGGGCGACGACCCGATGAACGACGACAAGGTGCGGATCGGCTTCTACGACAGCGCCGATGCGCTCGTGAAGGACGGTCTGGGCGATGTCGCGAAGAATTATACCTTCCGCATCAAGCCGCACGCCCGCTTCGAGGGCGTGATGGACGTGCGCACGGTCAACGGGCGTATCGTGTCGGACCAGCCGGCGCAGGAAGTCTGGCTGCGCGATCCCAGCTATACGCGTTACCTCCAACTCCTGCAGGCGCGTGTTGATCTGGAAATGAAGCCGGATGGAAAACTCACCGGCTATCTCGCAGGTTATCGTCCGTGGCTGGACATCCATCGCGGCTGGGTGGAAGCGCGCGGCTCCGTGATCGAACAGCTCACCTGGGTGGAGCTTCCCGGCGTTTATCACGCGCTGAAACGCAACGCCGACTACAGCCCGTCCGGTCCCGGCGGCGAACGCACGCATATCTCGACCGCGATGCGCATCGACGCCGTCCCCGCCTATGTGATGCAGCCGGACGCCGCAAAGCCTGCAACGCAGGTCGTGTCCTATAAATCGCTCGCCCCGCCTGAGGGCGAGCGGCTGCACGCCTTCTTTACAAACCGGTATCGCGTCACGGACGGCATCGTGCCCGACAGCAGCGGCGTCATTCTGGCTGGCCCGAAGGTGAAGATCCCGCCCCCTCCCGGCATCCGCGAAGTTGCGGGCGTCGCGGCGAGCGGCGGTAACTGACGACCGGACTGCAACCTCCGGAAACTCGGCGGCCAGCTCTCACGGGCTGGCCGCGTCTGTTTTCAGGCTTTGCCCTCACCAGCGTTGGCGCTGCCGCCCGCCACCAGTTCCAGATGAGGGGGCGGCGAACCGAGAACCTCCAGAACCGCGCGGCGCAGATCGCGAAAGCCGAGTTGTTCGCGTTTCACACGGCGGATCAGCACTTCGCGATCATTGTCGCTCAGGCAGCCGTCCTCGGGCGGCCTGCCGCCATAGCTCGCGATAAGGTCAGCCGCCACCGCATCGATCTGCCGGATCACGTCTTCCGCCGACGGCTGTTCCACGCGGATGATGGTCATCCGGTTCAGGAGCGGGCGTGGGATCGCTTCGGCATCGTTCGCCGTCGCGATGACGTTCATGTGCGAAATATCGATCGGCTCGCCCAGACATTCGTCCAGCCACGATTTCGCTGTTCCCGGCTCCAGCGCGGTAAGCAGGGAGTTGGCGAGGTTGCCGTTCTGTTGTGAGCCCCCGGCCTTGTCGAGTTCCTCGATGATGAGGGCGGGATTGGCGATGCGCGTGCGCGCCAGCAGTTCCGCCGGCGCCGAAGGCGTCGCCGTGGCCCAGCCGCGCGGCGTGCCGCTGAAGAAGCGGTTGTCCGATCCGCCGCCCACCGACAAAGTCATGTGCGGCAATTGCAATGCGTCGCACAGCGCCAGCGCCGCCCAGCTCTTGCCCGCCCCTGCGGGGCCGACGAACAGAAGGGGCGGCAGCTTGATCCGCCCATCGCCCAGCCGCCGCGACAGGCGCAGCCCGTCCGCCACCTGCCGGATCAGTGGGGAGAGGTGCGGCGCCGCGGAGATCATCGACGCAACGAAGGCGTCCGGATCGGGCGCCAGCGCGAATCCCATGGGCTCAAGCAGCGGTTTGAATCGCGCGAGGTCGGGCTTCTGTCCATCGGGGATGCTGAGCGATTTCAGCAACCGCACGCGCGGCTCGCTGACGCCCTTGTCGGCGCGGCAATGCGCGATCAACTCGGACATGCCCGCCGCCATCCGCGCCGCGATAGGCGCGGGCAGGCTGTCACGCCCGATGGCGTCGCAGGCCAGCACGCAGTGATAGAAGAAGTCGCGGGCAAGGGAAGGCGTCGCGTTCTGGCTGAACGCATGGAAGGCCGTGGCCATCCCGTCGACCGCGGCATTCCGCTGGTGTTCCCGTCCGGGTTTCACCGCGGTTTTTGCGGGCGTCTTCACAGGCTCGGGCTTCGATTCGTTGTCAGCATTCTCCTTTTCCAGTAACTCGCGCAGCCTGTCGGTCCGCTCGATGGCGGCTTTCATGCGTTCGCGCCTGCGCCTCGGCTCCGGCGGCGCCAGCGGTGCATCGACCAGCGAGAGCGCCACGAACGGCAATGGCTCATCGCTCAGCATCTCCACCATGCCGGAGCGGTGCACCAGATAGTCCGCCTTGAAGAACTGCTTTTCGTACTGGACGACGGCGCTCAACGTGAAGTTTCCAGCTTCATTCTCGGTCGCAGCGGCGGGGCAGGCGTCGATCGCCTCGGCCAGCTGGTTCTGCACTCCGGCGGGCAGGTCGCATGGCCAGTAGTCATCCTCCCGTCCGGAAAGGATATGGAACGGTCCCTCTGCGCCGCGCACGAAGTGCCCGAAGAAGCGGTTGTACGCATGGACGTTTTCTTGCGTGAGCGCGATCACGCCCATCACATTGATCTCATGGATCGGGGCCGATTGGCCATCGAGAGGCAGCAGGCGCTCGCCAGCGCTCAGCCAGTACAGCTTCACGCCCCTGGGCCAGCGCGCATCGAAAGCGCGCACCAGAACCACCCCGTCATAAAAGGGCAGGTCCAGCACCTGCACCCGCGTGCCCCGGTCAGCCGGCGGCAGGCCGGACCCGCGCCGTTCGATCGATTCCAGCACCGATCTGCGAAGCTTGCGCTGCCCCGCCGTGCGCCAGAGATTGGCTGGATACATCGTCCGCCCCTTCCTCGCCCCGCCGCGAAGACGGGCCGTCCGCACCTAATCGCTTGTTTTGTGCAGGTTTCGCCGCACCACCATCTAATATAGGGTGCAGGAAGGCAGATTGCTTCTGACGGCGGCTGACAATTTGCAGCTGGAGCGCCGGGCGCCTCAGCTCAGGCCCAGCTGAGCCTTCAGGCGGCGGATATCCTCCAGCCACGGCGTTGCGGCGGAATCGCTCGGCGCCCGCCAGTCGCCGCGCGGGGAAAGCGCGCCGCCGGACGTCACCTTCGGCCCGTTCGGCACGGCTGACCGTTTGAACTGCGACGTCGCGAAGAAGCGCGTCGCGAACACCTCCAGCCATTTCACGATCTCGGCCATGTCATAGGCCCGGCGGTCGCGCTCCGCCGTATGGGCGGGCCACTCGCCGCGCGTGGCGTCGCTCCACGCCGCATGCGCCATGAAGGCGATGCGCGAGGGCGCAGCGCCGTTGCGGATGGTGTGGTGCAGGAAGAAGTCGTGCAGATTGTACGGCCCGATCGCGCCTTCCGTGCTCTGCACGGCGCCGTCCGCGCCGGCCGGCACCAGCTCGGGCGAAATCTCGCGGCCCAGCACATCCTTCATCACCTTCGCGGCGGTCCTGGAATAGAACCCGCTGGCGGCGCTCCACCGGATCAAGTGTTGGATCAGCGTCTTGGCCACGCCGCCATTGACGTTGTAGTGGCTCATGTGATCGCCAACGCCATAGGTGCACCAGCCCAGCGCCAGTTCGGACAGATCGCCCGTGCCGACAACCATCCCGCCTTCCTTGTTGGCGAGGCGGAACAGATAGTCGGTGCGCAACCCGGCCTGCACGTTCTCGAAGGTCACGTCATAGACCTTCTCGCCCTTCGCAAACGGATGATCCAGGTCCGCCAGCATCTGGTTCGCCAGGGGCTTGATATCCACCTCGCGCGCCTCGACACCCAGTTCATTCATCAGGGCGTGAGCATCGCTGCGTGTTTCCTTCGATGTCGCGAAGCCCGGCATGGTGACGCCGATGATGTCCGTTCGCGGCCGCCCCATCAGGTCGAAGGCCCGCACCGTGACCAGCAGCGCCTGCGTCGAATCCAGCCCGCCCGAAACGCCGATCACCGCCTTGCGCACGGCCGACGATTCCAGCCGCCGCC
>CAZJZQ010000005.1:0-34779 GCA_964550535.1 uncultured Rhizobium sp.
GAGTTCGAACCAAACAGGAACCCTTCCGATTCCTTCAAAAACAGAAATGCTCTAAAAATCAAGGTCCGGCTCGTCCACTTGCGGCGGACGGGCTCCCGGCTGGCCGGGTTGAACCAGCATGTCGTGCGCCGGGTATGGATTCAGCAAACCAGCGGGATCGCGGCCCGCCGGATCAAGCCACCGCTGGTGCGCCTGCGCATCAAGGATCACCGGCATCCGTTCGGCCAACCCCGCCAGCGCGCTGTTTGCCTTGCAGGTGATGATCGCGAAAGTGTCGATCTCCGATCCTTCCAGCAGCACTCGCGTCCACAGTCCTGCAAAGCAAAACCACGATCGCGACCGCAGCGACACGGCAAACGGCGTCGCCGCGCCCTTTCGTCCTGACCAGACAAAGAACCCCGATGCTGGCACGAGACAGCGGCCATGCATGAACGCCGCATCGAAAGCGCGCGACGACTGCACCTTTTCCGCAGGCGCGTTGAACGCGGTGAACGGCCTTTCACCCAGTCCGCCCGTCCACCATGCCGGCACGAGTCCCCAGAACGCAGGTTGCACCATCGCGCGGCCATGCGGCGCGTAGTCGCCCAGATAAAGTCCCGGCCGCGATGTCCGAATGGTGAGTCCGGGCATGGTGGGTGCGATGTTCATTTCCGCTTCGGGCGGGTCGATGCCCGGCGGCGCCATGACGCCCGTCTCTTCGCGCAGCGCGTCCCAGCCGACAGCACGCCGGAAAAAGCGATGCGTCATGTCTTTCGCGCGATGGGTTTGGACGCAGCGATCAGCGCGGTGCGCTCGTCACTCGTCATCGGCCGCCACTGTCCCTCGGGCAGAACGCCCAGCGCGATAGGCCCGACGCGGATACGTTGAAGGCCCGTCACCTCAAGTCCCACAAGTTCGCACATGCGCCGGATCTGCCGGTTGCGTCCTTCTGTCAGAACGAAGCGCAGGACTTGCGTATCCTCCAACGTCACTTTCGCCTGACGCAGCTTGCGGCCATCCAGTTCCAGCCCATGCCGCAACAGGCTTACCTTGGCGCGATCGACGCGGCCGGCGACGCGGACAATGTATTCTTTGTCGACCGCGCTGTCCGGTCCGATCACCGCCTTCGCCAGAACGCCATCCTCCGACAGGATCAGCAATCCATGGCTATCCTGATCCAGCCGCCCCAGCGGCGCGAAGCTCGTCTTCGGCGAGGGAATGCTGTCCGCCTTGCCAAACAGCGTCTCGCGCCGGATCAGGCGCGCCGCCGGTATCTGGTCGTGCTCCGGTTGCGCGGACACATAGCCGACGGGTTTGTTGATGATGACGGTCGCCTGCGCGTCGAGCTGCTTTGCGGCGCGGTCAGCCAGTGTCAGCGTTTGACCGTGCGCGATCTTGCGGCCGAGGTCGGTGACCGTCTCGCCGTCGATTGAAACAAATCCGTCCTGGATCAACGCTTCGGCTTCGCGCCGCGAACACACGCCCGCCTGGGCCAGCCATTTGTTGACTCGCTGCGGCTCGTCGCCGTCGTATCTGCGTGTCCAGCTCATCGGCCCGGTCTCTTGCCTGTGGCCTGCTATTCTTGGCCCGTTTGTTCCCGGCCGCGCGCCATCACAGCCTTGCGGGATTCCTCGGCGGCGCCCGGCGTGACCGATTTGTTGTGCGCCGCGCCACGCTCGATCTCCATCGCCAGCGCCTCATGCATTGGCAGGGCGGGACCATCATCGATCAGCGATTTCAGCTTTTTCAACAGCGCGCCATCCACTTGCGCCATGTCATGCGCCAGCTTGATGGCGGCAGGCAGCAACGCGTCCGCCGGGTAGATGCGGTTCACCAGCCCCCACCGCTCTGCGGTTTCAGCGTCGAGGAAGTTGCCTGTGAGGCTCAACTCCTTCGCCCGGCTGGCGCCGATGATGCGCGGCAGTTTCTGCGACAATCCCCACACCGGCATCAGGCCGACGCGGCCATGCGTATCCGCGAACTTCGCTTCAGTGGAGGCGAGCAGCACATCGCACATCAGCGCCAGTTCAAAGCCGCCCGTGATCGCAAAACCGTTGATCGCCCCGACAACCGGCCAGGGGCAGGCGGCGAAGGCTGAGGCGAGATCCATGTCTCCACCATCCGAAGCCCGGTCGCCCACGCCCAGAGAGAAACCGGTGGTTCCGGCTTCCTTCAGGTCCACGCCTGCTGAAAAAGCCCGGCCCGATCCGGTAAGTACGATGGCGCGCACACCGTCCGACGCGCCCAGTTCGCGCACGGTCCTGACGATCTCCTTGCGCAGCGCCGTGGACAGCGCGTTGAGTTGCTTCGCGCGATTGAGCGTGAGGATGGCGACTGGGCCGTCGCGCTCGACCAGCAATCCGGCGTCTGTTGCTTCGGTCATGATGTCAGTCCTTCGGGTCGATTTCGGGTTTGGCGCCATGAGCGCGGACAATTTCGGCCAGCGCATCGACTGCGGCGGCCAGCGCATCCGCATCGCGTGAGCGCGCCACCAGGTTCACACCCATATCAACATCCCGCTTCAGGGCTGCAAGACCGACAGTCGGGCGCGTCCACGGATAGGAGCCGAAATTGACCTCTGGCCGCACCTTGGCGAGTTCGCCCAGCGCCACGGCGATCTCGCCCTCAAGCAGGCCCTTCGCTCGCACCGTGTGCTGATGCACCACCGCGCCGCCCTGGATGCGGTGGCCCACATCCTCCAGCATCCCGCGAACGACGGACGGGATTCCCGCCAGCACAAAGACATTCTCGATCTGGAAACCCGGCGCGCCGGAAACCGGATTGGCGATCAGCACCGCGCCATCGGGAATCCGCGCCATGCGGCGGCGGCTGTCGTTCAGTTCTGCGCCGCGCTTGGCGTAATAGGCTTCGATCACCGCAAGCGCATCGGCGCGCACATCAATCTTGCGGTTGAATGCGGCGGCGACGCCATCGGCGGTGATGTCGTCATGCGTCGGGCCGATACCTCCCGTGGTGAAGACATAGTGGTGCGCCTTGCGCAGCGTGTTCACGGTCGATGCGATAGTTTCATGCGCATCGGCGATCACCCGGGCCTCGCGCACCTGCACGCCCAGCGGCGCGAGGAATTGGGATAGCGTGCGCAGATTGGTGTCTTGCGTTCGTCCGGAAAGAAGTTCGTCCCCGATCAGGACCACGGCGGCGGTGACAATACGGTTCGGCGTCATGCTCAAGAAATTAAGCCCTTGGCGCGCGGCGGTCCAGCGCAAGTAGCCAGATCAGGCGGTCTGGATCAGCTGCGAGGTTTCAGCCGCGTGATGTGGCCCATCTTGCGTCCGTCCAGAGCCCGGCGCTTGCCGTAGAGGTGCAGTTTCGCGCCCGCTTCCAGATGCGCGTCCCACTCGTGCGCCTCGGCGCCAAGGAGGTTCAGCATCTCGCCGTCCGAATGCCGCGAAGGATCGCCCAACGGCCAGCCGCAGACGGCGCGGATGTGCTGCTCGAACTGACCGGCGGCGCAGGCGTCCTGCGTCCAGTGCCCTGAATTGTGCACGCGCGGCGCGAACTCGTTGGCCAGCAGCCGTCCATCTTTCGTGAGGAACATCTCCAGCGCCAGCACGCCGACATAATCCAGCGCCTCGGCCAGCCGCGTTGCGTTCGCCACCGCCTGATCCAGCACCGCCTTGGGCGCGGAGGAGGGGACAACAGACCGGCGAAGAATGCCGCCTGAATGATCATTCTCCGGCGGATCATAGGCGCGGACGGCGCCATCGGCTCCACGCGCGAGCA
The DNA here is from genome assembly GCA_964550535.1 of uncultured Rhizobium sp. GTDB lineage: Bacteria > Pseudomonadota > Alphaproteobacteria > Caulobacterales > Hyphomonadaceae > UBA7672. The sequence goes on from CAZJZQ010000005.1 coordinate 3,724, forward strand.
CCACCGATATTTCGCGTTCGAACTCGATGAAGGCTTCCAGCACGGCGCGGTCTCGGCCCACCGCCGCCCAGGCGGGTTCCGGGGCTACCTGACCGCGCAGCCGCATCTGGCCTTTGCCGTCATAGCCTGAGAAGCGCGATTTCAGGATGCCCGTTCCGCCCAGCGCATCCAGCGCCGGCTGAATATCGCCGGCCGCATCCACGCGGCGGAAAGGCGCGGGCGGCACGCCGATCTGTTCGAGAAAAACCTTTTCCGCCAGCCGGTCCTGCGCCGTCGCCAGCGTGCGCGCATCCGGCCGCACCGGCGTTCCCGCGCTGACGATAAAGTCCACTGCGGAAACCGGAATATTCTCGAACTCGATGGTCGCGACCTTCACGCTGGCTGCGAAATCCTTCAGCGCGGCCTCATCGGTCCAATCCGCCTGCCACGTCTTGCGCGCCACGCGAGAGGCGGGACTATCGAACTCCGGCGTGAACACATGCACGTCGAGGCCAAGGTCCGCCGCCGCCAGCGCAAGCATGCGGCCCAGTTGTCCGCCGCCCAGAATGCCAATCGTGTCGCCCGGTTTGGCGAGCGCGCCCGGGGGCGATGCGGCGGTTGTCATTTTACGTCTTCCACCGTCTCGGCCACGGCTCCGGTCTGCGCCGCGCGCCACGCTTCCAGCCGTCCGGCCAGCGCCCCGTCGTTCAACGCCAGGATGGACGCCGCCAGAAGCCCCGCATTCGCTGCGCCCGCCTCGCCAATCGCCAGCGTGCCGACCGGAATGCCCTTTGGCATCTGAACAATGGACAGAAGGCTGTCGAGGCCGGACAGGGAGGACGATTTCACAGGCACGCCCAGAACGGGCAGACTGGTCATCGATGCGGTCATGCCCGGCAGGTGCGCCGCGCCCCCCGCGCCCGCTATAATCACATTCAGCCCGCGCTCCTTCGCCGACTTGGCGTAATCGACCAGCCGGTCTGGCGTGCGGTGAGCTGAAACGACCCTGGTTTCATAGGCGACGCCCAGCGTGTCGAAGATGTCGGCGGCTGCTTTCATCGTCGGCCAGTCCGACCGGCTGCCCATGATAATGCCAACCAGGGGACCCCCAGCGGGGCCTTTGGACGGCGTCGGCATGTGCGTCTCCGGGGAAGAGGGGCGTCCGTCGCCCCCCGGGGCTGGAAAGCGCGGCAGTATAGGCGCCGCGCCCTCGTTCGCAACGGCGGTGCGGTCCGCCCTTGGAATTGGCATGTTAACAACATGCTAACGCTGTTGTTGTCTGATTCCGCAGGGAGTTAGCCCGCCATGAAACTTCTGTCATTTTTCTCGCCGCGCAGCCGTCAGGCCGAAAAGGCCCCGGGAGATATCGCGCCCGAGCCCGCCATCCGCGCCGCCTTGTTGTTCGGCGTGCCGGACAACCAGCTTACCCCCCAGGTCCGCGCCGCCTTCAACGCCATGATCGGCGAGATCGACTCGCTGCGGCTGGACGTCGAGCAGCTCAAACTCTCGCTGGCGGAGGCGGAGGCCTCGGCCGACCACGATCCGCTGGCCCCTATCTACAACCGCCGGGCGTTCGTGCGCGAAACGCAGAAAGTCCTGGCCATGGTGAAGCGCCATGAGGTTGAGGCCAGCCTGATCTATTTCGACCTCAACGGCTTCAAGGCGATCAACGATCAGCACGGCCATCCCGCCGGCGACGCCGTGTTGCGCGCGGTCGCTGAGGTGCTGCTGCGTCAGACGCGCGAAACCGATATTGTCGGCCGCATCGGCGGCGACGAGTTCGCGGTCGTGCTGACCCACCTTGCGCCCGCCGCCGCCAAGGTGAAGGCCGAGACGCTGGCGGCGGCCCTGCGCACGGAACGTATCCGCTGGAATGGCCAGCAGCTCGATATCAGCGCTGCTATCGGCATCAGCCAGCTTGGCGCCGGGCAAAGCGCTGAACAGGCGCTCGCTCATGCGGATGAGGCGATGTACGCCGACAAGGCGCTGCACCGCCGGGCTCTGGCCTAGGTCAGACTACGGGAAATTACCGCCCCAGCCGCCCCAACCCCCGCGGCGGTCGCCCCAGACCTTTTCGCCAACCAGGCAGTCGGTCTTCTCGCTCGGCAGTTTCAACTGCACGCGCTGGATGCCGCCATCTTCGGGCTCCGCTTCGGCGAACTGAACCGGCGCGGTTTCCGGAGCCACGATTACGCCCGCAATCTCCAGCACCAGCTTCTTGCGGATCGTCGCGGCCATGTGTTTCAGGTCGAACACCGGCGCGATGAACGCTGATGGTCCGCCAATCACGCAATGCTTGTAGTACCGGTCCAGGTGGTCGATGTCGTAGAACTCGCGCGGCTTTTCCAGAATGATCGGCAGGCCGTTGATGGTAATCCCGCGCTTCACCACCTCATCGCGGACCGGCTCGACAGGGCGTCCCGCATTGTTCGCTCCATCGCCTGACACATCGATCACGCGCCGGTTCGATGAAATGCCATTGCTCTCGATCAATTGGGTCGCCATCATCAGGGCGCTCGAAATCGAGGTCCGCTGCTCGCCAAAGATCGGTTCATCGGCCAGACGGTCCGCGAAAGCATTCGCTGACGCCGCACTGTCGATGATCGTCCATTCCACCGTCTGCCACGGTTGGAAGTCGCCCGCCCACTCCATATAGGTCACGGCGATCCGCCCCTGTGGGCCTGACATCAGCGCATTGATGACGTCCTTGTGCCGGAAGGCGTCGATATAGCCATTGCGTTGAAGCCCCTGTTCCGACGGGCTCATCGATTGCGAGATATCGACCGCAAGCACGAGTTCCAGATCGACGTTGATCTGCTGCGCCTGTCCGGAGGCGGGCGCGCCAATCATTGCGGCAGCCGCCACAGCGCCCAGACCCCGCAGGAAACCGGGGATACGCTGGCCGTGGCCGGCTTTCGAGGGCGTAGAAGCTGTCATGCGCGTCTCCCGCAACCGGCGAAGCTTGCAGGCCAATGCCTGTGCAGGCAAGCTCGACAGGATCACGAACGCACGACCGCGCGCCATCCGGCGGACAGCGGCGGCCTGGCCCCGCACATTCTGCGGCCAGCCTGTATTCAGGACCGGATCGGCGGCCCGCAATGACGGGCAGGGGAGGAAGACATGGGTTGGCTGGCGGCCATGCACGGCAGGTCTGTCGTTGCACTTCTATGCGGCGTGACAGGAATAATCTGCCCCGGATTGGCGCATGCGGAGCCGCCGGACCTGCAAGGTGTGTGGACCAACGCCTCGCTCACCACGCTGGAGCGGGCTGACCGCTACAAAAGCACCGTCCTTGCCGCGAACGAGGTCGATGCCGCGACTTTGAACCACCCGCAAACCGTCCGGATTGTTACGGAGGACAGCGCGAACACGCCGGCCAGCGGCCTGTTGACCGGCCGGGATCTTCTGATGGGGCGGGGGTACAACGCGTTCTGGATCGATCCAGGCGACCGCTTCGCCGTTGTAAAGGGCGAAACCCGCACAGCCTGGATCATCGATCCGCCCTCCGGCAAAATTCCGTACACGGAAGCCGGACGGAAAAAAGCCCACGCTGGCGACGAGCGGCTCGGCTATTCCGGCCCGGAGGCGCGACCGCTGCCAGACCGCTGCATGGCCACGGGCGGGCGCACAGGACCGCCCATGATCAACGGCCTCTACAACAACAATTACCAGATCGTGCAGACGCCCGCCCACGTCGTGATCCATACTGAAATGATCTCGCATGCCCGCGTCATCCCGCTGAACGCAAGGCATACGCCGGCAGCGATCCATCCGCTCTTCGGCGATTCTATCGGCTGGTACGAAGGCGACGCGCTGGTGGTGGAGACGACCAGCTTCCACCCCTATCATGAATGGCAGGATCATCCGGCCTATCTGTCGTCCACCGCGAAAGTGACGGAGCGCTTCACCCGCATTTCCGGTGGCGAGCTGCTCTACGAGTTCACGGTCGATGATCCCGTCTTCTATGCGCAGCCCTGGAAAGGCGAAATGACATGGCGCGCCAGCGACGACCGCGTCTATGAATATGCCTGCCACGAAGGCAATTACGCGATGGACGGCATCCTCAAAGGCGCCCGCCGCCGTGAAAAACTCGGCCTCCCGCTGGATCAGGCGAATGAAGAGTAGCGCGCCGGGTTTGGGGCGCTGAAAACACCGAAAACGGCATCATCGGCTTGGGCGCCCCTGCAAGCTTTTTGTGACAGGTATTTCAGGATCGTCTGGGATGGGGGCCATCGCGCCTGTGCTTGGAAGCGGCCGCTTTCTGCTATCGACAATTCGCGTTGCGCATCCGGAATGTGGATGCCATTAATCGCGAGGATCAGTCGTGTGGAGGGGGCCATCTGGTGGCCAGCCGGCATGTCAGCATCATTTTCCGGGCGCTGAACGAAGAGCGCTGGCTGGGACAAGCGCTGGAGGCGTGCAAGGCTCAGATTCTGGAGCCCGGCACGGACGTCGAATTCATCCTCGTCGATTCCGGCTCCACCGACAGCACGATGGATATCGCCAGGCGCCATGGCTGCCGGATCGTCCACATCAAAAAATCCGAGTTCACGTTCGGCCGCTCGCTGAATCGGGGCTGCGAGACGGCGCGGGGCGACATCCTCGTCTTCATTTCCGCGCACTGCATTCCCTCGTCGAATTCATGGCTCGAAAACCTGATCCGCCCGTTGTCCGGCGGCGTGTGCGATTACGTCTATGGCCGCCAGGTGGGCCACGAGATCAGCCGGTTCTCAGAACACCGCGTTTTCGCGCACTATTTCGGCGACGAGAGCCAGCTCCCGCAGGAAGGGTTTTTCTGCAACAACGCCAACTCTGCCGTTCTGCGGACGGTCTGGAGCGAGCACAGGTTCGATGAAACCGTCACCGGTCTGGAAGACATGGTGCTCGCCAAGGCGATCGTCGCGCGCGGGGGGAAGATCGGCTATGCGGCCGACGCTCCGGTGATCCATATCCACGAAGAAACGCTGCAACAGACGCATCGCCGCTACTATCGCGAAGCCCTGACCATGCGCGGCATCATGCCGGAAGTGCACTTCCATTTCTTGGACATGCTGCGCTGTTTCCTGGCCGGTGCAACGCACGATCTGGCGGACGCCGCGCGCGCGCGCAGGCTGGTGCGTGAAGCGGGCGGCATCCTCGGTTTCCGCTTCATGCAGTACTGGGGCACATATCGCGGCCACAACGAACACAGAGCGCTTTCGCAGGCGCAGAAGGTGTCCTACTACTACCCCCGCCCAAAGCGGAACCAGGAGTCGTCGGAGCTGCCGCTCGACCGACAGCCGAGTGAAGCGCGCATCGGGCGCTAGGCTCAACTTCCGGGACGGATCATATCGTGATTGATGGCAAGACCCTTACGGCGCTGTTGCCGATGAAGGCGCACAGTGCGCGCGTAACGTCCAAGAACTTCCGCATGATCGCGGGCAAACCGCTGTTCCGGTGGATTCTGGACACCCTGCTTGCGACGCCCGAAATCGACCGCGTCGTCATCAACACGGATGCGCGCGATATCCTCGCTGACAATGGCTTGCATGATGGCGAGGCAGGCGGGCGCGTGATGATCCGCGATCGCAAGCCGGAAATCTGCGGCGACTTCGTTTCGATGAATCTGGTGCTGGGGGACGACGTCGCGAACGTGGCGTCGGATCACTACCTGATGACGCACACCACCAACCCGCTGCTGGCCGTTTCCACCATCCAGGGCATGCTCCGCGCCTATACAGATGCGCGAGCGAAGGGAGATGCGGATTCGCTCTTCACCGTGAACGAGCTGCACACGCGGTTCTACACGGCCGGCGGCCAGCCGATAAATCATGATCCCGACAACCTGATCCGCACGCAGGATCTCCCGGCCTACATGGAGGAGAATTCCGTCTGCTACCTGTTCACGGCTGACAGCTTTGCGAAAACCGGCGCGCGCATCGGGCGCAAGCCAATCCTGTTTCCGACGCCGCGCCTCCAGTCGGTGGACATCGACGAGCCTGCCGACTGGTTCATGGCTGAATCCCTGCTGATGCGCATTGTCGCTGGCGAAACCCTGCCGGAGCACTAGCCATGACGTCTGCTTCTTCCACTCCGCGCGTGCTGGTGACATGTCCGCCCATGCTCGGCCTGATTCATGAGTTCCAGGATGCGTTTCGCGCCAGGGGGCTCGAATGCGTTCCTGCCCAGGTGACGCAGGTGCTGTCGGTCGAGGAACTCAAAGCCCTCACGCCGCAGTTCGATGGCTGGATCATCGGCGACGACCCGGCCAACCGCGACGTGATCGAGACAGCCGTGAAGGGCCGCTTGCGGGCTGCGGTCAAATGGGGCGTCGGCGTGGATAATGTCGACTTCGCCGCATTCCGCGATCACGGCGTGCCGGTCGAGAATACGCCCGGTGTCTTCGGCGGCGAAGTTGCGGACGTGGCGCTAACTTACGTACTTGGTCTTGCGCGCGAGACCTATTTCATCGATCGCGAGATTCGCTTGAACAATGGCTGGCCGAAACCCAGCGGCATTTCGATGGCGGGGCGCACAGTCGCCATCGTCGGCTTCGGGGATATTGGGCGCGCGACCGCCCGGCGTATCCTGGCCTGCGGGTCGAAAGTCATCGTGTATGATCCCGCCTTCGCGCCGGTGGACGGACTGACGGTCGAGGCGGCCGCATGGCCAGACCGGGTCGGTGAGGCTGATTTCCTGATCTTCACCTGCCCCCTGAACGCCCACACGCGCGGCATGTTCAACGCAGCTCTGGTCGATAAACTGAAACCGGGCGTGCGCGTTGTGAACGTCGCACGCGGTCCGGTCATTCAGGAAAACGTGCTGATCGACGCTCTGCGTTCCGGGAGAGTGCATTCCGCCGCGCTCGATGTGTTCGAGGAGGAGCCGCTGCCCGCGAATTCGCCTTTGCGCAGTTTTGACCGCTGCATTTTCGGTTCCCACAATGGCTCGAATTCGGCGGATGCGGTGCGCCGCGTCAGCCTCATCGCGATCGAAAAGATCGCCCGCTTTCTCGGGACGGGGTGAGGGGAGCCGCAATGTCATCCTCCGCCGCAACCTATCCAAGCCTTCGGGACCGCCCGGTTTTCATCACCGGCGGCGCAACCGGGATCGGCGCTGCGCTGGTCGAAACATTTGCGGCGCAGGGCGCGCGCGTCGGCTTTGTGGATATTGCTGCGGACGCAGGCGCCGCGCTGTGCGGCCAGCTGGCGTCATCGCCGAACAAGCCATGGTTTCGCAGCCTCGACGTAACGCAGACCGGCCAACTCGCCGAGGCCGTCAAGGCATTTGCGCAGGAGGCTGGCGGCCTGGCGGTTCTGGTCAACAACGTCGCTGACGATACCCGCCACGACCCTCTCGCCACCACGCCGGAAACATGGCGCGCTGGTTTGGCGGTCAACCTCGATGCGGCGTTCTTCGCTGCGCAGGCGGCGATCCCGCTGATGGGGGCCTCGGGTGCGATCATCAACATCTCATCCATCAACGCGCTGACCGGCCCGCCGCAAATGCCGGCCTATGTTGCGGCCAAGGCTGCGCTGTTGGGGCTCACCAAGGCGCTTGCGCGAGAATATGGCCCCGCTGGCGTGCGCGTGAACGCAATCGCTCCGGGCTGGATCGTGACCGAACGCCAGCTCAAACTCTGGCTGACGCCGGAGGCGGAGGCTGAGTGGATGAAAAGCGTCCCGCTCAAACGCCGCATTCTTCCGGACGACGTGGCCCGGCTCGCTCTGTTCCTCGCTTCCGATGACAGCGCCATGATAACAGGCCAGACACTCGTGATCGACGGCGGCAAGACATGATACGCGCCGCCGAAGCGCGTCTTATCGAGACAATCGAGACAGCCGACATTCTCGGTGAAAGCGTCGTCTGGCGGGACAGCGACCAGACCGTGTGGTGGACGGACATTCACGGCCGCCGTATTCACCGCCTCGCATGGCCCTCGCTCCGCCTGTCGACCTTTCCCGCGCCGGAGCGCGCCTGTGCGCTGGCTTTCGTGCAGGGCCGTGATGATATTCTGCTCGTCGGCTTTGAGAGCGGTTTCGCACTTTTTGCACCCGAGAGCGGCAAGCTGGTGTGGCTTGCAAGGCCCGCAGAGCTGGGCGCCGCCATGCGTCTGAACGATGGCCGCACCGACCCTCACGGCCGTTTCTGGTGCGGCGGAAAGGACGAGACGAGCCCCTCGGGCGACACAATGCCTGTGGGGATACTCTATCGTCTCAACCAGGATGGCGGCGCCGGCGCTGTGCTTGGTGGTCTGCACATCTCCAATGGTCTCGCCTGGACACCCGGCGCCAAGCGCATGTTCCTGGCGGAGTCGGCGGCGGGTGAGGTCTATTCAGCGCCCTATGACGGCGCAGCGGGCGTGCCCGGGCGCATGGAACTGTTCGCGCGTTTCGAAGGCGAATCTCCCGATGGCGCCACGGCCGACGCTGGCGGGAATTACTGGACCGCGCTCTGGGGCGGCGCGCGCGTGGCCTGCCTGGCTCCTGATGGCCGCATCACCGCCTCGATAGACGTCGCCGCGCCCCAGCCCTCTTGCCCGGCTTTTGGTGGCCCTGCGCGCAACCTGCTGTTCGTCACATCCGCGCGGGACGGGCTGTCTCCCGCAGAGCTCGCGGCCAGCCCGAAATCAGGCTCTCTGTTCGTCTTTGAGACAACCGCAGAGGGCCAGCCGGAGCCGCGCGTGGGGCTCGATACCGTTGTTCTGTCGCGGATTTAGCCGCGCGGGCGTCAATGCGGTTGACGCCGCACCGTTCACGTCTGTTTAAACGGTTATCGCAACGGATTATCCGGCGACGGATCGGGGAGGGTCTGCCTTGCTCACGCAATTCATCGTCCCTCCTCCGGCTTCCGGAGCCATGGCGTTTGTCATCGCCAACGGCCCCTCGCTGCGCGGCGTGGATCTCACGAAACTGCCGCCGGTCCTGACGATCGGCATGAACGCCGCGTATCGTCATTGGGACCGTATCGGTTGGGCCCCCACGCATTACGCCTGCGTGGACGAAGTCGTCGGCCTCCACCATGCCGAGGCCATCGGCCGGATGATCGCGGAGCGAACGGCGCCCGCGCCCGGAGCCTTCCTCCTTCGCCAGAACCTCATCACGGAGCTGGGCGCGCTGGGCGCCGATCCGCGCGTCGTCAATTTCGATGCGCTGCAAGCTGTATCGCGCCAGTTCGGCCGCCATCCGGTCACCACCGGCAGCCATGCATTGATCTGGGCGATCACGCTCGGCCGCCGGAACATCTTCCTCCTTGGCGCCGACGCCAACTATGTCGAGGTCGTGCCAGGCGCGGAACGCGTGACGGGGCAGGTGCTCGAAATCGCGCGCGCGGATGAGAACCCCAATTACTATTTCGACGACTACCAGCGCGTGGGCGATCGCTATCACGTGCCCAATATCGGCGGCGAAACGCATCTGCGCAGCTGGCGCACGGCCGCCGCTGTAGCGGCGGAGGCGGACGCTCAGGTTTACAACCTGTCGCCCGTATCCCGCATCGACGCGTTTGACTTCGCCACGCTGGACGACGTCCTTTCGGGTGGAGACATCCGGGTCACCCCGCGCGAGGCGCATCATCTCGTACCCTACCCCCCTCTGTTCCGGCATGCTTTGCCCACAGAGGCGAGGGCGGCGGTCTCGTGATCAGCATCATCGTATATGGGCGCAATGATGAGCGCGGCTACGGCATGCACAAGCGTGTCGCGATCAGCCTCAACGCAATGGCGCAGATGCTCACGGCGCCCACCAGCGAAATCCTGTTTGTCGATTATAACACGCCGGATCACCTGCCGGCCTTGCCCGAACTTCTCCGCGACGATCTGACTGAGGACGCGCGCAAACGCGTCCGCGTCCTGCGCGTGCGGCCTTCCGTGCATGCGTGCTTCGCGCATCTCACGCCGTTGCCGGTGCTGGAGCCCATCGCCCGCAACATCGCCCTGCGGCGGTCGCGATCGCAGAATACATGGATACTGTCGACCAATACCGACTCCGTTATTTCCGTACCAGATGGCCGCAGTTTGTGCGAACTCGCCGCCATGCTGGAAGGCAGCCACTATGGCGCGCCCCGGTTCGAGCTGCCCGAACGCGTATGGGAGACCTTCGACCGTCGCGACCCGCGCGCCATCATCGCCGCGAGCGACATGTGGAGCGAACATGCCCGCCTGCGCGAGACGGTAAGGGGGGAAGGCTCCGTGCAGTTCGACGCCCCGGGCGATTTCCAGCTGGTGAGGCGCGCCGATCTCTTCGCCATTGACGGGTTTGACGAAGATGCGTTGCTCGGCTGGCATATCGACCACAACCTTGCGCAACGCATGAAAATGCTACGCGGTGATGAGGGCAGCCTCGCGGGTCTGGTCAATCTCTATCATTGCGGTCACGCCCGTCGCGCCACGCAAACGCACAACGCCGAAAGGATCGAGAACGACGTCGCCCGGTTCGTCCACGGCGTTCGTGATCCGGATCTGCCGGGACAGCGCGACCTGTGGGGCCGCCCCGACGACATGATCGAGGAAGTCGATCTGTGCGAATCGCCGGGCGCCGCTCTGCTGGGAGCGATGGAAGCGGCCGCCTCTCCCATCGCGGACACGCTTCTCGATACGATCTACAGCGCGCAGAGCTTCGATGCACTGGCCTACAACGCCGGCCACGTCGCGGCCCACCTGCTGGACTTGCTCAGTACTTTTCCACGCGACACCTCCATCGCCTACGCCGGATGCCGGGTCGATACGCTGCACGCGCTGATGCGCGGCCTGTCATCCCTGGGCTTCACCCGGCGCCTCGCAGTGCCCCGGACTCTGGTGGAGCGCCTCGGCGTCGCGCAGTCATCGGGACTTGAGGCCGCCGGGATCGAAGACATCGCGGCAGGGGCGGGCCTCTTCCTGTTCGAGTTCGGGCTGGTACGGGACGAAAGCGGCCATGCGCGCGATCCCGCAGTACCCGTCGAACGGACGGATGAAGAAGAAGATGCGCTTGCCCACGTGACCGACGCATATCGCGCTTGCATCGAAGCGGAACGGCAGGCCGCGCGGGGTCCCGGCAGCGGCAGGCTGTTCGTGACCATTGGCGCTGTTCACAGCCAGTTCGAGCCCATGGTGGAATCGACGCTGGCCGCGACGCCCAGCCCCTTCACCACGCGCCTGCGTTACGGCGTGGTGCGCTCCGACAGCCAGACAGGCGTGCAGGCGCAAACCACCGCGCGTCACTCTCCGGCTGATATCAGCAGCGCCCGCGCCGCGCTCGCCCGGCTTCGTGATCCGGAGGCTGCACAAGCCAGCAGGCTGGAGATCGCCAGCCAGTATCACGTCATCCAGTCCATGATCGCCGAAGGCGTGCTGTCGCCGCCAGATGATCTCGATCGGGACGCTGTCCGGATATTGCTCAACCAGATCGCATCTCCGCCTGATGACCTCGCCGGTCTCGCGCATGCCAACACGCTCGACGGCGGCAAAGAGCGCGGCTTGTCTGCGCTCGCCAGCACCCGCGACTGGGAAAATCCGGAGTGGCTCGCATGGGCGCGCAAGGTCACTCATTCCGGTCAGCGTGGATCAGCGCCGCGCACTGGATGGGTCTGGCAACGCGCACAGCTGCTCCACGGCCTCAGCCGGACACTTGCCGGACGATCCGCGCCCAGGGCGCTGATCCTTGCCGAACACCCCGATACCTTTGTCGCTGACGCCGGGCAGGTGTTCTCCGCGATTGATCTTGCTGACATTCGCGATCTGTTTCCCGGCGATGGCGCGCCGCTGGACAATGCCGGACGCTTTTCGGCAGGCGTCTATCTGCCTGCCTCCCGCTATCGCGTGATCCGTCTCGATGAAGCCACCGGCGGATATGACGCGATCATCCTGCCCCACGCCGCAGCCTTCCGGAACGGCGTCGCGGGTCTTGCGCAACTTGCGGCGCGTCTCATTCCGCTGCTTTCGCCCGGTGGCGTGCTCGCTCTGGCGGGAGAAGTGGCGCTGACCGGATCATTGCGCGGATTGCGGCCCGATCTGGACGCGGCGGCAAATGGCATGCGTCACATGTTCAGCCGTTTCGGCGGCCTTGCGCTTACCGGTGGCATCGAACCTGCGCTCGATCCCATCGACGCCGCGCTGACCGGAACCGTTGCCGAGGTCGAAGCAGGACGGCCCGTGCTTGGCGTGCGCACCAACGGGGATGTCCTCTGGCCGGCGGTCTGGTTGTTCGAGGCCAGCGGCGCCTCAGATCCCACCGCATGGCGCGCGTTGAACCGGGACGCAGCGGGTCTTGTCGCTGGTGAACTGCTTGCAACGCTCACATTGACGGAGCGCGCGCACAGGAACGAAGGCGCGATCATCGGCCGGGCGGGGGAGGGCTCGGGCCATGTGTTCTACGGCCCCTTCCTGCGTCTGCCTCCCGGCGACTATGGCGTGATCCTGACGCTCTCGGCCACCGCTTCCGGTTCGGCCGTGGCGGAGGTTGGCGCCGGTCCCAATATCGTGGCGCAAACGGATATCGCCCTCGGACCGGACGGGCCGTTGTCGATCCTGCTCAAACTCACCATTCAGCCCGTGGGGGGCGGGACCGGGCTTTCGCCGCCTTGCGAGGTCCGCCTGTGGACATCCGGGGACGCGGAAATCCGCGTCACGTCAGCCCTGCTCGAAGTTTTCTGAAATCGCCGTCATGTCGGGCTTTCGCGGCAGGCTTCTGCTCGCCAATCCCCTCTGGCGGGTGTTTTCTTGTAATGTTCAGCGCCCCGGTTCAGATAGAAAAAAGGTTACCCGGGCATGGTCCGGGCCATCGATCGCGGCCTCCAGGGGAAATATGAATGGGTGCGGACGGAACCAACTCCAGCATGCCCGAACGCGCGTCCGGCGCGCGGAAGGTGCTCTACAGCCTGGAGATGGCGTCGCTGGGCTATTCCGGCATCCCGCAGGAAACGCGCCTCCTCGCCAATGCGCTGGTCAATCATACCGGCCTTCACGTCGAAGGCCTGTTGATGGAAGCGCTCGATCAGCGGACGTCGCACATCCGTGGTGGCCCCGAGGCCCGCAAGTCCGACAACATTCTCGCCGCCGCCAACTATCTTCTGGGCCTGTCGGGGTTCGAGGCGCCCGGCGCAGGCTGGCGGCGCGGCCGGCTCAAGCGGCACTTGTGGTTGCGTTGGCGAACCCATGTACGGTCGCGCCTTGGATATGGGCTGTACGATATTCCGCCGGGGGTGTTCGAGGATGCGATCTGGCGCCGCCTCTTCGCGCCAACGCTGGGACCTGACGCCAAGCCGCACCTCGCCAATCTGCCGCTGCATTATTCGCAGATGACGATCGCCGATCTCCACCGCACGCTGGCGCTGTTTGCGCCGCGGCCGCGTCTGGATACGGCGGGCTTCGACGCTATCGTGTTTCACGACGCCCGCCCGGCGAAGGTCAGCCCCACGACAGCGAAGTTCATCCGCTATCACGATGCGATCCCGGTGTCGGAGCCAGACTTGCTCGGCGATGGAAACTACACCTCCGTACACCACCGCTTCGTGCGCATGTGTTCGGAAGACTCCTGGTTCGTCTGCAACTCGGAAGCGACGCGCACCAGCCTGGTTTCGATTTTCCCTGAACTGGAAATGAGTTCGGTCGTAATCCCGAACGTCTTCGACCCGGCGATCGAGCCGGCATCCGCTACGATTGACCCGTGGAGCGTCATCGCCCGGCGCCAGGCCGCCACCGAAGGAGCCAAGCCTCCGGCGCCCAAGACGCCGGATGATCGCAAGGCTGGCTATCTGATCGCCGTGGCGACGTTGGAGCCCAAGAAGAACGTGTCGGGCCTCGTGGCCGCCTGGGAGCGGCTTGAAGGCATGGGCGCACGCCGGCCGAAACTGGTCATCGTCGGCGGCAAGGGTTGGAATTTTGAAGCCGACAAACGCGCGCTCGCCCCGCACATCGGGTCAGGCGAGGCCTTCCACCTTGAGGCCGTGCCGCGTGTTGAATTGCAGGCGCTTTACCGCCATGCGCAGGCCGCGTGCTTCCCTTCATTCGCCGAAGGATTTGGCTATCCGCCGGTCGAGGCTCTTGCTGCGGGCACCGTTTCGGTCGTGTCCGATATCCCGGCGCTTCGTGAAACGCTGGGTGAAGCTGCGATCTACGCCGACCCTTACAGCCCCGACAGCATCGCGGCGGCGCTGCGCATCTTGCTCGATCCCGCGTCCGGCGCGGGCGAGAAGGCGCGGCTGCTGAAGCACGCGTCGACACAGATTGATCGCTATACGCCGGCCCGTATCGCCGGCATGTGGCAGTCGCTGGTCACCAAAACGCCGCCGCGCGAAAAAGGCGTCAAGCTGACAACCAACACCCTCGAACGCGCGCTCGCCTGAAACTGGCGTGGATGATCAGATGGTGCGCGGCGCTATTGTTTGATCGCGGCGATGCCGAAGCAGGTCGTGGGGAAGCCATCGACGCTCAGCTTGATGTGCATGGTGTCTTTCGACCAATGACCCATCGCCGCCGAGGACGCTTCATGCGGGAAGGGCGGCATGTCGATGAACCGGTCAAGCGGTAGAGAGCCGACGTTGAAATCGAGCGGCAGCACGCGACAGCCCTTCTTTTCCAGACGCCGCGCCATGGTCTCGAAGTGTCGTTGCTGGAACAGCACGGTGGGCCAGTTGTCGATCGTTTCCTTGTCGTTGCCGAAGTTGAATTCGGTCGTGTGGACCGAAACTCCGCCCGGCTTCAATGAATCGACGACATTTTCGATAAACGCGACGCCCTTGTCGATCGAACCCAGATGCTCGAACGCGCAGATCGACCAGCAGAAATCATAGTCCTTCAGGTCGGCCGGAAGGTCGCTCATGTCGACATGCCGGAAGCTGACATTGTTGTTGAACGTCGCGCGATCCACCAGGTCGCCTTTGAACGCCTTGTCGAGGGTGGCGTGTTGCTTGGTCTCTGTCCAACCCTTGGCGCGGCGGTCATCAGGCGGCAGATCCGTCACCAGAACCTTGCAGCCTTTGGCGGCGAGGTACGACGCCATCGGCTCCTCGCCGCATCCGAATCCAACGCCCTTCATGCCGGGCTTCATCTTGCCCGTCTGCCACAGCACTTGGAGCACATACGCATACTCCCAGATCTTGCGATGGATGATGTGCGCGTGTTTCAACTCCGCGCTCCAATGGCGCGTCCAGTCGGCTTCGAGGTCCAGTTGCGTCGAAGGCTTGGACCGCATGTCGATCTCGAACGGGCCGCCCACAGCCCGGGGCGGAAGAGAAGCCATCAACGCCTTGGCCAGCTCGTAGCCGAAGAATTTGATGTTCAACTTCATGGCCGTCATGTCTTTCGACATCTGCCAGAGCGAGTTCACATTTGGCACAGACGAAGCCGGGTCCGTCAGCCGCAGCATGTCGGCGATCGCTTGTTCTGGAGGGAGTGGTTTGCTCATGCCCGCATAACTCCGGCCAATTCAGGGTCTCGATTTTGGTTATCCGGCCATGCCCGGCATGGCTAGCCCAAGCGCGCATGACGCGAATTGAAGACGCTCGCCGATAGCATGCGAAGCATTGCCAAACTTTCACTGCCCGGCGGCGATATTCGCCTATGTCCGGATCAACGCAGGCCAGCTTTGGGCGTCAAGGTTCGCTCGGGACCACGGTTCCACCAGACGCAGCGCCGCCTCGCGGCCCCGGACGCCGAGTTGGGCCCGCAAGGCGGGGTCTGCCTCAAGCCTGCGTAGCTTCGTGATCGCTTCCCGGGCATCAGGTTCCGCCCAGCGGAAACCCGGCGTCCGGTAAACGCGATACGGATCCGTTCCGCGAACCAGCTTATAACTGATCTGCATTTCCGGCAGGTCCTGCATGAAGGTCATGTTCCCGGACCATCCCGTCGCCAGCACTGGCACGCCCAGGCACAGCCCCTCCGCCAGCATCAGCCCGAACCCTTCCGCCCGATGCGGCGACAGCACGACGGAGCAGGAAGCGATCAACCGCGCCATCTCGCCCGCCGCAACATCATCTTCCCTGACGATGATATCAGGCCGGTCGTTGACGCGCGCTTCCAGCTCCCGGGCGAAGGGATTGCTCGCCGGTGTCTTCAATATCTTGACGATCATCCGGCGACCCGCAGACGGCTGCGGGAAAGCGCCGCGATAGATATCGACCGCACCCAGAAGGTTTTTCCGTTCGGGGCTGGACCTGACATCGCCGGCCGCCAGCACCGTGAATGCATCGGGCGGCGCCCCCTTCACCTCGCGCAATTCCGGCAGCATCGGCGCAGGGTGGGGCATCACACGCACCGGAACCTGCACGCCGCTCGACACCAGAGCCTCCGCCACGAAGTTGCTCGGCGCCCAGATCTCATGAAACAGATTCGACACGCGGACCCAGAGCGGCGGCACGCGTTCCAACTCCCAAGCCCAATATCCGATGCGGTATCGCTCCTGCCATTCCGGCCGCAGGACTCGCAGAACGTGCACCGCTTCCGGCGCGTTGAGATGCAGCACCCACACGCCGCCCGGTTGCGGCACGGGGAAAGCGCCGGGCGTGCTGCTATGCAGATCGAACAGCGGGCGCACATCGTGCTCCACCAGATCAAACCCGGCATGCCGCAACGCCGCCGCTGTCAGCCGGCCGGCCCGCCCAAGCCCCAGTGACTCGTTCACCAGCCCCGACACCACAAGCGGCCCGGGCGCAGGCCGCGCAGCCCCGGATCGGCGCATATCCGAGACAAGGCGATCAATGATGACGGCTTCCACCGGCGCACGGACAAGGCCCGGCGCCCGTCTCCAAATCCTGCGGGGGAAGTCCCTGATCAGCCGCATCGCGATGTTGAATGACTCTGTCGCAATTCCAGCGGAATCCAGGTTCCGGGTCAGAATGGCATCCAACCATTTCCAATGGAACCTGCTGGGGCAGGAAATTGGTTGGCGCTTGAAGAAACAGCGCTTTTATTTCGCGGAACGGCGCCACGGCGCTAACGGGGGAATTCCGGTTTGGCGCGACGGTCTGCCTGTGCAACAACCCTTGAAACTGCTGCATGCGCCATAATCAGGGACGACGTCATGAAGCGTGTTCTGCTTGATTTTCTGTCACCCGGCGTTGTCGGCCGGCTGCGCCAGATCCGGGGCCGGGCTTCGGCCCTGATGTCTCCGGTACAAGCCGCAGCGATTCCCAGCCCCCAGCCCTTTGATTTTGGCAACATCATCATCGGTACGACTGGCTTGTGCAACGCGTCCTGCGTTCACTGCCCCACCAACAAGGGCGAGACCGATCATCTCGACCGCGCCCCGATGCCGATGGGCCTGTTCCAGCGGATCATCGACCAGATCGCAGAAAAGACCAATCACAGCGGGCGCCACCTCGGTTTCGGCTTGTTTGGCGATGGTCTGGCCGATCCCTGGGTTGTCGCGCGGGCGGAGTACGCCAGAAAGGTCCTGCCGCACACATCGCTGGCGATCAGCACAAACGGCGCGGCCTACAACCGCCCGCGCCATGCCGAGTTGTCATCGCTGGTCTCTGTCGTGGCGCTGCACATCGAATCGATCCGCGAGGATGTTTACAACGACATCATGCGGCCGCTGCGTCTGAGGCATGTCCTGAAGAAGATCGACATGCTGATGGAGGACTTCGCGGGCAAGGTGCACGTCACCGTTCCACTCAGCCGGGCGAACTTCGAAGAGAAGGCCAAGATGGACCGCTATTTCCGCGACCGCGGAGCGATCAATGTCGTCTTCCATGGCCTCTCCAACCGATGCAGCATCGACACCGCCGGCCGCTTCCGGGAGTTGTCGTTCGATCCGCAGCCGATTCAATGTTCGCGGCCCACGCTCAACGACCTGATCGTGGACTGGAATGGCGAAGTCGTTGTTTGCTGCAACGATTTCTCGAAGAAACTGCCGATTGGAGATCTCGCCCGCCAATCGCTCTCGGAAGTGCTCGCCGACGCGCGGCGGCAGGAGATCGGCGACCTGTTCGATGCGCGGCGTCATTCTGAAATCGAGACGTGCAAGGTCTGCTATGGCGACTGCCCCAGCGCCAGAATGGTCAGCGTCGACGGCCCGGTCGACCCGCCAAGGCAGAAAGCGCCAGCCTAAAGCGCCAGCCCCGCGCCCCGTCAGGAGCGCAACACCGCTCCCGCGCCGCTTGCCATGCTTCCGCGTTCGCTGTCATCCCTATCTTGGGGCGGGTGAGCATATTGCGAGTGTAGCTTGCGGATGCGGGCCGGTCAGCAATAGGGATAAACCAACCGTCTGGTGCTTGGCCGTGTATGCGCCGGCGCCAAGCAGAGAGCGCCTGAGGAGGAATAGCTGATGCTGTTTGAGCAGGCCGTGTTTCTCGTTGGCGGAAAAGGAACTCGCCTTGGCGCGCTAACCAACGATACGCCCAAGCCCATGTTGGAAATCGCGCCGGGGGTGCGCTTTCTTGATATCCTTTTGGACCGGACGGCGCGCTATGGCTTCACGGATATCGTGCTGCTTGCTGGGCATCTCGGCGACCAGTTTGAAATGGCCTATAATGGCAAGCGAATACGTGAAGCGTTCGTCACGGTCATACGCGAATCGTCGCCACAGGGTACGGGTGGGGCCTTGGCCATGGCGGCCGGCCGGCTCGTCGACTGGTTCCTCCTAGGCAACGGCGATTCTTATTTCGAGATCAACTACCGCCGCTTGGCGTCGCGCATAGATCCCCGGATGGACGGCAGAATCGCGCTGCGTGAAGTTCCCGATCCTGCGCGTTATGGGACGGTCAGTCTCCGGGGCGAGACGATCACATGCTTTCACGAGAAGAACGAAACTCAGACCGGCCCCGCCCTCATTAACGGAGGACTGTATTTTCTGCGACGGGATGCGCTGCTGGGCTTGATTGATGGCCCTTCATCAATCGAGCGCGATGTTTTCCCCAGGCTGGCCGCATCTGGACGGCTCAGGGGCGAAGCGTTCGAGGGCTACTTTCTGGATATCGGCCTGCCTGAAACTTATGCTGAAGCAGAACGTGAGATCCTGTCGCGATGTCGCCATCTAGACGTTTTGCTCGACTATGAGTGGCTGTGCGGCCGGTGTGTGGAGGAGGCCGGGACGGACGATTTATCGGGAGCGCTGGAGGCTGTGTTGTGGTTGAATGCGCGGGGGCATTCCGTCTCCTTGATCGCCGATCCTGACCGATTCTCCGCCGCGGATGTCGAGTATGGTCTGCGGCAGTTGCTTGAGCAGGGCGCGTATGTTGAGCGAACAATAACGTTGCTTTCAACGTGTCACGATGAAAGCGCGGGCGGGATTTCTATTGTGGCGCCGGAGAACGGCGATGCGGCTTGTGCGAGAGTGGTCTTCGATCACGGTTTACCCGCAACGGCCATTTCTATCGTGATCGCCGCTGAACGGCGCGCGGCCGCCATGGCGGCGCAGTGCGATTTGTCCGTAGCGCTTCTTCGGCCGGGGGATATGCAAAGTATGAAAGCAGTCGTGAAAGAGCAGGAGCGGCGCGCCGGTCTGGTGCGCTGAATCGGCTCGCGGCCAGTGCTGGAAACGAGGCTTGTTATGGTTGATGTGCGAAATCAAACATCGGCGCCTGCGCGCTCTTGCTCAGACAGAGGCAAGCCATGAAACACACCGTTGTACGAGCGCGCGCGCCGCTGCGGCTCGGCTTGGCTGGAGGGGGCACGGACGTCGCGCCCTACTCCGAAACCTATGGCGGCGTTGTCCTAAACGTGACCGTGGATCTCTATGCCAGCGTCACCATTGAACGCCGCTCGGACGGTCTCGCCTGTTTTGTACAGAATGATCGTCTGAAAGCAGCGGAGGAGGTTGCGGCGGCCCGGCTGGATATTGTGCCCGGCGACCCTCATCTACTCGCAAAGGGCGTCTATAACCGAATGTGCGCTCTCTTCAACGATGGCGCGCCGCTATCAGCGACGATCTACACGCATGCGGATGTTCCGCCGGGCTCTGGTCTGGGCACGTCGTCGGCCTTGGTTGTTGCGCTTGTTGAAGCTTTCCGGCTGCTGTTGCAGGCTCCTTTAAGCCCCTATGAAGTCGCTCACCTCGCCTATGAAATTGAGCGGGTGGATCTCGCGCAGGAGGGGGGCAAGCAGGACCAGTACGCGGCTGCTTTCGGAGGGGTGAACTTCATCGAGTTCGGTCCAGGAGATAAGGTTCTCGTCAACCCGCTACGCATTCCGCGCGCGACGTTGGCCGAGTTGGAAAGCTCGCTTGTGCTGTTCTTCTCTGGCGTATCGCGTGACAGTGCGACGATCATTCGCTCGCAATCGGCCAGCATCCGTAAAGGCGAGCAGCGATCGCTGGACGCCATGCACGCGCTCAAGCGCGGTGCATTTGAAATGAAGGAAGCGCTGCTCCGGGGGCATGTCAAAGACTTGGCGGCGATTCTTGAGGATGGATGGGCGAACAAGAAGAAGACGGCAGCCAGCATCGCCAACTCGTTTATTGATGAAATTTATGAAACAGCGAAATCCGCAGGTGCGCTGGGCGGCAAGGTGTCAGGAGCCGGGGGCGGCGGCTTCCTCTTCTTTCTTACGGAGCCCAGCCGGCGCCAGGAGGTTGTGAGGGCGCTGAGCAAGCACGAAGGATTGGTCCTGCCAGCGCGCTTGACGAGCGAAGGCGCTTTCGCGTGGATTGCCGGTTAGGGCCTACAGATCGTTTTCGTCGCCAAATAACGGATGCGTAAAGTGCGACGTTTTCAGTGCATTTTGATCGTGCCGGTACTGATTAAAATATCCCCGCATCTCGGCTTCGGGCTGCTGCTGGGACGGGAGACGGCCGCCCGCAGACAGTTCCGCCTGCGGGCGCTTGCGGACAATAATCTCGATTGCGGCTTCGCAGATCGGGGTCAGAGTCTGGTCGAAGCGCGGCAAGTCATAGCGGAAGCCGTCGTCGATCACTTCCACCTTCCGAATGTCCGCCGCCGGCCCAAGAGATGTCAGCAGCGAAAACACATTGATCGATGCCGGGGACCAGGAGTTTGACTTCTGAACCGTGAAGGAGTGCTTGTGGTCACGGTTGAACGTGGATGGCCATTGGCCCTGTTCGTAGAGGTCTTCATCCGGAATCGTTATGATTAGATGGCCGTTCGGTTTGAGCACGCGCAACCAGTTCCGAAGCCCTTCGATCGGGTCACGAAGGTGCTCAAGGCAGTGGCTTGAGAAGACGAAATCATAGGTTGCATCCTCAATGCCGGCCATGAACTGGGCATCGCCATCCTCGATATCCCATGTTTTCAGATCCGTGATGAGCGGAAACAGTTCGCGATAGAGAGTCAACGGGTCGGGGCGGCCGCCGATATCCACGCCCTTACCCTTCAGGTAGCGCAACGCATAGCGCTGATCCTTGATACGGCGCGCAATCGATTTGGAACATTCTTTCATCGGATACTGGCTCCAATGCCGATAAATCTTTTTCGGAAGGTGCGGTCCTGTCGCGAAACCATGGATCGACGGTCAGCCTCAGCCTTTCGCCGCCGTTATAATCTCGCCCATAATGCGATGACCTAGGCGGGTTCCATAGGTAGCGTCAACAAACTCCTGTCCGTTGCGCGACATGGCGGCCCAAAGCCTGCTGTCCTGGTACAGTTTAATCACTGCTCCGGCGAGCGCGCCCGGTTCTTCTGCAATCAGTACCTGGCTGCCGTCGCCAAGCGCCATGCCTTCCGCGGCGCAGGGCGTGCAGACCACGGGGACGCCATGCGCCAATGACATGGCTACCTTTCCCTTGATGCCGGCCCCGTAACGGATCGGAGCAACGGTCAGCCGAATCTCCTCGAAGAAGCTATCCAGATCCGGGATGAAGCCGCGGGCCTCAATATTGTTTTGGCCATCGAAGGCCGCAAGTTCCGGCGGCATCTGGCTACCCGCGATGATGAATTTCATTTCGGGAACCTGTGCCTGCACCAGCGGCCATACCTGCTCAATGAAGTATTTCACGGCATCGACATTGGGCGAGTGCCCATACCCGCCCAGGAAGGCGATGCCGTTACGCTCGGCGAATCCTGCGCTCACGGGGCGTGAGTCAAGAATCCAGGGGAACACACGAACAATTGCTCGAGGGCGGATTTTCGCCAACTCTTCCTGCTCGTAGGTGGAATGGACGATGGTGGCGTCGGCTGCGGAAATGATCATCAGTTCCTGGTCGCGCGTTCGATTTGCGGCGAGCTTTTCAGCTGTGCTGCCCGACAGTTCCGCCGCCCGCATCTCGCGGATGAAGTGGAGATCGGATGTGTGGAATATGATGCGCGCGCGTGAGCAATGCCGCTTTACATCAGGCAGGCACTTGGCCGCGATGCCGACGCGGAAGATCACCACGACATCATAATCGTCTCCGTGCATTTCGAGATGCTGCGCAAGCGGGGTGGAGTAAGGCGCATACAGCGCCTCTATACCGTGCCGCTGCAAAATCTGTGATCTCTCTGGCAGGAACAGCATGTTTGTTTGTGGCGCAAAGCTGACCTTGTAGCCGTTCGCCTGCAGCGCCCGCATGATCTCGAAGCAGGTCAGCGAACCTGCATCCTTGTCGATTTCGGGTGTTATGGCGTCGATGACAAGCGCTCGCCGACGGGCCATGCGGTCCTTTTCAAGCAGGGGCTTCACCGCATTTGGCCGGTGGCGAGCAAGGACGTCCGCCCAGCGCATGCGCAGCTTCTCGGCGTTGGTGATCTGGTGAGCTTTGACGCCATGGCGGACGTCCGTACCCGAAGTCTTTCCCTCGTAGTGGATGACGCGGGATAATGGTTGCACCCAGACCTCTCGCCCCAATTCGTGGCGAATTCTCAAGGCGAGGTCGCTATCCTCGCCATACGCTGGCCTGAAATACTCGTCGAACCCATTGGCCGCGTTCCACAGGCTGGTCGGAATCGCGATCGAGGCGCCAGATACGTAATCAACCTGACGCGCATAGCAGTATTCAGGCCGCCCGGGGTCGTCCCCACGCCCGTATGTCCAGGCCGAGCCGTCCTGCCAGAGGATGCCGCCTGATTCCTGCAGGCTGCCATCGGGGTAAAACAATTTCGATCCCACGAGACCTGCTTCCGGGCGTCGCGAGAATGTATCGAGAAGCTCGTCAAGCCAGCCGCCTACGACGCGTGTGTCGTTGTTCAGAAGGACTATGTACTGCCCGTTTGCGAGTGTCGCGCCATGGTTGCAAGCCATCACGAAACCCTGGTTCACCGGCAGTGTTTCAAGCCGGATCCACGGAATTTGGGAGAGCTGCTGCGCTACATCGCCTTGCGAACAGTCATCAACGACGATTACTTCAAAGGTGTGGATGCTGCTGTGCTGCGCGAGAGAGTGCAGGGTGTTCAGCGTATAGGCAAGCTGACCATAGACAGGCACAATTATGCTGGCCGCAGGGGCGAGCGGCGCGCCGTCGGGCGCGATGTTGTTGATCTCGTCAATTGCGGCCATAAAGTCCGGGGCGTCCCCAAGAAGGCCGTGGCGGGCCAGAAACTCTTCGCCGCGCGCTGCCTCAACTGCAACCATATCGTCAGGGCGACGGAAGTAGGGGTTCAATGCGGAGAGGTTTCCGGCGCCGTCCTGCGATTGTGCGAAATCCGCGATCCTTCGATCTTGCCGGCCGTGCAACGCATAGTGCAGAAGCGCAGGGATTCCGCTCTCTCCTACATCGGGGTATCTGGCCAGATATGCACGCGTGCTGAAGTTCGCTGATGGATCGCGATTTTCGCGGGCCCCATAGGCGATGTAGTGCAGCACCGGATCCATACCCGAAGCATCAATATCGTCATACCGGTCGAGATAATACGAAACATCGAACAAGCGCGACGCGCGCAATCGTGCCGTTCTGCGCAATATGCGAAGCGCCCCGGGGAGGCCGAAACGAACGGTCAGCCACGGTATTTGCAGGCTATCATACAAGGGTTGCAGCCAAGGCTTCCGCCAGGCCGCGCGGATCAAGCGCTGAGCTGTTGAACGGCGCTTGCGGCAGGCTCCGCGTGTCGCGCTCAGATCGTTCTCCCGCGCGCCGGGGTGCTTGACGCTCTGTTCCAGCATAACGCGGGTAGCCTCTTGTTCATTGACTGTCAGCCTCTCTCCGAGAGCCTCCTTCTGCGCGGCGGCTTGCTGCGGGCTCAAATTCAGGTGGCCTTCAAGTTCTTGAGCTCCCATGACAAATCTGTCGCGGCTGACCTCAATCTCGCTGATCCCGGGTTGAGTAAAGTCACGCTGTTGAGGCATGTCGGTTTTGAGCTGTTCAATTCGCTCTCTGCTAGCGGAGCGAGCCTCGTTCAGCTCGGATTCCAACCGTTTGATTTCAATGTCGGCGCGTTTCTGGGGCTCGGAAAGTACGGCTTCGGTACGTTGAGCGTGAGCTTCTGCTTCGTCGGTACGCTGGCTCATGTCTTGAGTCTGCTCTGTTTAATTTAATAATCGCCACGAGAGGCGGATAATTACTGGCGCGAACCGCTTCAGCTGCTTGGAAGTCTGACTGTGAAACCCATCCATTTTCATTGTATCGGATTCTGCTCCGGATGGCGCATAGCGGAATGGATGAATGCGTCAATATCCAGGGCGCATGAGAATCTGCCAACCCCTTTGGGTCTCTGAGGTGATCGGCATGACGATTTTTGGGGAAGCGAGCATATAATGTTTTCGAGGGCGGTGGACGTCAGGCAGTGGATGTTTGATCAAGCGCTCCCCCTGTGGGCGGCGAAGGGTGTGGATCGTGACCGGGGGGGATTTGTCGAACAGCTCACGCTGGATGGCCAGGATGCAAGAGTGTCGTTCAAGCGGACGCGCGTCACGGCGCGCCAGATCTACGTCTTCTCGCATGCGGCAGTTCTTGGTTGGCCGCAGGGAAGGGAAATTGCAGACCACGGCTTGGCTTTCCTGCTTGACCGCTGCTGGTTGAGCGAACGAAAAACCTTTGCCAGACGCGTCTCGCGAGACGGCGGGTTGATCGATCCACAACCTGATCTCTACGACTTGGCGTTCGTCATGTTCGCCTTTGCCTGGCATTACCGGGCAACAGGATCAATGGCATCGCGTGACTGGATCCACCGAACGCTTGATGCGATTGAAGCCTCCCTGCGGCATGGAAGCGGCGATGGGTTTCTGGTGCAATTTCCACCCGAGGGGGACCGGCTTCAGAATCCGCATATGCATCTCACAGAGGCTGCGCTCGTTGCATTTGAGGCGACTGGTGAAGCGCGGTTCTCTGACTTGGCGAAAGAACTTATCAGTCTCTTTGAGCGGCGTTTTTTTGACCCGATAACGTGCACCCTTGCGGAATACTTTGATGAGGACTGGCGGCCGGTTGCGGGACGCCGGGGACGGATTGTGGAGCCGGGGCACCAATTCGAATGGGCGTGGATTCTGGGGCAGGCAAGACGTCTGTTAGGTCTTGATCTTACAACAACGATACGTGCAGCCGTTTTTTTCGCGGAACGGTACGGTGTCGATCCGCGCACTTCGGCTACCTATAATGAAGTCGATAAGGCCGGAACTCCCCTGAATATGGGGTCTCGCGTATGGCCAAACACGGAGCGCCTGAAGGCTGCCGTCGCTCTTCATGACCTCGACGGGAGGGATCCCTTAGTGGTCCTTGAGACATCTTCAGCGTTATTGCTTGACCGTTATTTGGGGATGCTGGCCCCGGGTCTTTGGGTGGAGGAATTCAACGGCGAGGGTGAGCCAGTTTCACATACGGCGCCAGCATCGACATTCTACCATCTCTTTCTGGCGTTCGCGGAAGTGCTACGAATATCCGGTAAGTGACGTCCGGATGGGTGGAGATTCGCTGGTGGTGAATGACGCGGCGGCAAATCATGAACCGTTGGTTTGCGATCAGGTAGGTCCGCTTGGGCGTAATGCGGACCAGCGCACGAATGTCAGTCTTTTGCGGCGGGCCGGAGCGTATCTTATGCGCCGATGGATGAGCAAGAACACTCAAATGACGATGGACAAATCGCATTCCAAACGAAGATCTTTCAGATCGCTAGCCGAGTGGAAGCTTTTTCTGAGCGAGGAGCCGTGGGTCTATTCGGAGAGCCATATCAGCTCAATTGTGCAGGCAATTCGAGAGAAAGGTTTCACCTGCCCATGGTTCGGACCGTGTGCGCCTGATCAAATCGACATAACTGGCGTCAACTGGCGCGAGACGATTGCCTATAACGGTTGTTCGTCCCGCGTTCGCGCAATGCTCGGTCAGGTGCTTCGCGAGACAGCATCGAACCCATGGCCCCGGATACTGATGCTGGAGGGGCTAACACCCTTCGCCGCCGCTGTTCGCGGACGATTTCTGTTTTCTCTGGGGACCGAGTATGCTCCCGATGAGGATGCTCGCCGCCGAATATTTCCGGTGCCGCACTGTGATATTCTCAAACCGGAACTTCCGCCCGGAAGCTTCGACTTGATCGTTAGCAATGATGTTCTCGAACACGTGCCGGACCTGTCTGGCGGAATTTCGGGTATGGCCTCGTTGCTGAAGCCGGGCGGCGTAATGCTTGCGATATTTCCATTCGCTTACATGAGCGAGGAGACGCTCATCAAAGCAGTCCTGGAGGACGGAGGTATCCGGCACCTGACCGAGCCCGAATATCATGGGAACCCGGTGGATCCGGAGGCGGGGTCGCTCGTTTTCGCAATTCCGGGATGGGATATTCTCGATGTCTGCATTCGTGAAGGGTTCTCCGGCGCGGAGATGATCTTCATAGCAGCGCCCGAGGAAGGCATTGTTGCTACCGAACTGGCGGGCGTGTTCGTGTTGCGAGCGGTCAAGTAGGCCCGCGCACAACTCTATCCGATTGGCTACTTCGCCAGGCGCCTCAAGGCGGCCGCCCAAAGGTCTCACACCTTTGAATACGCCTCATAATACTGGACCGGGCAGCCGAAGCGCCTCAACCATTCCCCAGCCCATTACTTCCCGAGACTGGAACATCTAGCGTGACGCGCAGGAAGGCGAAGCCGGAGTTCGATCATGACTCAACTGGAACATCGGCCATGCGTGTTTCTGGACAGGGACGGCGTGCTGAACGTCGACCGGGGATACACTTTCCGCGTCGAGGATCTGGAATGGATGCCCGGCGCAATCCATGCTGTGCGTGCGATCAACAACGCTGGCTATCGTGCGATCGTCATTACCAATCAGGCGGGCATAGCGCGGGGCCTCTATTCGGAAGAGGACATGCATGGCTTCCACAATGAGATGCAGCGTCGTCTGCGTGCGGCCGGCGCCCGGCTCGACGCTTTCTACTTCTGTCCTTTTCACGCTGAGGCGACAGACGTACGTTACCGCGTGGCGGACCATCCTGATCGCAAACCCAGGCCCGGCATGATTCTGCGCGCCATAAGAGACTGGAACATACGGGCCGGGGGCTCCTTTGTCGTCGGGGACAAGGCTACCGACATGGAGGCCGCTGCGGGGGCAAATCTTCCCGGCGTTCTGTTCGAGCGCGGCGATCTGGCGGAGCTTGTCCTCCAGCATCTATCGTCCCCGCCGCATATTGTTTGAGGATGCGGCTGGCCGTATTCGCGCTACGAACGCAACACCGCTCCCGTTCCCTTCGCCACCGATGCGACCACGGCTTTGGCGATCGCCTCGATCTGCTCGTCCTTCAGCGTCTCGCCGCGCGGTTGGACGGTGATCTCGATCGCGACCGATTTTTTCCCCTCGCCAAGCGACGCGCCGCGATAGACGTCGAACACGCGCGCTGCGGTGATGAGCTTTGGATCGGCTTTCAGGGCCAGCTTCACGATATCGCCTGACGCGACCTTCTCCTCGACCACGAAAGCGAAATCACGCCGCACCGGCGTCAGGTCCGCCTTGTCGAGCACCGGCTTCGTCTTGCCGGCTTTTGCTTTCGGTTGGGGAAGGGCGTCGAGGTTCAACTCGATCGCGATGACCGGCCCATCCACCTTCAGCGCTTTCAGGAAAGCCGGGTGCAGTTCGCCGAATGTCGCTACGATCTGCTTCGGCCCAAGACGTAGTGTCGCCGCGCGGCCGGGGTGCCACTGTGAACCCTCAGGTGCTCCGGTCTGGAATTTCTCCGGCGCCTGATCGAGCGCGGCGAGCATCGCGAACAGATCGGCCTTTGCGGCCATGGCGTCATAGGCCGGCACGCCGCCCTGCCAATGGCGTTGCGGCCGCGCACGTACCACAGCGGCGACCTGCGTGCGTTGTCCGTTCGGCGCATCGCTCAGATAAACAGGACCAGCTTCATAGAGCCGCACATCCTCCGCGCCATGATCCGCATTGCGCTGCGCAGCTTCGGCGAGGTTCGCCAGCATGGTGGGGCGCATATAGTCGAGATCGGAAGCGATGGGATTGTCGATGGTCAGGGAGTCCGAGACGCCATTTCCGTCCACCACCAGCGCCGCTTTCTCCCGCTCCATGAACGACCAGGTGACCGTCTCCAGATAGCCGCGCGCCGCCAGCACGCGCCGCGCTGCTCGCACGCGGTTTTGCAGCGGCGTCACGACAACCCGCACCGGTCCATCAACGGGCGGCAGCGAGTCAGCGGGCAGGGCGTCGAAGCCCTCGATGCGGATCAGTTCCTCGACCACATCGGCCGAGCCTTCCATGTCCGGACGGAAAGTCGGGACGCTCACCGTCCACGTCGCGTCCTGCGCGCCCGCTTTTCCGGGATCGAAACCAAGCGCGGTCAGAATTTCCTTCATGCGCGCTGGCGTCATATCCACGCCGGTCAGACGCTTCATGTCCGCCGTGCGGAATGTGATCGGCGCACGTCCCTTCGGCGCTTCACCTGCAACTAGAACTTCCGAGGGTTCACCACCGCACGCATCGAGGATCAGCTTCGTCGCCAGCTCAATGCCCTCGACGCAGGATTGCGGATCAACGCCCCGCTCGAACCGGAAACGGGCGTCCGAAATTATCCCCGTGGAACGCCCCGTGCGCGCGGTGAGATCGGGATCGAACCACGCGCTTTCGATGAACACGTCCGTCGTCTCGGCCGAGCACCCCGTGGACGCCCCGCCCATCACGCCGCCGAGGCCGATGGCGCCGCTATCGTCCGCGATGACGCACATGCCTTCAAGATTTTCATACGTCTTGCCGTCCAGCGCCTCGAAACTGTCGCTCGCGATCCCAAGCCGCGCGACAACGCCGCCTTTCAGCTTCGCGGCGTCATAGACGTGCAGCGGCCGCGCCCGGTCGAACGAGATATAGTTGGTGACATCCACCAGCATGTTCTTCGGATTGACGCCGATGGCCTTCAGCCGGTCCTGTAGCCATTTCGGCGACGGCCCGTTCTTCACGCCCCGGATCAGGCGGCCTGCGAAGACGGGGCAAGCGTCCGGCGCGGGCAGCGTGATCGCAACCGGGCAAGGGAATTTGCCTTTCACTGGCTCCACTTGTCGCAGGTTGAACTTGCCCACGCCCTTCGCGCCGAGATCGCGCGCAATGCCAACGACGCCGAGCCAGTCGGGCCGGTTGGGCGTTACCTCGAAATCGACCACCGGATCGCTGGCGCCCAGCACCTCGGCCACGGGCGCCCCGATCTTCGCATCGTCCGGCAGTTCGATGATGCCGCCGTCCGCGAGGGCCTTTTCTTCATCAAGACCCAACACCTGCGCACGCGGATACCAGTCGTCAAAGCGCGCGACGCGCAGGCGGAACGGGTCTTCATCCGTCAGCATTTCGCCGCCCGAGCACAGCATGCCGCTGGAAACAACGCCGCGCACCGGCTTGGGAACCAGCGTGATGCCCGAGCCCGGAATGAAAGCGCCGATCGGTGCATAGGCGGTGACAAGCCCCGGCCGCGCGTTGAGCCCGCCGCACACGATCTCCTTCACGCCGTCCACGGTTTCCACCTGACAGACCTGAAGACGATCCGCATTCGGATGCTGTTTTGCGGAAACAATCCGCGCGACGGTGAACTGTTTCAGACTCTCGCGCGGATCATGCACATGCTCCACCTCCAGCCCCGCCATCGTCATGGCGTCGAGGATATCGGACAGCGCCGCATCCGTTTCGAGATAGTCCATCAACCAGGAGAGGGTGAATTTCATTGTCTGGTCTCGGCGGCAGTGAAAGTGGAAGCAGAACGTTTGGCGGGGTCTGCGAGTTCGGCTGCGACATATGCGTGCGCGGCGCGTGCAAACGGTTCGTCCAGAACGTCTTCCAGTTCGAACGTGTCGAACCATAGCGACAGGTCCGGCTTGAAGATCATGTGCTTGCGGAAGAAACGTTCCTGCGTCTCGCGCCAACCGGTCAGCGACAGGTCGCCTTCGCCTTCAAGCTTCGCATGGGCTTCTGTCACCATGTCGAAAGTCAGCTTCTCATAATTCACCGTGCGAATGATCGCGATGGGCCGCTTGGCTCCATCGAGCACCACCTTGCGGCGGCCCATGCGTGTTGGCTGCCCCTGGAGGCCCGCCGTGGTTGATCCGCGCTTGCGGCCGGCGACAATCAGGGCGGCGCGGCGTGTTTCATCCAGCGCGCCAGCGCCGAAGCTGTCCGTATGCAGGCCCGCAACGCGCGCCGCGATATCCGGCCGCGACATCAGGGGCGTGTCGTAACCTTCCGCGAGCGCCTTTGTCATTTCGGTGCCGGCTTCGGCTTCGGCCTTCCGTGCAAACTCTTGATCCAACACGGCAGCGACGCGGAACACTTCGAAGAACAGCTCCATGTTCTCCGCGAACGTGCCTTCGCGCATGAAATAGTTGCGATGCACATCGGCCCAGAAGCGGTAGGAAAGATCACCTTCTCCTTCCAGCGCCGCCATGGAGGGGGTGACATCGCTGAACTTCACCCGGTCATAGGTCGCCGTCTCGATCACCGCCACCGGGCGCTTGTCGCCATCCAGTACGACGTGGTGCTGGCCGGGTGCTGTCTCCGTCCCATGCGCGGCTGCGGAGCACGTCGCCGTCTTCCGCCCGGCCACGACAAGCGCGGCAAGCCGGTCCGCCAGCTCCGGCGAGTCGCCGAACTGGAACCGGTTCAGGCCGTCGATCCCGGTGGCCTGGGCAAGGTTCACGACAGCCCCCCCGTCACCGTCGGCAGCAGCCACGGTTTGAAGCCGTAATGCTTGATCCACTCGACGTCGGCCTCGAAGTAAGGCCGCAGGTCGGGCATCCCGTATTTCAGCATGGCGAGACGATCGACGCCCATGCCGAACGCGAAGCCCTGATATTCATCAGGATCAATGCCGCAGCTGCGCAGCACGTTGGGATGGTGCATCCCAACG